>NZ_JAVIWK010000001.1:4621827-4928229 GCF_034314165.1 Pseudomonas sp. Bout1 | reverse complement strand
CGCCAGATCGACCTGTTCCAGGCCCTCGGTGGCGGCTGGCAGCGTGACGAACAAACCGCCCCCTTACCTATCGTTGCTGGAGCCAAGCCATGAACCAGGCTGTTGAACCCATTCGCCTGTCAGTTATGCAGCGCCATCGTCGCGCCCTGATAGCCACGGCCTCGCTCGCCACGCTGTTGGGGCTGGCAGCCTTTGCCGGGTATTGGTGGCAGTGGGGGCGCTTTCTTGAAGAAACCGACGACGCCTACGTGCGTGCCGACTGGGTCGCCATCAGCCCACGGATCGCCGGGTATGTGGCCCAGGTGCTGGTGGAAGATAACCAGCCGGTAAAGGCCGGGGACCTGTTGGTGCGTATCGACGACCGGGATTTTACCGAGCGGCTCAACAGCGCCCAGGCGCAATTGCAACAGGCGCAGGCGGCGGCGACGGCGCAACTGGCCTCGGTGCAAACCCTCGACGCACAAATGAGCGAGCAACGGCAACGTATTGCCCAGGCCCGCGCGGCCTTGAGCAGCGGCGAGGCCGAGGCCCGGCGCGCGGGGCTCGATTACCAGCGCTATCGTGAATTGGTCGCGCAACAGGTCGCCAGCGCCCAGCACCTGGAAACCGTCAGTGCCAGTAAGGCCCAGGCTCAGGCAGCGCTGGCACAAGCGAGCGCTCAGGTAGCGCGCCAGCAGGCACAGCTGCAGGTCGTGCAGGCGCGTCGTCAACAGGCACAGGCGCAAATCCTTGAACACCAGGCGCGCATCGGCGAAGCCCAGGCCAACCTGGCCCTGGCCCGCAACGCGCTGAAAGACACCGAGATCCGTGCGCCTTTCGATGGCGTGGTAGGCCAGCGCAAGGTCCGTCGCCAGCAATACGTGATGCCCGGCCTGCCGCTGCTGGCGGTGGTGCCGGTGGAGCAGGCCTATGTGATTGCCAACTACAAGGAAACCCAGTTGCAGCACATGTCGCCCGGGCAGTCGGTAGAAATCGCGGTGGACAGTTTTGCCGGTGCGCATTGGCGCGGCAAAGTGGAAAGCATCGCTCCCGGCTCCGGTGCGGTATTTGCGCTGTTGCCGCCAGACAACGCCACCGGCAACTTCACCAAGATCGTCCAGCGGTTCCCGGTGAAGATCCGCCTGGAGCCTGGTGAATCGCGGGTTTTGCCGGGCATGTCGGTCATCGCCACGGTCGATACCCGGCCCGGTAGCGCGCAGGAGCACGTCCATGGAGGTTGAAGGGCGTGTGCCGTTTCGCGCCTGGGTCGCGGTGATCGGTGGGCTGTTCGGCTGCTTCATGGCCGGGATGAACGTGCACGTCACCAGCGCGGCGCTGCCGGAAATCGAAGGCGCGCTGGGCGCAACGTTTGAGGAAGGCTCATGGATTTCCACGGCCTACCTGGTGGCGGAAATCATCATGATCCCCCTGACGGCCTGGCTGGTGCAGGTGTTCTCCCTGCGCCGCGTGATGCTGTGGGGCTCCGGGATATTTTTGGTGGCTTCGGTGGCGTGTTCGCTGTCGCCGAACCTGCAAGTGATGATTGTTATCCGGGTGGTTCAGGGCGCAGCCGGGGCGGTGCTGATCCCGTTGTCATTCCAACTGATCATCACTGAGCTGCCCGCCAGCAAGATCCCGCTGGGCATGGCGTTGTTCAGCCTGGCCAACAGCGTTGCCCAGGCGGCCGGGCCGTCGATTGGCGGCTGGCTGACCGACGCGTATTCCTGGCGCTGGATCTTCTACCTGCAACTGTTCCCGGGGGTCGCACTGCTGGCGGCAGTGGCCTGGTCCATCGACCGCCAGCCGATGAACCTGAGCCTGCTGCGCCAGGGCGACTGGCTGGGTATCGGCTGCATGGTGCTGGGGCTGGGGGCGTTGCAGATTGTGCTGGAGGAGGGCGGGCGCAAGGACTGGTTTGGCTCGCCCTATATCGTGTGGATGACGCTGGTGGCGGTGGTGGGATTGATCGGCTTCGTTGCTCGTCAGTTATGGGGTGCGCATGCCTTTATCAACCTGCGGCTGTTGGGGCACTACAACTTTGGCGTGGCCAGCGTGGCGATGTTTATCTTTGGCGCCAGCACCTACGGCCTGGTGTTTCTGGTGCCCAACTACCTGTCGCAATTGCAGCACTACAACGCCCGCGAAATCGGCGTGAGCCTGATTGCGTATGGGCTGGTGCAGCTGATCATGGCGCCGTTTCTACCGCGCCTGATGAAATGGGTCAGCGCTAAAATGCTGGTGGCGTCGGGGTTCGCGATCATGGCGTTGGGCTGCTGGATGGGCGCGCACCTGTCGGCAGACAGCGCCAGCAACGTGATCGTGCCCTCGATCGTGGTGCGCGGTATGGGCCAACCGTTGATCATGGTGGCGTTGTCGGTACTGGCGGTACATGGCCTGGCCAAGGCGCAGGCCGGGTCGGCCTCGGCGGTGTTCTCGATGTTGCGCAACCTGGGCGGTGCGGTGGGTACGGCGCTGTTGGCGCAATTGGTGGTGGTGCGTGAGCGCGTGCATTCGGCGCGCATTGGCGAGTCGGTGACGCTGTTCGACCCGGCCCTGCAGCAGCAACTGCCTGGTGGCGCAGTACTGCAGCAACAACTGCCGGAGCATCAAGTGGTGCTGAACCTGCTGGACCAGAGCATTCGCCATCAGGCGTTTTTAATGGCCTACAGCGATGCCTTCTTTCTGGCGTGTGTGGCGTTGGCCGCCTGTGCGGTGGCGGCGTTGCTGTTGCGGCGCACCTAGGCCGAGGGCTTCAAGCCACGCAACAGCAACTCCAGCCCTTGCAAGGCTTCTTCCAGTCGCTCGCCCGGGTGTTCATCCTGGGCGATCCACAGCGATGCGCTCACCAGGCTGCCGTTGATCAGCCTCGCCAACGCCTGGCTGCAGGCTTGCTCGATAAGGCCCGCTTGCATCAGGTCATCAAGTAAGCTGCGCAGCGAATCCACACATTGCTGCTGGTCGGTTGCGCCCAAAACCGCCGGGGCATCCTGCAGCACAATGCGCTGGATCTCGGCATCCTGGGCCATGCGCAAATAGGCCCGGCAACGTTCGCAGAAGCCGTCCCAGGGGGTGTCGGCCTGTTCGGAGATACGGTGCAGGCTCGCGTCCATTTCACCGTCGAGCTGGGCAACCACCGCCGCCAGCAAGCCCTTTTTGTCGCCAAAATGATGGTACAACGCACCCCGGGTCAGGCCGGCGCGAGCGGTAAAATCGTCCATCGATGTCTGGGCGTAGCCGTGTGTGGCGAAGGCCTGGCGGGCGCTGGCGATCAGGCGGGCGCGGGTGTCTTCAATCATCTCGGCACGGGCTCGGCTCATGGGTAAGGCTCACAATAGGTGATTGACATACGGCGCGTATGTTACGCATGATTTGTCACATACGCATCGTATGTATTTTGCCCCGAAACTTGCGAATAGCAAGTTTCGGGGCGCTCAGGAAGAGGTTACACACCATGGCGAACCCCTACGCCGAGCTATTCCAGGCGCCTGGTTCCAGGGCTTTTGTATGGGCGGGCATGCTCGCCCGCATGCCGATCTCCATGACCGGGATCGGCTTGATCACTATGCTGTCGCAAGTGCATGGCGGTTATGGACTGGCCGGTGCGGTGACGGCCACCTTCGCGCTGGCCACGGCGTTCTGTGCGCCCCAGGTTTCGCGATTGGTGGACCGTTATGGCCAGGGGCGGGTGTTGCCGGTTGCGGCGTCCATCGGCGGCGGTGCGCTGTTGCTGTTGTTGCTCTGTACCCGCATGCAGGCGCCGAGCTGGACGCTGTTCATCTTCGCCGCCCTGGCCGGGTGCATGCCCAACATGTCGGCCATGGTGCGGGCACGCTGGACCGCGCTGTATCGCGGCCAGCCCAAGTTGCAAACCGCGTTTGCCCTGGAGTCGGTGCTTGATGAGGTGGTGTTCATTGTGGGCCCGCCGGTCTCGGTGGGCTTGTGCGTGCTGTTGTTCCCCGAAGCGGGGCCGTTGATTGCCGCGCTGTTCCTGGCGGTGGGTGTGACCGCGTTCGTGCTGCAACGCCAGACCGAACCGCCGGTGCATGAACACCACGCAGAGCATGGCCGGTGGCTGATCGCTTCGCCCTCGGTGTTGATCCTGATGGTGCTGTTGATGGCCATGGGCATCATCGTCGGCGTGGTGGACGTGGTCAGCGTCGCCTTCGCCCAGCATCAGGGCCAGCCGGCTGCCGCGAGCATTGTGTTGTCGGTGTATGCCATCGGTTCGTGCCTGGCCGGGCTGGCGTTTGGTGCCCTGAAATTGAAATCCCCGCTGCCTCGCCAGTTCCTGTACTGCGGCGTGGCGACGGCGATCACTACGCTGCCGTTGTTGCTGGTGACGAACATTCCCGGGTTGGCGGCAGCAATTTTCATCTCCGGCCTGTTCTTCGCCCCGACATTGATCGTGTCCATGGCCCTGGTGGAACAAATCGTACCGCCGAGCCGCCTGACCGAAGGCATGACCTGGCTGATCACCGGCCTGAGCATCGGCGTGGCCATCGGCGCTGCCAGCTCGGGCTGGATGATCGACCACTTCGGCGCACCCAGCGGGTTCTGGGTGGCGCTGGCGGCGGGGGCGGTGGTGCTGGGGGCGGCGCTGTCGGGGTATCGGCGGTTGGGGTGATTACCCTGTCACCAGTGCGCCGCGATGTTGCAGGAATTCGTTCAGCGCTTGCCGCGTGAGATCGTTCAACGTCACTTTTTGCCGGGCTGCCGCGAGGGCAGCGGCCAAGTGGAGGTCATGGCCGACACGGACGTTGAACGAACCCTTGCAGGGCTTTTCCGGTGTTTGCCCAAGGGCCTGGCAGGTCTCGATGTAGTCGTTTACGGCGTGGCAAAAAGCCGTGTCCAACTCGGCGACGGTTTTTCCCTCGTAGCTGACCAGGGCCTTGATGAAAAGCAGCTTCCCGAACAGGCAGTTGTCTTCGATGCTGGCTTCGATGGAGCCGATGTAGCCTTTGTGTTTCAGCTGGTTGTTCACTGAATCAGTTCTCCTGATTTCAATTGTTCGATGACCTGGCGCCGAATGTAGTGTTTCAGTTCGTTGCCGGGGTGAGGCTTGTGCAGGGTGATCATTGCACTGGGGTCGCCCTTGTCGAAGCTGACCCGGCTACCCGCCCCTTCGATTTGCGTGTAGCCCAGGCGCCGCAGCAGCGTGACGAGTTCGGACCAGGTAAAGGCCGATTGCTCATTGAACAGTTTGGCCAGCAGCTTTTCATTTTTCGACACGGCGATCCTTGCCTGTAACTAAATGTAGTTGCAAATGATGGGTTGCGTCAATGATAGGACAGCCTCGCCGAGCGACTCGGTGTTTGATGTAACCCTTGATGACACCGTGGTCTGCGCCCCCAATCCCCCGCTAATTTTTCCCCTCCGGATTCGTTTTATAGGGACGACGTGCCTTTGTGCTTCCTGCCTATTGCCCCGGATCCCAAGAAATGAACGCTGAAGACTCCTTGAAACTTGCTCGCCGGTTTATCGGGTTGCCCCTGGAAAAACGCCAGATGTTCCTCCAGGCGCTGCACAAGGAAGGGGTGGATTTTTCCCGGTTTCCGATCCCGGCAGGGGTGGCTGCAGCCGACCGCCAGGCGCTGTCCTACGCGCAGCAGCGGATGTGGTTTCTCTGGCAACTGGACCCGGCCAGTGGCGCCTATAACCTGCCTGGCGCGGTGCGGCTCAAGGGCGCGTTGAGCCTGCCGGCGATCGAGCAAGCGTTCGCCAGCCTGGTGGCCCGCCATGAAACCTTGCGCACGGTGTTCCAGCCCCAGGCAGACGAGCGCCTGTCGCAAGTGGCCATGCAGTCGCCGCTGGTGGTTGAACAGTTGGACTTCAGTGCCCTGGCACCCGCCGAGCGTGAGCAGGCGGTGATGCAGGCCGCCACCCGCCAGTCGCTGCTGCCCTTCGACCTGGCCAACGGCCCGTTGCTGAGGGTGCAATTGCTCAAACTGGCGGAGCAGGCGCACGTATTGCTGCTGACCTTGCACCACATCGTCTCCGACGGCTGGTCGATGAACGTGCTGATCGACGAGTTCATCCGCTGCTACGACGCCCATGAGCGCAATGAGCCGCCGCAACTGTCGGCCCTGCCGATCCAGTACAGCGACTACGCCCTGTGGCAGCGCCGCTGGCTGGAGGCCGGCGAGCAGGCCCGTCAGCTGGAATACTGGCAGGCACGCCTGGGGGATGAGCACCCGGTACTGGAGTTGCCCATCGACCATCCGCGCCCGACGATGCCCAGCTACCAGGGCACCCGGCATGATTTTGCGATTGACCCGGCGTTGGCCGCGCAGCTGCGCAGTTGCGCGCAAAAACACAATGTCACCTTGTTTATGCTGCTGCTTGGCGCGTTCAATGTGCTGCTGCACCGTTACACCGGCCAGGGCGATATTCGGGTTGGCGTGCCGATTGCCAACCGTAATCGCAGCGAAGTTGAAGGGCTGATCGGTTTCTTCGTCAACACCCAGGTGTTGCGCACCGAGCTGACCGGGCAAACCCGCGTCGACCAACTGCTGCAAAGCATCAAGGAACACGCGCTGGGCGCCCAGGCTCACCAGGAATTGCCGTTCGAGCGCCTGGTAGAAGCCTTGAAAGTCGAGCGCAGCCTGAGCCATACGCCGCTGTTCCAGGTGATGTACAACCACCAGCCGCAAGTGGCGGACATCGCTGCGGTCAACACCGCTTCCGGGCTTGAGTTGTCGCTGGTGCAATGGCAAGGCCGCACCACCCAGTTCGACCTGAGCCTGGACACCTTCGAAAAATCCGGCACCCTGCACGCTGCACTGACCTACGCCAACGACCTGTTCGACGCCGCCACCATCGAGCGCATGGCCCGGCATTGGCTCAACCTGTTGCAGGCGATGGTCGCCGATGGCAGCCAGCGCATCGGTGAACTGTCGATGCTCGAAGCCACAGAGCAGCACGTGCTGGTGCATGACTGGAACCAGACGGCCGCGACGTACCCGACCGAACGTGGCATTCACCATTTGATCGACGATCAGGTGCAACGCACTCCGCACGCCATTGCTCTGGTGTTCGGCGCGACGCAGTTGACCTACGTTCAGCTCGACGCGCGCGCCAACCGGTTGGCCCATGCCTTGCGCGAGCAGGGTGTTGGACCGGACGTACTGGTGGGGATCTGCATCGAGCGCTCCATCGAAATGGTGGTCGGCCTGCTGGCGATTCTCAAGGCCGGTGGCGCCTACGTCCCGCTGGACCCGGAATACCCCCGCGACCGCCTGGCCTACATGATCGAAGACAGCGGCATACGGTTGCTGCTCAGCCAGCACAGCCTGCTGGCGACCTTGCCGGTCGACACCATCAGCGTCATTGCCCTGGACCAGGCAGAAGGCTGGCTCGACGGCTACAGCGACGAATCACTGGCCGTCAACGTGGAGGCCCTGAACCTTGCGTATGTGATCTACACCTCCGGCTCTACCGGCAAACCCAAGGGCGCCGGCAACAGCCATCGCGCGCTGGTCAACCGCCTGTGCTGGATGCAGCAAGCCTATGGCCTGGACGCCAGCGACGCGGTGTTGCAGAAAACCCCGTTCAGCTTTGACGTGTCGGTGTGGGAGTTCTTCTGGCCGTTGATGAGCGGCGCACGGCTGGTGGTCGCAGCGCCCGGCGCGCATCGCGAGCCGGCACGCCTGATCGAGACCATTGGCGAGCACGCCATCACCACGCTGCACTTCGTGCCGTCGATGCTCCAGGCATTTATCCATGAGCCGGGCGTGCAGGCCTGCGCCAGCCTCAAGCGCATCGTATGCAGCGGCGAGGCGCTGGCGCTGGATGCGCAGCTGCAGGTATTCGCCAAGCTGCCCGGCGCTGGTCTTTACAACCTCTACGGCCCGACTGAAGCGGCCATCGACGTCACTCACTGGACCTGCATCGACGAAGGTGCCGACAGCGTGCCGATCGGCCGGCCCATCGCCAACCTGGGCACCTATGTACTGGACGCGCAACTGAACCCGGTACCGGCCGGTGTCGCCGGTGAGCTTTACCTGGGCGGCACCGGGCTGGCCCGCAGTTACCACCGTCGCCCGGCGCTGACCGCCGAGCGTTTTGTGCCATGCCCGTTCCTTGCGGGTGCGCGGCTGTATCGCACCGGCGACCGGGTGCGCCTGCGCGTCGATGGTGTGATCGAATACCTCGGTCGCCTCGATCACCAGGTCAAGCTGCGCGGCCTGCGTATCGAACTCGGTGAGATCGAGACCCGCCTGATGCAACACCCGCTGGTACGCGAGGCCGTGGTGCTGGTGCAGGGCGGTAAACAGTTGGTGGCGTACCTGGTGCTGGAAGGCGACGAGCCAACGACCCCATGGCAACCGGCGTTGAAAGCGTGGCTGTTGAACAGCCTGCCGGAATATATGGTGCCCACCCATCTGATGCCGCTGGTGAAGCTGCCAGTGACCGCCAACGGCAAGCTCGACCGCAAGGCCTTGCCGTTGCCGGACGCTGCACCGCAGCAAGCGTTCGTGGCGCCACAGGATGCGCTGCAAAAAGCCCTGGCGGCGATCTGGGAGGATGTGCTCGGCCTTGAGCGCGTGGGGCTCGAAGACAACTTCTTCGAACTGGGCGGCGACTCGATCATCTCCATCCAGGTGGTCAGCCGTGCGCGGCAGGCTGGCATCCGCATCAGCCCGCGTGACCTGTTCCAGTACCAGACCGTACGCAGCCTGGCACTGGTCGCCACCCTCGATAATCGCTCGGCGGTGGATCAGGGACCGGTGACCGGTGATGCCGTGCTCGGGCCGATCCAGCAGCATTTCTTCAGCCGCGGGATGCCGGTGCGCGAACACTGGAACCAATCGCTGCTGCTGACCCCGCGTGAGGCCTTGAATGCGCAGTGGCTCGATACAGCGCTGACGCACATCATCAATCACCACGATGCCTTGCGCCTGCGGTTTACCGAAAGCACCGAGGGCTGGCAGCAAAATCATGATGCTCCGGTGGCAAGCGCTGATCTGTGGCTACGCGCTGCCGAATCGGCTGAACACTTGAATGCCTTGTGCAACGAGGCGCAGCGTAGCCTTGACCTGCAAAGCGGCCCGCTGTTGCGAGCCTTGCTGGTCACGCTGGCCGATGGCAGCCAGCGCCTGGCGCTGATCATTCACCACTTGGTGGTCGACGGTGTGTCCTGGCGCGTATTACTGGAAGATCTGCAACAGGCATACGAACAATTGGCGGCAGGCGGCGGCGTTGAGCTGGCGCCGAAAACCAGTGCATTCCAGGGTTGGACTGCACGGCTCGAACAGCAAGCGCAGCGCTTCGATGAACAACTGATGTACTGGAAAACCCAACATCAGGATGCGAAGGACCTGCCGTGCGACCGACCTCACGCCAGCCTGCAAAATGCGCAGGGTGAAAAAATCGAATGGCGACTCGACGCCGAGCGTACCCGTCAGTTGCTGCAACAGGCGCCCGCCGCGTACCGCACGCAGGTCAATGATCTGCTGCTCACCGCGTTGGCCCGTACCCTCAGTCGCTGGACCGGTCAGGCGGGCACGCTGATCGAGCTTGAAGGCCATGGCCGCGAAGACCTGTTCGATGACATTGACCTGAGCCGCACCGTGGGTTGGTTCACCAG
The DNA here is from genome assembly GCF_034314165.1 of Pseudomonas sp. Bout1. Classification (GTDB taxonomy): domain Bacteria; phylum Pseudomonadota; class Gammaproteobacteria; order Pseudomonadales; family Pseudomonadaceae; genus Aquipseudomonas. The sequence continues at coordinate 4,918,664 of NZ_JAVIWK010000001.1, read as the reverse complement.
CCTGTTCGCAGTCAACCTCACCGCCAACGATGATCTCGACGGTTCGATCAAGTCGATCAAGGAGCAACTGCGCGCGGTGCCGGACAAAGGCCTGGGCTATGGCGTGTTGCGTCATCTGGCGGCCCCGGCAATACGCGCCGAGCTGGCGGCACTGGCGCCACCGCGGATCACCTTCAACTACCTGGGCCAGTTCGACCGTCAGTTCGACGAGGCGGCCTTGTTTGTGCCGTCTGCCGAAACCAGCGGTGTGGCGCAGGATCTGGCGGCGCCGTTGGCCAACTGGCTGACGGTTGAAGGCCAGGTCTATGGCGGCGAACTGTCGATGAGCTGGGGCTTCAGCCGCGAGATGTTCGACAGCGCGACCGTGCAGCAACTGGTGGACCACTATGCCAGCGAACTGCACGCGCTGATCGAACACTGCTGCACCTTGCCGGCCGCGCAAGCCACACCCTCGGACTTCCCGCTGGCGCGGGTGACCCAGGCGCAACTGGATGCGCTGCCGGTGCCGGCCGGTCAGCTCGACGATCTCTATCCACTGTCGCCCATGCAGCAAGGGTTGCTGTTCCATACCCTGTACGAACAGGCGGCGGGTGAGTACATCAACCAGTTGCGCGTCGACGTGCAGGGCCTTGATCCCGAGCGCTTCCGCGCCGCTTGGCAGGCCACCGTCGATGCGCAAGATATCCTGCGCAGCGGTTTCGTCTGGCAGGGCGAACTGGCGCAACCGCTGCAGATCGTGCACAAGCAGGTGCAACTGCCGTTCGCCACACTGGATTGGCGCGCCCGCGACGATCAGCCGGCGGCCCTCGCGGCGCTGGCCGATGCCGAGCGAGCGCAAGGCTTTGACCTGGCCTGTGCGCCCTTGCTGCGCCTGGTGCTGGTGCAGACCGGCAGCGACCAATGGCACCTGATTTACACCCATCACCACATCCTGATGGACGGCTGGAGCAACTCGCAGTTGCTCGGCGAAGTATTGCAACGCTATAGCGGCCGCACACCGGCGAATGCCGGCGGCCGTTATCGCGATTACATCGCCTGGCTGCAACGTCAGGATGGCCAATTGAGCCAGGACTTCTGGAGCGAACAACTGGCCGCGCTGCAAGAGCCGACCCGACTGGCCCGCGCGGCCACTGCAGGCGAGCGCCAGAGCGGTCACGGCGACCATTACCTGACGCTGGATGCGCAACACACCCAGGCGCTGGAAGCGTTTGCCCGCCAGCAGAAAATCACCGTCAACACCCTCGTACAAGCCGCGTGGCTGCTGTTGCTGCAACGCTATACCGGGCACGAAGCGGTGGCGTTCGGCGCGACCGTGGCCGGACGTCCGGCGGACTTGCCCGGCATCGAGCAACAGGTCGGTCTGTTCATCAACACCTTGCCGGTGATCGGCGCACCGCGTCCGGATCAAAGCGTTGGTCAATGGTTGCAAACGGTGCAGGCGCAGAACCTCAGCCTGCGTGACTTCGAACACACGCCGCTGGCGGACATCCAGCGTTGGGCCGGGCAGGGCGGTGAAGCGCTGTTCGACAATATCCTGGTGTTCGAAAACTATCCGGTAGCCCAGGCGCTGAACCAGGCCGGGCAGGGGCTGGTGTTTGGCGATGTAGGCAACCTGGAGCAGACGCATTACGCGTTGAGCGTGGCGGTGACCCTCGGCCAGCAGCTGGCGTTGCATTACAGCTTCGACCGCGGCCAATTCGAGAGTGAGGTGATCGAAGGCATCAGTGTGCATTTGCTGCAACTGCTTGAGCAATTTGCCGAGTCGGCAGAACGCAACCTGGGTGAAATCGCCCTGGCAAGCCGCGACGAACAGGCCCGCCAGCAAGCGCAGAACCACCCACAGCCATACCCGGTGGACATCGGCGTGCATCAGCGCATTGCCGCCCTGGCGGCCGAACGCCCACAACGCACGGCGGTGATTTTCAACGATCGGCATTTCAGCTACGGTGAAATCGACCAGCGCGCCAACCAACTGGCCCACGCGCTGATTGCCCGTGGCGTTGGCGCGGAAACCCGTGTGGGAGTGGCGTTGCCGCGCAGCGAGTCGGTGATTGTGGCGTTGCTGGCGGTGCTCAAGGCCGGCGGCGCTTATGTGCCGCTGGACACCCGCTACCCGCGCGAGCGCCTGGCCTATCTGATCGAGGATTCGGGGCTGGCGCTGCTGATCAGCGATTCGTCGGTGTCGGCGCAACTGCCGGTTGCCGAATCGGTCCCCTTGCTGGAACTGGATCGTCTTGACCTGCGTGAGCAGTCGATCAAGGCGCCGTCGGTGCAGCTCGACCCGCACAACCTTGCGTATGTGATCTACACCTCCGGCTCCACTGGCAATCCGAAAGGCGTCAGCGTCGCCCACGGTCCATTGGCCATGCATTGCCAGGCCATCGGCCAGCGCTATGAAATGCGCGACAGCGATTGTGAGTTCCATTTCATGTCGTTCGCCTTCGACGGTGCCCACGAACGTTGGCTGACCAGCTTGACTCACGGGGCTTCGCTGCTGATTCGCGACGACACGCTGTGGACGCCGGAGCAGACCTACAACGCCATGATCAAACACGGCGTGACCGTGGTTGCGTTCCCGCCGGTGTACCTGCAACAACTGGCTGAACATGCCGAGCGCGTCGGCAATCCGCCGAAGGTGCGCATCTATTGCTTTGGCGGTGACGCAGTGCCGAACGCCAGTTTCGAGCGGGTCAAGCGTGCGCTCGATCCGGACTACATCATCAACGGCTACGGCCCTACCGAAACCGTGGTCACCCCGCTGATCTGGAAGGCCGGTCGCGAGGTGCCATGCGGTGCCGCGTACGCGCCGATCGGCAGCCGCATCGGTGACCGCAGCGCCTATGTGCTCGACGCCGACCTGAACCTGTTGCCCCAAGGCATGGCCGGTGAGTTGTACCTGGGGGGCAGCGGCCTGGCCCGTGGGTACCTCAACCGACCGGGGCTGACTGCCGAGCGTTTTGTCGCTGACCCGTTCAGCACCGCTGGCGGCCTGCTTTATCGCACCGGCGACCTGGTGCGCCAGCGCGCCGACGGCACGTTCGACTATCTGGATCGTATCGATAATCAGGTGAAGATCCGCGGTTTCCGCATCGAGTTGGGTGAGGTCGAAGCGGCGCTGCAAGCCCTTGATGGCGTACGCGAAGCGGTGGTCGTGGCCCAGGAAGGCAACGCCGGCAGCGGCAAGCGCCTGGTGGCTTATGTGGTCGGCGATTCGGCCCGTGCGGGCCTCACCGAAGACCTGCGTGCGCAGCTCCAGGCCGCACTGCCGGCGCACATGGTGCCGGCGTATGTCTTGTCTTTGGAACGCATGCCGCTGACGCCGAACGGCAAGCTGGATCGCAAGAACCTGCCCAAACCGGATGTCAGTCAACTGCAACAAGCCTACGTCGCTCCGCGCAACGCGCTGGAGCAGCAACTGGCGACGATCTGGCAAGACGTGCTCAAGCTTGGTCAGGTGGGTATCAGCGACAATTTCTTCGAGCTGGGTGGCGATTCGATCATGTCGATCCAGGTGGTCAGCCGTGCGCGGCAGGCCGGGGTTCGCTTCACCCCCAAAGACCTGTTCCAGCACCAGACCATTCAGGCGCTGGCCATGGTCGTACAGACCGGTGAGACGGTACAGGCGATCGATCAGCAACCGGCGACCGGCACCACGGTGCTGTTACCGATTCACCAGCAATTCTTCGCTCAGGAAATTCCCGATCGTCACCACTGGAACCAGTCGGTGATGCTCAAGCCGGCGCAGGCGCTGGATGCACACGCATTGGAGCAGGCGCTGGAGGCGTTGGTGGCGTATCACGACAGCTTGCGTCTGGAGTTCGTCGAGCAGGCTGGCGGCTGGTCGGCGCACTATCGCGACCTCGCGCCGCACACGGATCAACCGCTTCTGTGGCACGTGGAGGTCGCGGACCTCGCAGCCCTTGAGGCACTGGGTGACAAGGCCCAGCGCAGCCTGCAATTGAACGGTGGCTCACTGATCCGCGCGGTGCTGGCGAACCTGGCGGACGGCACTCAACGGCTGTTGCTGATTGTCCATCACCTGGTGGTCGATGGCGTGTCGTGGCGGATTCTGTTCGAGGATCTGCAGAACGCCTACCGGCAAATCCTCTCAGGTGTAGGTGTGCAGCTGCCGGCCAGGACCAGTGCGCTCAAGGCCTGGGCGGCGGCATTGCAGGACTACGCCGCAACGCCTGCGCTGCAGGCCGAACTGGGTTTCTGGCAGCAGCAGTTGCAGGGCGCTTCGCCAGCCTTGCCGTATGACCGTCCGAACGGCGGGCAGCAACATGGTCAGGCCCTGACCCTTCGTAGCAAGCTGGACCGCGCCCTGACTCGCCAGCTGTTGCAGGACGCTCCGGCGGCCTATCGCACCCAAGTCAACGACGTGTTGCTGACCGCGCTGGCGCGCGTGATGGTGCGCTGGACCGGTGACGAGAATGCGCTGGTGTTGCTTGAGGGGCACGGTCGCGAAGACCTGTTTGAGCACATCGACCTGACCCGTACCGTGGGCTGGTTCACCAGCGTGTTCCCGGCGCGGCTGTCGCCGGTTGCGGATCTCGCTGGGTCGCTCAAGCAGATCAAGGAACAGCTGCGGGCGATTCCGCATAAAGGCATCGGTTTCGGCGCACTTGCGCACCTGGGCGATGAACAGGCCCGTGAGTCCCTGCAAGCCTTGCCGGTACCCTGCCTGACCTTCAATTATCTGGGTCAGTTCGACGCCAGCTTCGATGCCGCCGACGATGCCCTGTTTGTGCCAACCGGCGAATCCGGCGGTGAAGAAGTCAACATGCAGGGGCCGCTCGGCAACCCGCTGGCGCTCAACAGCAAAGTCTTCGGAGGGGAGCTGGATCTGAGCTGGACCTACAGCGGCGCGATGTTCGATGCCGCTACCATCCAGCGCCTGGCCGACGACTATGTGCAAGAACTGACGGCGCTGATCGGCCATTGCTGTGACCACGCCAACCGTGGCGTGACGCCGTCGGATTTCCCGTTGGCGCAACTGTCGCAGCCGCAACTCGATGCGCTGGTACTGGAGCCGCAAGGTATCGACGACATCTACCCGCTATCGCCGATGCAGCAGGGCATGCTGTTCCACACCTTGCTCGAACACGGCAACGGCGACTACATCAACCAGATGCGCCTGGACATCGATGGCGTCGATCCGCAACGCTTTCGTGCGGCCTGGCAAGCCGTGGTGGATGCCCATGACATCCTGCGCACCGGGTTCTTCTGGCAGGGTGACCTGCCGCAACCGTTGCAAGTGGTACAGCGTCAGGTCGACGTGCCCTTCAGCGTGCTCGACTGGAACGGCAAGGCCGGGCTCGACGTGGCACTGCAAAACCTCGCCGACAAAGAGCGGGCACTGGGGCTGGACCTGACCTGCGCGCCGCTGCTGCGCCTGGTACTGGTACGTACTGCAGTCGATCATCATCACCTGATCTACACCAATCATCACATCCTGATGGACGGCTGGAGCAGTGCGCAGTTGCTCGGCGAAGTGTTGCAGCATTACCGCGGTGAAGCGGTTGTGCGTCCGGTCGGTCGCTACCGCGATTACATCGGCTGGTTGCAGCATCAGGATGCGGCGGCTGCCCAAGCCTATTGGCTGGCGGCGTTGAATGACCTGCAAGAGCCGACGCGCCTGGCCGATGCCATCGCGCGTCCTGATGCGGGCTTGCCGAGTGTCGGTTACGGCGATCATTACCAAGTGCTGGACGCGGACCTCACCCTGCGCCTGGACACGTTTGCCCGGGCCTCGAAAGTCACCGTCAACACCCTGGTGCAAGCTGCATGGCTGCTGCTGTTGCAGCGTTACACCGGCAAGGATTGCGTGGCATTCGGTGCCACGGTCGCCGGGCGTCCGGCGGACCTGCCGGGGGTCGAAGCGCAGATTGGCCTGTTCATCAACACTTTGCCGGTGGTTGCTGCGCCGCAAGCACAGCAAAGCCTGGCCAGTTGGCTGCAAGGTGTACAGGCGCAAAACCTCGCCTCACGGGAGTTTGAACACACGCCACTGGCAGACATCCAGCGCTGGGCCGGGCAGGGGGGCGACGCGCTGTTCGATAGCCTGATGGTGTTCGAGAACTACCCGATTGGCGACGCGCTGGAGCGTGGTGCGCCGCAAGGTCTGCGTTTCGGCGCGGTGGCCAACCAGGAGCAGACCAACTATCCGTTGACCCTGCTGGTGAACATGGGCGCGCAACTGTCGGTGCATTTCAGCTACCAGTGCGAAAGCTTTGCGGCGGCCAGCGTGGCGCAGCTTGGCGCGCATCTGCAGCGCCTGCTGAGTCAGATGGCTGACGCAGGCGGGCGTTCGCTGAGTGAGCTGAACCTGATCGAAAGTGTCCCGGGCGTCGAAGCCGTTTTTGTCACCGAGCTGTGCATCCATCAACGTATTGCCCTTCAGGTTGCGGCCACCCCGGATGCACTGGCCGTGACCTTTGCCGGCAAACGGCTGAACTACGCCGAACTGGACGCGCACGCCAACCGTCTGGCGCACAAGTTGATCGAACTGGGTGTCGGCCCGGAAGTACGGGTGGGCGTGGCGATGCCGCGTTCCGGGCAGTTGCTTGTCGCCTTGCTGGCGGTGCTCAAGGCTGGCGGTGCATACGTGCCGCTGGACCCGGATTATCCGGCGGATCGCGTCGCTTACATGCTCGAAGACAGCCGTGCGCGGGTGCTGCTGACCGAGCAGGCCGTCGCCGCGACCCTGAGTGTGCCGGGCGATACCCAAGTGTTACTGCTGGATCAGCTTGCACTGGACGTTTATCCGCACAGCGCGCCCGACACTGCAGTGCAACCGGACAACCTCGCCTACGTGATCTACACCTCCGGCTCCACCGGCAAGCCCAAAGGCGTGGCGATTGCCCATCGCAACGTCATGGCGCTGATCGACTGGTCAGCCAGGGTCTACAGCCGCGATGACATTCAAGGCGTGCTGGCTTCGACTTCGGTGTGCTTCGACCTGTCGGTGTGGGAACTGTTTGTCACCTTGGCCAACGGCGGATCGCTGATCATTGCGCGTAATGCGCTGGAACTGCCACAGCTGCCGGCTCGCGATCAGGTTCGCCTGATCAATAGCGTGCCGTCGGCGATTGCCGCGCTGCAACGTGCCGGGCAGATTCCGCCGAGCGTGCGCATCATCAATCTGGCGGGCGAACCGCTCAAGCAAGGCCTGGTTGACGCGCTGTACGAACAAGCGACGGTCGAACACGTCTATGACCTGTACGGCCCGTCTGAAGACACCACCTATTCGACCTGGACCCGCCGCAGTGCCGGTGGTCAGGCACGGATTGGTCGGGCCCTCGATCACAGCACCAGCCATTTGCTCGATACCGACCTGCAAGGGGTGCCGCAAGGGGTTTCGGCGCAGTTGTACCTGGCGGGCGCCGGTATCACTCGCGGTTACCTGGGCCGTGCAGCGATGACCGCCGAGCGCTTTGTGCCCAACCCATTCGTCGGCAACGGCGAGCGGATGTACCGCACCGGAGACCTGGTGCGCCAGCGCGAGGACGCCGATCTGGAATACCTGGGCCGGATCGACCATCAGGTGAAAATCCGGGGATTGCGTATCGAACTGGGGGAGATCGAGGCGCGATTGCTCGCCCAGCCGACGGTGCGCGAAGCGGCGGTGCTGGCCGTCGAAAGCGTGACCGGCGCACAACTGGTGGCCTACGTGGTCGCCGCGCAACTGGATCTGTACGACGGCGATGCGCAGCGGCGGCTGCGCGACGGACTAAAGACTGCCCTCAAGTCTTCGTTACCTGACTACATGATTCCCGCGCACCTGCTGTTCCTTGAGCAGTTGCCACTGACCCCCAACGGCAAACTCGACCGCAAGGCCCTGCCCGCAGTGGATGTCAGCCAGATGCAGGCCGCGTATGTCGCGCCGCACAGTGAGCTTGAGCGGCAGGTCGCGGCGATCTGGCAGCAAGTGCTTACCGTGGAGCGCATCGGCCTGAACGATCACTTCTTCGAACTGGGTGGGCACTCGCTGCTGGCGGTCAACGTGGTATCGCGCATTGCCCTTGAACTGGGCCTGACGCTGACCCCGCAACTGTTATTCCAGTGCCCCGTACTGGGGGATTTTGTCGCTCGACTCGATACAGGAGGCGGGGCAATCAACGAACAGAAACTGAGCAAGCTGGAAGCCCTGCTTGACGATATGGAGGAAGTCTGATGGACAAGAGTGTTGCTTTGAGGGTAGCCAAGCGCTTTATCACTCTGCCGCTGGACAAGCGTAAGCTTTACCTGGAAAAGATGCTCGAAGAGGGTGTTTCTCCGGCCAACCTGCCGATCCCGCAAACACGCTCCGGGTTTACGGCGATTCCTCTGTCATACGCTCAGGAACGTCAACTGTTCCTCTGGCAAATGGATCCGCACAGCACCGCGTATCACATCCCCAGCGCCTTGCGCCTCAAGGGCCGGCTGGATGTCGCGGCGCTGGAGCGCAGCTTTAACGCGGTGGCGGCGCGTCACGAAAGCTTGCGCACCACTTTCGCAGAGCACGGCGAAACCTTCTGCCAGGTGATTCATCCGCAGCTGCCGTTGAGCGTCAACCTGACGCCGCTGGCCGAAGGCCTCGACGTCGCGAGTGAGGACGCTGCGATCAAGGCGTTCGTCGAGAGCGAGACTGCGCGCCCGTTCGATCTGCAACAGGGCCCATTATTGCGGGTGTCGCTGCTCGAAGTGGCGCAAGACGATCACGTGCTGGTGCTGATCCAGCACCACATCATCTCCGATGGTTGGTCGATCAAGTTGTTGGTGGGCGAGCTGATCCGGCATTACGCCGCCGACACCGCCGGGCAGTCGCTGATCCTGCCGGAACTGGCGGTGCAATATGCCGACTACGCGATCTGGCAGCGCCACTGGCTGGAAGCCGGTGAGCGTGAGCGGCAACTGGCCTATTGGATCAACACCTTGGGCGGCGAGCAGCCGGTGCTGGAGTTGCCGATTGATTTTCCACGCCCGGCAGTGCAGAGCCTGCGCGGGGCGCGGCTCGAACTGAACCTGCCGGCAGCCCTCGGCGATGCGCTCAAACAACTGGCTCAACGCGAAGGTGCGAGCCTGTTCATGGTCTTGCTGGCCTCGTTCCAGGCGTTGCTGCATCGCTACAGCGGCCAGGCGCAAATTCGCGTCGGGGTGCCGACAGCCAACCGTAACCGGGTCGAGACCGAAGGGCTGATCGGCTTTTTCGTCAACACTCAGGTGCTCAATGCCGACGTCCACGGACAACTGCCGTTCAACGAGTTGCTGGCCCAGGTCAAGCAATCGGCGATGGACGCCCAGGCGCATCAGGACTTGCCGTTCGAACAGTTGATCGAGGCCCTGCAACCGGAGCGCAGCTTGAGCCACAGCCCGGTGTTCCAGGTGATGTTCAACCACCAGGCCAGCCGTGACCAAGGCCTGCGCTTGGCACAATTGCCGCACTTGAGCGTTGAGGACGTGCAGTGGGAAGGGCGCACCGCGCAGTTCGACCTGACCCTCAATACGTATGAGTCCAGCGACGGCCTTGCCGCCGAACTGACCTACGCCACCGATCTGTTCAAGCCCCAGACTGTCGAGCGTCTGGCTCGTCACTGGCAGAACCTGCTGCACGGCATCATCGCGGCACCGGCCCGGCGTATCGGCGAATTGCCGTTGCTGGAAAGTGCCGAACACGCTGTGCTGTTGCAGGACTGGCTGCGCGTCGCCGATCGCACTGCGCGAGCAGAATGCGTGCATCAGGACTTTGCCTTGCGTGCGCAGCAAGACCCGCACTCCAGCGCGCTGATCATCGGCGAAGATGTGTTGACCTACGGTGAGCTGGATGTTCGGGCCAATCAGCTGGCGCACAGGTTGATCGAGGCCGGTGTCGGCCCCGATCGGTTGGTCGGGATTGCCGTCGAGCGCAGCGTCGAAATGATTGTCGGCCTGCTGGCGATCCTCAAGGCGGGTGGCGCTTATGTGCCGCTGGACCCGGCGTACCCGGAAGATCGCCTGGCCTACATGATCGAGGACAGCGGCCTGCAATTGTTGCTGACCCAATCGCACTTGCAGGTGCAGTTGCCGATCCCGGCGGGCGTACAAACCCTGTTGCTGGATCAGCCACAGAACGAGCTGTCGTCGTATCCGCCGACAGCGCCGCAGGTCACCGTCAGCGGCGAGCACCTGGCCTACACGATCTACACCTCCGGTTCCACCGGAAAGCCCAAAGGCGTGATGGTGCGTCACGCGGCACTGAGCAACTTTGTCGCGAGCATGATCAGGCAGCCGGGGATCGCTGCGGCAGATCGCATGCTGTCGCTGACCACGTTTTCCTTCGATATTTTCGGCCTGGAAATCTACGGCCCGCTGCTGGCCGGCGCCTGCGTGGTGCTGACCGGCAAGGACGTGCATCAGGACCCGCAAGCGGTACTCGACCTGATCGAGCGTCACGCCGTGAGCGTATTGCAAGCCACGCCATCGACCTGGCGCATGCTGCTCGACAACGAACATGCCGCAATCCTTCAAGGCCGCACTTTCCTCTGCGGCGGCGAAGCGCTGTCCCAAGAACTCGCACACCGCATGCTGGCGTTGGCGCCGAGCGTGTGGAACCTTTACGGCCCCACCGAAACCACCATCTGGTCGGCGCAACATGCGTTGAGCGCCGACAGTCACCGCCCGTTCCTCGGTACGCCGATCGACAACACTGCGCTGTATATCCTCGGCAGCGACCTTGAGCTCAACCCGCTCGGTGCCTCGGGGGAACTGCTGATCGGCGGCGACGGCCTGGCCCGAGGTTACTTCCAGCGCCCGAGCCTGACGGCCGAGCGTTTTGTGCCGGATCCCTTCTCCAAAACCGGTGCGCGGCTGTACCGCACCGGCGACCTGACCCGCTACCGTGCCGAAGGCGTGATCGAATACGTCGGGCGGATCGACCATCAAGTCAAGATCCGTGGCTTTCGGATCGAACTGGGCGAGATCGAAGCGCGCTTGCTCACACTCGATAGCGTGCGCGAAACCGTCGTGGTCGCGCAGGACGGTCCGACGGGCCCGCAACTGGTGGGCTACGTGGTGCCTTTCAGCGGCGAAACCCTTGATGCCGATGGCGAGGCCGCATTGCGCGCTGCACTCAAGGCCCGCCTCAAGGCCGAGTTGCCGGAATACATGGTACCGGCGCACCTGCTGTTTCTCACGCAACTGCCACTGACCCCCAACGGCAAAGTCGATCGCAAAGCGTTGCCGGCCCCGGATGCCAGCCTGTTGCAAGCGACGTACCGCGGGCCACAAACCGTCACCCAGCACACGGTCGCCGAGATCTGGCAAGCGGTGCTGAAACTGGATCGCGTGGGCTTGAGTGACAACTTCTTCGAGCTTGGCGGCCATTCGTTGCTGGTGACCCAGGTGGTCTCGCGGGTGCGCCAGGCGCTGAACGTATACGTGCCGCTGCGTACGCTGTTCGAACACAGCGTCCTGGAGGATTTCGTCGCCGCCCTTGGGGTCGGGCAGGCACATCAGGAACCGCCAATCGTCGCGTTGCCACGCCTGCAACCGCTGGCACTGTCCTATGCCCAGGAACGCCAATGGTTCCTCTGGCAACTGGAGCCGACCAGCACCGCTTATCACGTGCCGGCCGCGCTGCGCCTGCGGGGTGACCTGGACCTGCCGGCGTTGCAGCGCAGCTTCGATGCGCTGATTGCCCGTCACGAATCCCTGCGCACCTGTTTCGTCGAGGAACAAGGACAGACCCTGCAACTGATCCAGCCCGACGTTACGCTGGCGCTTGACGTGCAGAGCGTCGCGGCGGATGTGGATGAGGCCGTGCTGCAAGCGCTGGTCGCCGAAGAAACCCTGCACCTGTTCAACCTGCAGCAAGGGCCGCTGTTGCGGGTCAAATTGCTGCGCCTGGCCGCCGATGACCATGCGCTGATTATTACGCTGCACCACATCGTTTCCGATGGCTGGTCGATGAGCATCATGGTTGACGAGCTGGTTGCGCTGTATGCCGCGTACAGTCAGGGTCAGGTTGCGCAATTGCCGGCGCTGGCGGTGCAATACGCCGACTATGCCGTGTGGCAAAAGCAATGGATGGGCGCGGGTGAGCGCGAGCGTCAATTGAGTTACTGGACTGCACAATTGGGCGGCGGTGATCAACCGTTGCTGGAGTTGCCGACGGATCGTGCGCGGCCACCGGAGCAGAGCTACCGCGGGGCCCGTCGCGATATCCCGGTGAGCCCCGAACTGGCAACGGCGCTCAAGCAGCTTGCCCAGCGCGAAAACGTCACCCTGTTTGCACTGTTGCTGGCGTCGTTCCAGACCTTGTTGCACCGCTACAGCGGCCAGGCCGATATTCGTGTCGGCGTACCAGTGGCCAACCGTAGCCGGGTGGAAACCGAGGGCCTGATCGGCTTCTTCGTCAACACCCAGGTACTCAAGGCTGAATTCGACAGTCAACAGTCGTTCCGCAGCCTGTTGCAGCAAGTGAAAAATACCGTGCTCGGCGCCCAGGCCCATCAGGACCTGCCGTTCGAACAACTGGTCGATGCGTTGCAACCGCAACGCAGCCTCAGCCACAGCCCACTGTTCCAGGTGCTGCACAACCACCAGAGTCAGACCCGCCAGGCCCAGGGCGCAACGCGCTTGCCGCGCATCGAAATCGAAGGCCTGAGCTGGGCCTCGAACACGGCGCAGTTCGATCTGACCCTCAACACCTTCGAGTCCACCGATAGCGTCTGGGCCGAGCTGACCTACGCCACCGATCTGTTCGACGCTGCGACGATTGCGCGCCTGTCGCAACACTGGACCAACCTGCTGCAGGGCATCGTTGCCGACAGCGGGCAGCGCATCGCCGAGCTGCCATTGCACGACGCCGCCGAACGCCAGGCCATGCTGTTGCAATGGAACCCGGCGGTCGTCGACTTTGCGAGCGAGCAGTGCCTGCATCAACTGATCGAAGCCCAGGCGGCGCGCGCGCCACAAGCGATTGCCGTGATCTGTGGCGACCAGGCTCTGAGTTATGGCGAACTCAACGCCCGTGCCAACCAACTCGCCTACAAGCTGATCGACTGCGGAGCAGGGCCGGACGTGCGTGTCGGCCTGGCGGTTGAGCGCAGCCTGGAAATGCTCGTCGGCCTGCTGGCTATCCTCAAGGCTGGCGGCGCTTATGTGCCGCTGGATCCGACGTATCCGCAAGAGCGCCTGAGCTACATGATTGGCGACAGCGGCATCGGCCTGCTGTTGACCCAAAGCCATTTGGTCGGACGTTTGCCGGTGCCCAACACCGTACGCAGCCTGATGCTCGACCAGGAGCGTGACGGCCTCGAAGGCTACAGCGACAGCAACCCGCACGTGTGCATGAGCCCGGACAACCTGGCTTATGTGATCTACACCTCGGGTTCTACCGGTCAGCCCAAAGGCACCTTGCTGGCGCATCACAACGTGCTGCGCCTGTTCAACGCCACGAATGCGTGGTTCGACTTCGGCGCCCAGGATGTCTGGAGCCTGTTCCATTCTTACGCGTTCGATTTCTCGGTCTGGGAAATCTTCGGTGCGCTGCTGTACGGCGGAAAACTGGTGGTGGTGCCGCATGAGGTCAGCCGCTCGCCGGAAGACTTCTTCGCCTTGCTCTGCCGTGAGCAAGTCACCGTGCTCAACCAGACGCCATCGGCATTCAAACAACTGATGCAGGTCGCTTGCGCACCGGAGCATGCAAGTCGGCAAACGGCCCTGCGCTATGTGGTGTTCGGTGGTGAGGCGCTGGAGGTCAAGAGCCTGCGTCCGTGGTTCGAGCGTTTCGGCGATCAGGCGCCCCAACTTATCAACATGTACGGCATCACTGAAACCACGGTGCACGTGACCTACCGCCCATTGTCGATGGCCGACCTTCAGCGTGACGCCAGCAGTCCGATTGGCGAACCGATTCCCGACCTGTCGTGGTACTTGCTCGACGCTGATCTGAACCTGGTATCCAAGGGCTGCATCGGTGAGCTGTATGTCGGGCGAGCCGGTTTGGCGCGAGGTTACCTGAACCGCGCCGACCTGACGACGTTGCGCTTCATTCCCGACCCGTTCGCGGCCAACGGCGCTCGTCTGTATCGCACCGGCGACCTGGCGCGGTATCGCGCCGACGGCACGATCGAGTACATCGGGCGTATCGACCATCAGGTGAAGATTCGCGGCTTTCGCATTGAGCTGGGTGAAATCGAAGCGCAGTTGCTGGAACAAACCGCGATACGCCAGGCAGTGGTGCTCGCGCAACCGGGCCCGAGCGGTCAGCAACTGGTGGCGTACCTGGTGCCGAGTGATGCGTCATTGCTTGAAGCCAGTGCAGTCGAGCAAACGCAATGGCGCGATAGCGTGCGTGCCGAACTCAAGGAAAACCTGCCGGACCACATGATCCCGGCGCACCTGTTGTTGCTGGCCCAACTGCCGTTGACGGCCAACGGCAAACTCAACCGCAGCGCGCTGCCATCGCCGGATGCGAGCCAGGCTCAACAGGCTTATCAGGCGCCGCAAAGCGATCTGGAACAGCGGCTGGCTGAAATTTGGCAGAACGTGTTGAAGCTGCCGCAAGTGGGGCTCAACGACAATTTCTTCGAACTGGGCGGTGACTCGATCATCTCGATTCAGGTGGTCAGTCGTGCCCGTCAGGCCGGGATCCGTCTTACTCCGAAAGACTTGTTCCAGCACCAGACCGTGCAGCGATTGGCGCTGGTGGCGCAGGTCGGCGAGAGCGAAATCAGCATCGACCAGCAAGCAGTGACCGGTGCAGCGCTTCTGTTACCGATTCAGCAGCAGTTTTTCGAGGATGAAATTCCCGAACACCATCACTGGAACCAGTCGGTGCTGCTCAAGCCGCGCGAGCCGCTGGCTGCGGACACGCTCGAACAGGTGCTGCGCGCACTGGTGGTTCACCATGACGCTTTGCGCCTGAGCTTCAGCCAGCACGATAACACCTGGCAAACCGGGCATCTTGCGGTCGACAATCTGCCGAAAACCTTGCTTTGGCAGGAGCATGTCGCCGACGCGGCAGAACTCGAAGCGTTGGGTAATCGCGCCCAGCGCAGTCTCGATCTGCACAAGGGGCCGCTGCTGCGCGCGGTACTGGCTAACCTCGCCGATGGCAGCCAGCGTCTGTTGCTGGTGATCCATCACCTGGTGGTCGACGGCGTGTCATGGCGGATTCTGCTCGAAGACCTGCAAAGCGCTTATCAGCAAGTCATCAACGGTGAGGCACTGAGCCTGCCGGCGAAAACCAGTGCCTTCAAAGACTGGAGCGAGCATTTGCAGCGTTACGCCAACGGCCCGGCGTTGCAGGAAGAGTTGGCTTACTGGCAAGCCTGCCTGAGTGACGTCAGCACCGATTTGCCGTGCAAGCGTATGGACGCCGGTCAGCAAAATCGTCTGGCGCACACCGTACAGACCCGACTCGACCCTGAGCTGACCCGGCAATTGCTGCAAGAAGCGCCGGCGGCTTATCGCACGCAGGTCAACGACCTGCTGCTGACCGCGCTGGCCCGGGTGATCGGGCGGTGGAGCGGTCAGTCCTCGACGCTGATCCAGCTCGAAGGCCATGGCCGTGAAGAGTTGTTCGACGGCGTCGACCTGACCCGCACCGTCGGGTGGTTCACCAGCCTGTTCCCGGTGCGCCTGACCCCGGCGGCAACGCCAGGCGATTCGATCAAGCAGATCAAGGAACAATTGCGTTCGATCCCCGATAAGGGCATTGGCTTCGGCGCGCTGCGTCATCTGGGTGATGCTCGGGCGCAGCAAAGCCTGCGCGCACTGCCGACACCGCGTATCACGTTCAACTACCTTGGCCAGTTTGATGGCAGTTTTGAAGGCGATGACGGCGCGCTGTTTGTTCCGGCGCAGGACAATGCCGGCGTCGATCAGAGCCCGGATGCACCGCTGGGCAACTGGCTGACGCTTAACGGGCAGGTATATGGTGGCGAGCTGCGCGTCGGCTGGACGTTCAGCACCGAGCGTTTCGACAGCGCCACCATCGAACATCTGGCCCGGGAATACGCGGATGAACTGGCGGCACTGATTGCTCATTGCCTGACCACGGGCATCGAAGGCCTGACGCCATCGGACTTCCCGCTGGCCGGCCTGACCCAGGCGCAACTCGACAGTCTGCCGCTGGCAGCGCGCCAAGTCGCCGATATTTACCCGTTGTCGGCGATGCAGCAAGGCATGTTGTTCCACAGTCTCTACGAACAAGCCACCGGTGATTACATCAATCAGGTGCGGCTCGATGTCGAAGGCCTTGATTCGCAGCGTTTCCTCGCGGCCTGGCAAGCGGCGGTGGACAATCACGACATCCTGCGCACCAGTTTTGTCTGGCAGGGGCAAGTGGCGCGGCCGCTGCAAATAGTGCACAAGCAACTGGACATGCCGTTCAGCGTCCTCGACTGGCGCGCCCGCAGCGATTGGAAAACTGCGCTGGATGCGCTGGCCACCGAGCAACAGGCACAGGGTTTCGACCTGAGCCAGGGGCCGCTGCTGCGTATGGTTGTGGTGCGCCTGGACGATCAGCGCTGCCACTTGATCTACACCAACCATCACATCCTGATGGACGGCTGGAGTAACTCGCAGTTGCTCGGCGAAGTGCTGCAACGTTACAGCGGTGAGGCTCAACCGGCGCCGGCCGGGCGTTATCGGGACTACATCGAGTGGCTGCAACGCCAGGACGTGCAAGCCAGTGAGCAGTACTGGACGGCGCAACTGGCCGATCTGCAAGCACCGACGCGTCTGGCGCAGGCACTACAGGCCCAGCGTGGCGACGCCCCCCGCCATGGCCATGGCGAATATCTCTACCGGCTTGATGCCGCACAGACCCAACGGTTGGGGGCGTTTGCCCGGCAACAGAAGGTCACGCTGAACACCGTGATCCAGGCCGCATGGCTGTTGCTGTTGCAGCGCCTGACCGGTCAGCAAAGTGTGGCGTTCGGCGCCACGGTGGCTGGTCGTCCGGCCGAACTGCGCGGCGTCGAGCAACAGATCGGCTTGTTCATCAACACCTTGCCGGTGATCGCCAGCCCACGCGCGGAATCCAGCGTCGGCCAGTGGTTGCAGAGCGTGCAGGCGCAGAATATTGCCTTGCGTGAACATGAACACACGCCGTTGTTCGATATCCAGCGTTGGGCCGGCCGCAGCGGTGAAGCGCTGTTCGACAACATCCTGGTGTTTGAAAACTACCCGGTGTCCGCGGCGCTGGAGCAGGGCGCGCCCCAAGAGCTGCGCTTCGGCGAGGTCAACAATCACGAGCAGACCAACTACCCGTTGACGCTGCTGGTGCATTTGGATGATGAACTGTCGATGCACTTCAGCTATCAGTGCGACAGCTTTGCAGCCGCCAGCGTGGAACAACTGGGCGCGCATTTGCAGCGTCTGCTCAACCAGATGACCGTAGCGGGCCAGCGTTCGCTCAGCGAGTTGAACCTGATCGACGTCGCCGCCTCGACCGTCGACACGGACTTTGTCACTGACCTGTGCATCCATCAAGGCATCGCCCTTCAAGTGGCGGCCACGCCGGATGCGCTCGCCGTCACCTTCGCCAACACGCAGCTGACTTACGCCGAGCTGGATGCCCGAGCCAACCGTCTGGCGCACAAGCTGATCGAGCGGGGCGTCGGCCCTGAAGTGCGTGTGGGTGTGGCGATGCAGCGTTCCGAGCAATTGCTTGTCGCGTTGCTGGCAGTGCTCAAGGCCGGTGGCGCCTATGTGCCACTGGACCCGGATTATCCGGCCGATCGCGTGGCCTACATGCTTGAAGACAGTTGCGCTCGCGTGCTGTTGAGCGAGCAAGCCGTTGCTGCGACCCTGACGGTGCCGGGCAATACGCAAATAGTGCTGATGGATCAGGTTGAGTTGAGCGGTTACCCGGACAGCGCGCCGCAGACGTCGGTGACTGCGGACAACCTGGCTTATGTGATTTACACCTCGGGCTCCACCGGCAAGCCCAAAGGCGTGGCGATTGCCCACCGCAACGTCATGGCGCTGATCGACTGGTCAGCGAAGGTCTACCGGCGCAGCGATATTCAGGGTGTATTGGCCTCGACGTCAGTGTGCTTCGATCTGTCGGTGTGGGAGCTGTTTGTCACCCTGGCCAACGGCGGCTCGCTGATCATTGCGCGCAATGCCCTGGAGCTACCGCAGTTGCCGGCCCGTGACCAGGTGCGACTGATCAACACCGTGCCATCGGCCATTGCCGCGCTGCAACGCGCTGGACAGATTCCGCCGAGCGTGCGGATCATCAACCTGGCCGGTGAGCCGCTCAAGCAAGGCCTGGTGGACGCGCTGTATCAACAGCCGACCGTCGAACACGTTTACGACCTCTACGGCCCGTCGGAGGACACCACCTATTCGACCTGGACCCGGCGCACCGCAGGGGGGCAGGCGCGTATCGGCCGGGCACTTGACCACACTGCCAGTCATTTGCTGGATGCCGATCTGCACACAGTGCCGCAGGGCATTTGTGCCGAGCTGTACCTGTGCGGCGCGGGCATTACCCGCGGCTACCTGGGCCGCGCAGCGATGACCGCCGAACGCTTTGTGCCTAACCCGTTCGCCACCCATGGCGAACGTCTGTACCGCACCGGCGACCTGATCCGCCTGCGTGAAGAGGGTGAGCTTGAGTACATGGGCCGCATCGACCATCAGGTGAAGATTCGTGGCTTGCGTATCGAGCTTGGTGAAATCGAAGCGCGCCTGATCGCCCATTCGGCAGTACGTGAAGCGGTGGTCGTGGCCAGTGAGGTGCTGGGAAGCCAGCAGTTGATCGCTTACCTGGTGCCAACTGACCCGGCGGCGCTGGACGCCAGTGATGTGCAGCAGCGCGAACGGTACGACCAACTCAGCGCCTGGCTGGGTGCAGTGCTGCCGGATTACATGGTGCCCACGCATTGCCTATGGCTGGCGCACATGCCGTTGAGCCCCAATGGCAAGATTGATCGCAAACGTCTGCCGGCGCTGGAACTTCCGGCGGCGCAACTGCATGTCGAACCGGCCAACGCCACCGAGCAGGCGCTGGTGGCTATCTGGAAGGACGTGCTGGGGGCTGAACAGATCAGCACCACCGACAGTTTCTTTGCCTTGGGTGGCGACTCGATCGTCTCGATTCAAGTGGTCAGCCGAGCCCGCCAGCAAGGTATTGAGTTGAGCCCCAAAGACCTGTTCCAGCAACCGACCATTCAGCAATTGGCGCTGCGTGTTCAAACCACGTCGGCGACCCGGTCGCCGGCTGCGGTATTGGTCGATGTGCCACTGCATGGTTTGAGTGAGGCGCAAGTCGCCGGGCTGCCGTTGCCGGAAGGACGACTTGACGGTCTGTATCGCTTGTCGCCGATGCAGCAGGGCATGCTGTTCCTGGGCCTGAACTCGCCGGAGTCCGATCTCTACATCAACCAACTGTGCATTCCGGTACAGGGCCTTGAGCCTGCACGTTTGAAAGAAGCCTGGGAAACCGTCAGCCGCCGGCATGACATTCTGCGCACCGGTTTCCTCTGGCAGGACATGGCCGAGCCGCTCCAATTCGTGCTTGGCGATGCGCAATTGCCGATCAGCCTGCTTGACTGGCGTGATCAGGATCATTCGGCACAAGCCCTGCAGAACCTGGCCGATGCGGAGCGGGCCAAGGGCTTCGAACTGGATCGTCCGCCGCTGCAACGCCTGACGCTGGTGCAGGTCGGCGAAGGCAGCTATCAGTTGATCTGGACCTATCACCACATCCTCATCGACGGCTGGAGCAGTTCGCAGTTGATCGGTGAAGTGTTGAGCCAGTACTCCGGACAACGTCTGGCTGAAGCTGTGCCGTATCGTCGTTACATCAACTGGCTGCAACAGCAGGATGCCAATGCAAGCGAAGGCTTCTGGCGCCAGCACCTGGCGTTGCTCGACGAGCCCACCTACCTCGCCGACGCGGTCGCCCGCACCGGCAATGGCCGTGGTCACGAAGCGCTGTACAGTCGTTTGGACGAAACCCGCACCGAACAGCTCAAGGCCTTCGCGCAATCGCAGCAGATCACCCTCAACACGTTGGTGCAAGGCGCGTGGCTGATGCTGTTAAGCCGTTACAGCGGCCAGCGCTGCGTGGTGTTCGGTGCCACCGTGGCCGGGCGCCCGGCGAGCCTGCCGGCGTCGGAATCGATTCTGGGCCTGTTCATCAACACGCTGCCGGTAATCAAGGAAGTGCCGGCCGAACAGGCGGTCGGGCAGTGGCTGCGCGACTTGCAGGATTTCAACCTGGAAATGCGCGAGCGCGAATACACGCCGCTGACCGACGTGCAACGTTGGGGCGGGCGTGCGGGTCAGTCGCTGTTCGACAGCATCATCGTGTTCGAGAACCATCCGATTGATCAGGCGTTGCGCGAGTGGCGCGATGACTCTTTGACGTTTGGCGAAATCAACGCCGCGGGCCTGACCAACTTCCCGATGGACTTGATGGTCACCCTCGAAGACGGTCTGGTGATCGAGTACATGTTCCTGCGTGAGCATTTCGACCTGGCGACGGTTGAAGGCATCCGCAGCAACATGGAAGGCTTGCTCACGGCGTTGTCGCAAGATGCCGGGCAAGCGCTCGGTTGTATCGGTCTGCCGACTGCGCAGGTGCCTTTGGCGGCAGTTGCCGAGACGTCGGCCGAGACTCAGCCGGTTCACCGGCGTATCGAACAATGGGCCGTTCAGCACGGCGGGCAAACGGCGCTGATCTTCAAGGGTGAAACGTTCAGCTACGGGCAGATCGACGCCCGGGCCAATCGCCTGGCCCATGCGCTGATCGCGCAAGGTGTTGGCCCTGAAGTGCGGGTGGGTGTCGCGTTGCCGCGCAGCGAGAACATGATTGTGGCGTTGCTCGCGGTGCTCAAGGCCGGTGGCGCCTATGTACCGCTGGACGCGAGCTATCCGCGTGAGCGCTTGAGTTATCTGATGCGTGACTCCGGCATTGCGTTGTTGCTCAGCGATTCGAGCTTGCGCCAGGTGCTGCCGACGCAGGACAACCTGCATGTGCTGGAACTGGATCACCTTGATCTGACTGCCCAGCCGGGCAGCGCGCCGAATGTGCCGGTGCAGCCGGACAACCTTGCCTACGTGATTTACACCTCCGGGTCCACCGGGCAGCCCAAAGGCGTGGGTGTGGCACACGGGCCGCTGGCGATGCACTGCCTGGCCATCGGCCAGCGTTATGAAATGAGCGCAGCCGACTGTGAGCTGCACTTCATGTCGTTCGCTTTTGACGGTGCTCATGAACGCTGGTTGACCACATTGACTCACGGGGCGCGTCTGTTGATTCGTGACGACAACCTGTGGACCGCCGAGCAAACCTACAACGCACTGCATGAGCATGGCGTGACGGTGGCGGCGTTCCCGCCGGTCTACTTGCAACAACTGGCCGAACACGCCGAGCAACATGGTAATCCGCCGGCAGTACGCATCTACTGCTTTGGTGGCGATGCGGTGCCGGTGGCGAGTTACGAGATGGCCAAGCGTGCGCTGAAACCGCACTACATCATCAACGGCTACGGTCCGACCGAAACCGTGGTTACGCCCCTGATCTGGAAAGCCGGGGCTGAGGATGAGTGTGGCGCCGCTTACGCACCGATTGGTAGCGTGGTCGGCGAGCGCAGCGGCTACGTGCTCGACAGCGACCTTAACCGTTTGCCGGTCGGCATCGCGGGTGAGTTGTACCTGGGCGGCGCGTTGGCGCGTGGTTACCTGGGGCGTGCCGGCGGCACCGCCGAACGCTTCGTGGCGAACCCGTTCAGTGCCGACGGCAGTCGTCTGTATCGCACGGGCGATCTGGTTCGCCAGCGCGAAGACGGCACCGTCGACTACCTCGGGCGGATCGACCATCAAGTGAAGATTCGCGGTTTCCGTATCGAACTGGGTGAAATCGAGGCACGTCTCAAGCAGCAGCCGGGTGTGCGTGACGTAGCAGTAGTGGCGCGTGAAGGTGCCAGCGGCAAGCAGTTGGTCGGCTATGTGCTGGCCAATGCCGACGGGGCTGTGGACGGTTTGTGTGAGCGCTTGCGCGAACAGCTCAAGGCCAGCCTGCCGGATTACATGGTGCCGGCGCACCTGATGCTGCTCGAATGCATGCCGCTGACCCCGAACGGCAAGCTCGACCGCAAGGCCCTGCCAAACCCTGACGCCGAACAGCGTCAGGCGTACGTGGCACCGGCTACCGAGCTGGAAAAAGCCCTGGCGAAGATTTGGCAGGACGTACTGAAAGTCGAGCGAGTGGGCCTCACCGATAACTTCTTCGAACTGGGTGGCGACTCGATCCTCAGCCTGCAAGTGGTGGCCCGCAGCCGCGTGCTCAAGGCCCAGGGGCTGGGCCTGAAACTGCGCGACCTGATGCAGAAACCGAGCATCGCCGAACTGGTGGCCAGCGTTCAGGGCGTGACGGTAAAAGCCTGCGGGGTGTTGGCGATGAACGCCGAGGTCAAAGGCGTAGCGCCGCTGTTCTGCATTCATGCAGGGTTCGGCACCGTATTTGACTACGAGCCACTGGCCCGGCGTTTGAGCGGTCAACGCCAGATATTGGCGATTCAGTCGCGGATGTTGCTGGACCCGGCCTTCAACGATGAGTCGTTGCCCGGCATGGCAAGCGATTACGTGGCGCAGATTCGCGAGAAGCAACCGCAGGGTCCGTATTACCTGCTGGGCTGGTCGCTCGGCGGTACGCTGGCGATGCTGATGGCCGAGCAGTTGGAGCAGGCCGGGCAACAGGTGAAGTTTGTCGGCCTGGTGGACAGCTTCGTGCCGTCGGCCAAGGTCGACGCCGGGGCTGCGGATGACTGGCAAGCCGATCTGCGGGATTTCCTGCGAGTCACGTTGCCGGATGCCGCGCCCGGTTTGAATATCGACGGCGAGGAAACACCGCCTAACCTGCGGGTGGTGTTCAACGCCGCCATGAGTGTCGAGCGTGGGGCTTCAACCTATGTCGCATTGGGCGCTGATGAGCTGGCCCATGTGTTCAGTGTGGCCCGGCGACTCAAGCAGCTGTCGCTCAAGCTCAAGCGTTGTGGGCCGTTGCGGGTCCACCCGGTTTGCTGGTGGACATTGGGCCGGGAAGAGGAGGCGGGCGAACTGGCCGCGCAACTCGAACAGCCAGGCATGGGCGGCGAATGGCTTGATTGCGGGCACTTCCAGATCCCGCGGGATGAAACTTTCCTGTCGCAGGCTGAAGAAATGCTCGGCGAGATCGTTGAACCAGTAGCCATGTCCTGAACCTGAACACCGTCAGGGCGTTGCAAGACGCCCCGGCGGCCTGGAGATTTGAATGTCGTTGAACCCTGATATCGCCGCATTTCTGCAACTGGTGGGCAACGGTCGCGCCAGCGGCAAACGCGTCGGCATGCATGAGTTGAGCCCGCAGCAGGCCCGCGAACAATTCGATCAGTCGTCCTTGTTGATGGACGCTGGCGGTGAAGCCTTGGAAGTGGTGGATGAACTGCAATTGCCCGTGCGCGATGGCACGCGCCTGAACGCGAGGGTCTATAGCAATCACGCGGTGCAGGCAGGCGCCGGACGTCCGGCCCTGCTGTACTTTCACGGCGGCGGTTATGTGGTCGGCAGCCTTGATTCCCATGACTCGCTGTGCCGCGCGCTGGCCTCGATGGCCGATTGCGTGGTGGTGTCGGTGGCCTATCGCCTGGCACCGGAGTTTCGCTTTCCGACTGCCGCCGAGGATGCGCAGGACGCCTGGGACTGGCTGGTTGCCAACGCGCAACGCCTGGGTATCGACGCCACGCGACTGGCGATTGCCGGTGACAGCGTCGGCGGCAGCCTGGCCACGGTGCTCGCCGCGCAACTGGCAAACGCTGCAGTGCAGCCGCGTTTGCAGGTATTGATCTACCCGGTCACCGACGCCAGCCGCCGTACGCCGTCGATTGAGCGTTTCGGTGAGGGGTATTTGCTGGAGAAGGATTCCCTGAGCTGGTTCTATGAGCACTATCAGCGTGACCTCAACGACCGCCTCGACCCGCGCTTTTCACCGTTGCTGGCCGATGTTGCGCCGAACGTGGCGCCGGTGTTGCTGGTGCTGGCCGAGTGCGATCCGCTGCATGACGAGGGTGTGGCGTATGCGCGTCATCTACAAGCGTCGGGCGTATCGGTGGAGTTGAAGGTATATGAAGGCATGACCCATGACTTCCTGCGCATGGGCGCGATCATCGATGAGGCCGAAGAGGCGCAGCAGCATATTGCCGAGCGGCTGGCGCTGGCATTTGCGCGGGGGTAATTGATGGAGTAAAAAAAACGCCGGCAAATGCCGGCGTTTGTTTGAGCGCTGAACGTGTTACCAGTTGTAGGTCACGTCGGCGGTCATGGTACGGCCTTCGCCGTAGTAGCAGTCCAGCGTACTGTTGCAGCCCGGCACGTATTTCTCGTCGGTGAGGTTCTGCAGGTTGGCTTTGAGCTTCACGCCTTTGACGTGCAACGGCGATTTTTCCAGGTCGTAGGAGACCATGGCGTCATACACGGTGTAGGACGGGATCTGGAAGGAGTCTTCCACGTAGTCCGAGCCATAGCTGCTGCGCACGTAGCGGGCGCCCAGGCCTACGCCGAAACCGGCGAGGGCGGTGGAGATGTCGAAGTCGTAGTTGATCCACGCCGAAGCGGTCAACGGCGGCGCCATGGCCAGGGTGCGTCCCTGGCGACCATCGTTGCTGCTCTCCCACTTGATCTGGTTACGCGACACGGCGGCCAGAACGCGCAGGTTCTGCGTGACGTTGACCTTGCCTTCCAGTTCCACACCGCGGGAGCGCACGGTGCCGCTCTGGATGCTGAAACCCGGGTTGGCGAGGTCGGTGGTGAGCATGTTGTCCTGGTCGATCTGGTAGGCCGACAACGTGATGAAGCCGTCGATGGCCTTCGGCTCGTACTTGATGCCGACTTCGTACTGCTTGCCGGTGGTCGGTTTGAACGCGCCGCCGCTGACATCGCTACCGGTTTGCGGCAGGAACGATTCGGCGTAGCTGACATAGGGCGTCATGCCGTTGTCGAACTCGTAGCCCAGGCCAGCCCGGCCAGTGAACTTCTCGTCCTTCTGGTTGGAGTGGCCGCCGCTCAGGGGTTGCTTGTTGTCGGTCTCGGCAAAGTCATAACGACCGCCGAGGGTCAGGAACCACTGGTTCCAGCGCAGTTGGTCCTGGGCATACAGGCCGGTCTGCTTGATGGTGTTATCCCACTTGTATGGCGCACGGAAGTTGAATTTGCTGCCATACACCGGGTTGTACAGGTCGATGCCCGGGCCGGGGTTGTCATAGAGGCCGAGGAACTTCGAGTTGAAGTGGTAGTAGTCCACGCCCAGCAACACGGTGTGATCGATATCGGCAGTCTTGAACTTGGCCTGGGCGATGTTATCGATGCCGTAGACCTTGTTGTGCTGCGACCAGTCCACGCCATAGCGGGTCTGGTAGCTTTTGTCGTTGAGACCGGTGACCGGGTTGGTCTGGAACGCGTAACCGTGCAGCGGCGCGACGTACTGGTCGTTGACGTCGGCGTAGCGCGCGTTCTGTTTCAGGGTCCAGACGTCGTTGAGTTCGTGGGCGATTTCGTAACCCACCACGAACTGCTCGCGGTGGTACTTGTTCACGTCCGGCTCGCCGAGGAACAGGCTGCGACTGATGCGCCCGTTCGGGGTGCTCTTGACCGTGCCGTAGGCCGGCAGGCCCTGAGCTTCCGGTACGTCGTGGTCTTTCTGGTACTGGCCGAACACCGTGATGGTGGTGCGGTCGTTCGGCAGCCAGGTCAGGCTCGGCGCGAGCATCATGCGGTTCTGGCTGGCATAGTCGATGGCCGAGCTGCTGTCGTTGACCACACCGGTCAGGCGATACAGAAATTCGCCCTGGTCATCAATCGGGCCACCGAGGTCGAAGGCGCCGTATTTGCGGTCATAGCTGCCGCCCCCGAGCACCACTTCGTGCACCGGGGTAGCGGTCGGGCGCTTGCTGACCATATTGACGATGCCGCCCGGCTGGTTCTGGCCGTAGAGCACCGACGCCGGGCCTTTGAGCACTTCAACGCGCTCCAGGGTGTACGGGTCGATCTGCAGCGAGCCGCCGGTGCTGCCGCCGCCGTAGGGCAAGTGCAGGCCGTCTAGGTACAGTGGGGTAGGGGTGAAACCACGCGAGGTCGGTTCGTCGAAAATCTTCACCCGTTCGGCAAAGCCGCCACCGGTAATGCCGGGTGTGTAGCGCAGGGCTTCGGTGACCGATTGCGAGCCACGCATCTTGATTTCGCCTTGGGTGACGACGTTGATGGTCTGCGGGATTTCCTTCAGCGCGGTATCGGTCTTGGAGCCGCTGGCGCTGCGTTTGGCGACGATCCCGTCAACCTTGCCCCAGGCCGATTCCTCGGCGGCGGAAATGTTGGTGGGTGCCAGGTTCAGGCTGCCGTCGCCGCTGCTGCGCGAACGTAATGCGATATTGTTGCCTTGGACGTTGTAGGCAATGTCGGTGCCTTGAAGCAACTGGGCGATGGCCTCGGTGGGTTCCAGGTTGCCGCTGACTGCGGCGCTGCGCAGGCCGCTGACTTCATCCGGGCTGTAGAGCACTTGCAGATTGGTTTGGCGACCGAATTCCTGCAACGCGCTCCCCAGCGACTGAGCAGGAATATTGATCGAGACTGTGGCGGCTTGTGCATGGCCGATCATCGTCAACGTCATGGCCATGGCACAGACGGCCGGCAGGGTTGAACGGAAGGAACGGCGGATCAGCAGAGCCTTGGCGAGCGGGTTGAGTCCGTGCGGTGCGGGCATTGTTCTTCTACTCTTCAAAGTGTTGACTGAGAACTATTTCTATTAACTATAAGTAAGACGTTGAGCCTTCTGAAAACCAGAAAGGCTCAACGCTTTTTTTTTACAGTTTTTTCACAATCAGGCAGGTTGCAGCTCGCTGACCACTTTTCCGGCGTTCATGCGCACCAGCTGGTCCGCCACATCGAAGTAACGATCGTCGTGGGAAATGACGATGATGGTTTTGCCCAGGCGCTTCAGGTCCGGTAGCAGTTCGGTGTAGAAAATCCGGCGGAAGGTCGGGTCCTGATCGGCCGCCCATTCGTCGAACACCAGCACCGGGCGCTCTTCCAGCCAGGCATTGACCAGTGCCAGGCGCTTGCGCTGGCCGGTGGACAAGTCGGTGGTGGTAAAGGAGCCATCGCGCACGCTGACTTTGTGGGCAATCTCCAGGCGTTGCAGGTAGTTGTTGGCGTCATCCGGAATATGCGTGTCGCCTTGCACCACGTCATCGAACAGGTAGTAGTCGGCAAAGATGGTGGTGAACAACTGACGGTAGTCGTCGCGGGTGAGCGCGGTGACCACCTGGTCATTGAGGCGGATCTCACCCTGCTGCGGCGCATACAAGCCAAGCAGCAACTTGATCAGGGTGGTCTTGCCGCATCCGTTTTCGCCGACGATGAAAATAATGTCGCCTTGCTCGATCTTCAGGTTCACCGGCCCGAGACGGAACGGCGTGGCGCCCTCGACAGCCGGGAAGGTGTACGACACATCGGTCAGTTCCAGGCTATGTACCGGTGTCTTCTGATGGCCCCGGTCGTTGAGCAGCAGATGCGGTTCTGGCGACGAGAACTGCTCGGACAAATCGGCAATACGGCGGAACGCGATTTGTGCGCGGCTGACAATCGGCAGCGTGCCGATGATGTGTTCCAGCGGGCCTTTCATGTACAGGAGCACCAGCACGAAACCGCTCATCACCGCTTTATCGGCACTCGGCCACAGCGATTGCAGGCAAAGGGCCAGACCGATCACCACAAAAAACAGCATTGAGCCCAGGGTTTTGGCCACGACGAAGATATTGACCGAGCGCACCTGGGTTTCGCAGATTTTGTCTGCGGTGGCTTCTATGCCCGAGACGAACATGCGGTGCCGGCGCGGGCGGTGGATGCGCAGCTCTTTCGCGCCTTCGGCGACCGCATGGTAGTGCTTTTGCAACTCGTCTTCATGTTCGCGGGCGCGCATGAAACCTTGCATGCCACGTCCGCGGGCAATGTATTGAATGACAGTGCCGATCATGATCGCCACGACCATCATCAGGAACATGGGCCAGGAGAGCATTGCCAGGTAGCCCATGCAACCGAGGGTAACGGTCATGGAAATAGCCAGCGGTGCGAAGGCGAAGGCGAAATCGCTGATAGTGTCGACGTCGTGGGTCAGCACCGGGATCAAGCGATGGCTGCGATAGCGTTCGATTTGAGCGATGGGGGCCGACAGCACTTTTTCGCCCAACTCTTTACGCAGTTTGGCGATGATGTGTTGGCCGACATAGTTGGTGCCGATGTCGGAGAAGATCGAACTGGTCAGCGCCAGCAGGCACAGGCCGGCGAACACCGCGACCATGGTGTTGCTCAGGTTGCCCTCGGAGTGCAGCACGTTATTGATGGTCGCCAGCAACGCCGTGACGCTCAGGCCGCCGACCATGCCGAGCAGGATCGAGCCGGTAACGATCAGCCGAAAGGGTTTGAGCAGGGCAAACAATTCATTGATCACCCCGCGTGTTGGTTTGCTCATGGAGGTTCCCTGCTTGAAAGAGCGGCGAAGGCCGGGGTCGGTCGCGGGCTTGGCCTGGGTGACGTGGAGGGCGCAAGCGCGCCGGCATGCGTTGCATGGCCGGATCGCGCTCATCTGTAAAACGACTGGAGAGGTGGTTAATTTAGTCGGGCGGCGTTGCTACAGATCCCGGGCGACACGCAAGCCAAGCCAGTCGCCGCGGGTGTCGGTATACGTTGCGTTGCGGTTGCCCGAGCGCGAGAACACCGGTGCTTCACCCCAGTCATTGCCGCGGATCTGGCGAACTTCGCACTTGCCGGTCAGCCGGGCGCTGCCATCGCTTGGCGCGCCGACATAGCTGTCGTTGTAGCAATCGGCGGTCCACTCATAAACGTTGCCGTGCATGTCATAGACGCCGAAGGCATTGGCCGGGAAGCTGCCAGCCGGCGAGGTGAAGTTGTAGCCGTCGGCAGCGCCATAGGTGTTCGCATGTTGGGCGATGCTGTATTCCTTGCCCTCATCGAACGGGAAGGGGAATGAACCGGTGCTGCCAGCCCGGGCGGCGTATTCGCGCAGGGACTCGCTGACCAGTCGATAATGCTTGCCGGTCTTTTTCGACAGCCATGCCACGTAAGCCTCGGCCTCGGGGAAGTCCATGCACACCGCCGGATGTTTGTCGGTGTATTGCTTGCTCGGGTCGCTGCCCTGGTAATCAGGGATGCCGGCCTTGCACGCACGGCCCGGGCGGGTATCGCCGTCGGGCATCTGGTAGCCGGTGTCTCTGAGGTAGGCAAACCATTCACGCTTGAGCACCTGGAAGCGGCTGATGGCCAGCGGTTTGGCGAAGGTCACCGGGTGCAATGGGCCTTCATCGGGTTCACGGCCGACTTCGTTTTCCGGCGTGCCCATGGTGAAGGTGCCGGTGGGCAGCACGACCATTTCCGGGCAATCCTTGCAGTCTTTGAACACCTTGCCCGGCTTGCTGGTTTCGGCTGCCTGCGCAAGCCCCGGCAGCAGGCTGGCGAGCAGGCCGGCGAGGGCCAGTGACTTCAAGGAAAAGCTACGCAGCTCACTGTTCATCATTTCTCTCGATAACAGGTTGAAAAGGAATGTGCGGTGTCAGGCAGCTCTAAGCTGCGTGCCAAGCAGCGCCATGAAACGGTCGATTTCCTGCTCGTTGTTCAGCAGGCCGGGGGCCGTGCGAATCACCGGGCCCACATCACGATGGACGGCGTCGGCGACCACGCGGTTTTGCATCAGGTAGGCGGCGACTTTGTCACTGTCCTTGTGCTTGATCCGGAAGAAGGTAAAACCGGCGGAAAGCTCTGGGCTCAACGGGGTAACCAGCTCGATTTGCGGGTGCTCCAGCAAGCGCTTTTTCAGATAGCTGTTGAGTGCATGAATGCGCGCCTGAACCTCGGCCTTGCCCAGTTCCAGGTGCAGCTTGAACGCCTCGTCGAGCGCCCAGCGATGCTCGAACGAGTGGTAGCCGCCGGGCGTCATGGTGGTCGAGAAAGCCGTGGCCTCGGAGAAGGTCGGGATGATCGGAGTCACGTATTTGACCTCTTCAAAGCGGCTGCAGACGATGCCGGTGCCACGCGGGCCGAACATCCATTTATGGGTGCCGGCGATGAAGAAGTCGCAGTTCATCGCGGGGAAGCTCAGGTCGTCGACGCCGAAGCCATGCACGCCATCCACCACGTAGAGGATGCGATCCGCATCGCTGCGGCCGCGGTTGTGCTTATCCACCAGCGCACCGATGTCGGCGATTGGCAGTTTCACGCCGCTACCCGAATGCACCCAGCACATGCCCAATACACGGGTTTCGGGGCGAATGCTGCTGTTGATGGCCTCAAGGATTTCGGTTTTGGTGGCGGTTTGCGGGTCTTTGAACAGGCGGATTTTGCGCACGTGCGTGCCATCGCGTTCGGTGCGCAGGGCGAGGATGGTGTGGGTGGCGTAGTGTTCGTGCTCGGTGGTCAGAATTTCCTGATCGGGGCGCACGTGTACGCCGCCGTAGATCATCGCCAGCCCTTCGGTGGTGCTGCCGGTAAGCGCTATCTGCCTGGCATTGGCTTGCAGGTAGCGCCCCGCCCAGGCCCGCACCTGCTCTTCGCGTTCTTCGATCACGCCCAGGTCCCAATCCATCGCCAGCCCCGGGTTTTTATCGAGGGCGGCGCGGTGCTTTTCGATGGCCTCACGCACCGGTTTGGGATGCGTGGTGATCAAGAAGTTGGAGAAGTGCAGGTAATCCGGATCCTGATTGAACAACAGGCGCAGTTGCGCCCATTTGTCCCGAGGCGCAGGCGCCTGTGGCGTCGCGTGTGCCAAGGCGGGCAAGCTGGCGGTCAGTGGCAGGCCGGCGGCGAGAATCCCGGCCTGCTTTAGAAAGGCTCTGCGGTTGCTCATGGTTTGCCGGCGCCCTGCTGCGAAACCAGCGCAGGCTTCGCGGCGTTCTGTACCTGATCCCAGACCCTGAGGAAGTTGCCGCCCCACAGTTTGGCAATGTCTGCTTCGGAGTAACCGCGTGCAAGCAACTCAGCCGTGACGTTGGGAACGTCGCCGACGTTTGCCCAACCCTTGACGCCGCCGCCCTCATTGAAGTCCGAGCTGATGCCGACATGGTCGATGCCGATCTTGCGCACGGTGTAGTCGATGGCGTCGCCATAGTCCTTGAGGGTGGCTTTCGGCTCTTCTTCAAGAATGCCGTAGAGTCGGCCGGCGTATTGGCCGAATTTTTCTTCGCTCCAGGCAGCAATGATCGGGTCGCCCGGCATCAGTGCCATCGCGAGGTTCGGCAGTGGAGGCAGGCCGAATTCCTTGCGCAGGTCGTTGAGCCTGTCCTGGGTCTTCTGGGTCAGCGGGCGCAGGTACTGGGAGAACCCCACCACCTGCACCACGCCACCGCTGTTTTTGATCAGTTGCATTTCCTTGTCGGTGAGGTTGCGCGGGATATCCACCATGGCGCGAGGCGCCGAGTGCGAGGCGACCATCGGCGTGCGGCTCAACTGCGCGACTTGCTCCAGTGCCTGGGTCGACATCTGCGAGACATCGATGATCACGCCCAGGTCGTTCAGGCGTTTGACGGCTTGCTTGCCCAGGTCGGAGAGGCCGCCGAGTGCGTCCGGCGAGTCATTGAAAAAGGGTAATGGGCGCGACGAATCGGCCCAGTCGTTGTTGCCGATGTAGCTGAAGCCGAACATGCGCATGCCGCGCGCCGTCCACAGGTCCAGTTGATTCAGGTCGTGGCCCAATGGGTAGGCGTTGAGCATGCTGATGAAAATCGCGAACTTGCCTTCGCCGTGCAAGCGGCGGAAGTCGTCCGGGGTGTAGGCAATGGCGACCTGGTTGGGAAAGTCGCGCACCATGCCGGAGATGATTTTGTAGCGGATCTCCTGCTGGTTTCGGGCCTCTTCGACGAACCCGGCGGTAGGTTTGTGCGGTGCGTTGGCACCGTTCCACAATTCCGGCCAGCCGAAGATCGTTAATGCCGCGCCGGACAGTCGGCCACGGTTGGCCTTGACCAGGTCGAACTGGCCCGAGCCGTCCTTGTCGGCTTCGTTGCCGTCAGTGCCGAAGTTCTGCATCAGGCTGACGTGGCTGTCGAAAGAAAGCATGCGCTCGTGCAGTTCACGGGCTTGCTCGACCACTTTGGCCGGGTAGCCGAGATCATCCTTGAACCAGATATCCCAGGCAGCGAAGCCGGCAGCGGCGCTGATTGCCAGGGCCAACGGCAGGCCAATATAAAGAGCCTTTTTTGAACGTGGTTTTGTCATTGCCATCTCGGTCAGGTTCGCCATCGAGGTTCAGGCGCGGGGCCTTTGCTATCTGGGATGAACGAGTCATCGGCTGAGGAATTTAGGCGGCGATCTTTTCCATGCCGCATAAATTTGTGTAACCAGCAAACGTTCTAGCTTGGATAAAGCCTGCTTCATGGCTGACACAGGTAGGGCAATGAAGATTTCTCGACGATGGTTCATGGCAGGCCTGGCGCTGACGGGCGCCGCCGTGCCTGCGGCTTATTTTGGGCATCGTGAATGGACGAAGCCGGATCCGAAGATCACTCCCGGCGAGGCCTCGTTTGACGTCGCGGACGTGGCCGGACAGCGCCTGGCGAATGCCTTGCGCGGTGTTTGGGACATTCGTTTCGAAGGCCGTGATGCAGGCCTTGAGGGCTTGCCGCTGAATGGGTTGCAGGTGTTGCTCGACATTGGTCAGAAAGGCCGTGGGGTGTGCGGTTTTCTCGATACGCCCGAGCGTCTGCGTTCCGGCGAAACGCCACGTTACCGAATTTTGGGCGATCTGGCCGGCGGCGATGGGGCGAAACTCAGTTGGCGCCTGATTGGGGCCAATGGCCATATCGACTATGAACTGGACATGATCCTGGATGAGGTCTGGGCCGACTTCGGCAATGCCGGCAGCGGTACCCTCAGTGGTCGCGCCTCACGCCTTGATCGTCCGCTGGCCTTGCCGGTCCAGGACAACCGTTTTATTGCGGTCAAGCATCTGTTTCCCGAGGCGCGTGAGCGTACGCCACTGAATCCGACACTGCTGGCCTGGCTGATTTCGCCCGAGCACCGTCTGTTTCACCAGGTGTGGCATGCCACGCGGGACAAATGGCACAAGTTGGCCGAAGACAAGCGTGATGCCCTGCGTGGCATCGGCTGGCAGCCCGGGCCGCGCGACAAGGAGCGTGATGCCCGTGGGCCGCGCAAGGATCGCAACGGTTCGGGAATCGACTTCTTCTTCATGCATCGGCACATGCTCGGCACCGCACGCTCGATGCAGGATCTGCCGTCCTGGGAATATTTCCCGCTGCCACAGCCGGAGCTGATTCGCGACCGTGTCGGCTTTGCCCGTTATTTCGACAACCACGACGGCACTTCACTGCCGCCGACCTGGCTGGCCGCGGGTGATGACGCGTTCAGTCAATGGGTCAGCGACATCAAAACCGCCGAGACTTATCAGAGCAATTTCCAGGTATGGGAGTCGCGCTACCGCGATCCGGCCTATCTGGCCAAGCTTAGCCTCGGGCAGTTTGGCTCCGAGGTGGAACTGGGTCTGCACGACTGGCTGCACATGCGCTGGGCGTCAGTGCCACGTGACCCATCCAACGGCCAGCCGGTACCATTCGCTCGCGACCCCGCGGATTTCGCGGCGCGTTGGTATGCGCCGGAAAACGACTTTCTCGGTGACCCGTTTTCATCCCATGTGAATCCGGTGTTCTGGCATTTCCATGGCTGGATTGATGACCGGATCGAAGACTGGTTCCGCGCGCATGAGCGCTTTCATCCGGGTGAAGTCAGCCGGATGACGGTCAACGGCGTTTCGTGGTTTGCCCCGGGGCGTTGGGTCGAGGTCGATGATCCGTGGCTGGGGCCAACCACTCACGGTTGCAGCACCACGCCGGGTCTACAGGTTGGCAAGTCGGTGGAAATGGACCCGGAAACCATGAAGCTGGCGCTGCGCGTCACCTTTATCGACGACGAGAAAAAACTCGCCGGGTTGTTCCGGCGCGTGCCGCAACGACCGTGGTACGCGCGCCACATGAAGGCCAGGACCGAGCCGGCCTAAGGTTCAATCGCGGGCAAGCCCGCGATGCTTTTTTGCAGGAGCCAGCGGCTTACAGCGTCTGCCACCCGCCACCGAGTGCCTTGTACAACGCGATGCTCGCCTGCAAACGTGACAGGCGCAGTTGCACATTCAGATTCTGCGCCGCATACAGCGTGCGCTGGGTTTCCAGGACCGTCAGCAGATCCTCGGCGCCAGCCTGATAGCGGCTCTGGGCGATATTGAACGCGCTCTGTGCCTGATTGAGCTCTTCGGTTTGCCACTGGCGTTGCTCATCGAGGCGGCGAATGCTGTTCAGGGCTTTTTCGACGTCGGCGAAACCATTGATGATCGCGCCGCGATAGGTCTCCAGCAGTTCTTCCTGGCGAGCTGTGGCCTTGTCGCGTTCGGCAGCCAGTCGACCGTTGTTGAAGATCGGCGCGGCCAGCCCGGCGGTGAGGTTGTAGAAGGGGTTTCGGATCAGTTCATCGAACTGATTGGCGCCCGAGCCGAGGCTGGCGGTCAGGGTAAGTTTGGGCAGCATGGCCGCACGGGCGACGGTGACATCGGCCTGGGCGGCGGCCAGTTGCGCTTCGGCGCGGGCGATGTCCGGTCGGCGGGTCAATAGATCGCTGGGCAGGCCGGCAGCAATCTGCGGCCACTGCAGTTGATCGAAGGTTTCCAGGCTGCGGGGCAGGTCCTGTACCGGCCGGCCGAGCAGCGCCGCGAGGCTGATCGTGGTGTCCTGGGCCTGTTGCTGGACCAGCGGCAGTTGGCGTTGCTGCGCCGCCACCAGGCTCTTCTGTTGGGCCAGTTCCAGGGCTGTAGCAGAGCCGGCATTGAAGCGGGTCTGTACCAATCGCATAACGTTTTCGGCGTTGGCCAGGTTCAGCCCGGCGATCCGGCTCTGCTCGCGCAGGGACAGAACCTGCACGTAACTGTTGGCGACACCACTGAGCAGGGTCAGCTCCACTGTGGCCTGGTCGAATTCACTGGCCTGGAGGGAAAATTGCGCGCTATCGCGGGACGCACGATTGCCGCCCCAGAAGTCGATCTCGTAGCTCGCGCTGAGGTTGGCGTCGAAATAGTCCACCGCCTTGTTGCTGCTGTCGGCGTCCAACTGGCTGTAGCCATTGCCGCGCAGCAGTTTCTGGCGATTGGCATTGAGACCGGATTTGATCTCGGGCAGCAATGTCCCGCCGGCAATTACCGTGTCGGCCTGGGCCTGGCGCACCCGGGCGATCGCGGCGGCCAGGTCATGGCTGCCGGTTTGTGCCTGTTTGATCAGCTCATCGAGCTGCGGGCTGGAGAATCGTGTCCACCATTGCAAATCGTCGCGGGCGAGATCGTCCTGGTGCGGCGATTGCCAGGTGGGCGGGGGTTGCACGCCGCTGTCCGGGCGCTGGGCGGGCGTGCCGCAGGCGCAGAGCAACAGGCACGCGGTCAACAGGCTGAGGCGCGGTTTCATAGATCTGTCATTCACTGGTAAGGGCCGTGACCGGGTCGAGCCGGGCGGCTTTGCGGGCGGGCATGAAGCCGAAGACAACGCCGGTCACCAGCGCGCAGCTGAAGGCGCCGAGAACCGCCATCAAGGAAAATGCCACGGCGACTTCGCTGAGAATCAGCACGCCGCCGACGATCAACGCCAGGGCGATCCCGGCAATACCGCCGACCACCGACAACATCACGGCCTCGGTCAGGAATTGTCGCAGGATGTCGCGCTGGCGAGCGCCAGTGGCCATGCGAATGCCGATCTCGCGAGTGCGCTCGCGCACGGTCATGAGCATGATGTTCATCACGCCGATGCCGCCTACCAACAGCGAGATCGCGGCAATCGAGCCGAGCATCAGCGACAGGGTGTTCTGGGTGCGTGCCTCGGCCTGGATCATCGCGGCGTTGTTGGTCAATTGAAAGTCATGCTTATCGTTGTGCAGGCGCAGCATCAATTGCTCGATGGCGTGCTCCGCATCCTTGACCTTGCGCGCATCTGCTGCCGCGATGGCCACGTACTCCGGATTGCGTGTGCCGAACAGTCGGAGGCTGGCGGCCGAGTACGGTATGGCGATACGGTTGTCGCTGTCCGAATCTCCGGAGCTGGCGCCTTTTTCCGCGAGGACACCGACCACCTGAAATGGCACATTCTCGATCAGGATGTACTGGCCGATGGGGTGGGCGACATCCTTGAGCAGTTTGGTGCGTACCTTGTGGCCGATCACCGCAACCGCTGCTGCATTGCGCTCGTCGTCTTCGGTGAAGTAGCTGCCCTCGACCACTGGCCAATTGAAGATCGCCGGGAAGTTGGTGTCGTTACCGCCGACGTAACTCAAATGGTCGGCATTGCCGAAACGCACGCCGGCCTCGGCGCCGTTGACCGGCATGATCCGCTGTACTTGTGGCAGGCTGGCGAGTGCGTGGACGTCGTCGAGGGTGACGATCCCCGCCGGCGTGCGCGGGTTGGGCGCCGAACCGCTGAGGTAAATGATATTGGAGCCGAACGCGCCCATTTGTGCCATGACCTGACGTTTACTGCCTTCGCCGACCGCGAGCATCACCACCACTGACGCAACACCGATGATGATCCCGAGCAGCGTCAGCGCGGTACGAAAACGGTTGATCCACATCACCCGCCAGGCGGCGTGCAGGGCATCGAGCAGTTCACCTTTCCAGGCACCGGTGGCCTCGGCGCCTTCGCTCAGGCGCTTGCGCAGATCCACCGCTTGCAGGGCGCCGGGATTGGCGCCGGGCCCGGCATCGGGCTTGTCACGGGCGCTGTCACTGATAATCAGCCCGTCGCGTATCTCGATGATGCGGTTGGCCCGCGCCGCCACTTCGCGGTCGTGTGTGATCAGGATCACCACATGGCCCTGGCTGGCCAGTTCGTCCAGCAGGGTCATGACCTCGGCGCCACTGTGGCTGTCGAGGGCGCCGGTAGGTTCGTCGGCGAGGATGATATGCCCGCCGTTCATCAACGCCCGGGCAATCGAGACCCGCTGCTGCTGGCCGCCGGAAAGCTGGTGCGGGCGGTTGGCGGTACGCTCGGCCAGGCCCAGGCGCGTCAGCAGGGCCTTGGCGCGGGCATGGCGTTCGGCGGCGCTGATGCCGGCATAGATCGCCGGCATCTCGACGTTTTCCTGGGCCGAGCCGGAAGGGATCAGGTGATAGCCCTGGAACACGAAACCGAACGCCTCGCGGCGCAGCCAGGCGAGTTCATCGCTGCCCAGTCGGGCGACGTTTTCCCCGGCGAACAGGTAGTCGCCCTCGGTGGGGCGGTCGAGGCAGCCGAGGATGTTCATCAGCGTGGATTTGCCGGAGCCCGAGGCGCCGACAATCGCCACGAATTCTCCGGCATGGATCGCCAGGTCGATGCCGCGCAGCACATCAACCTGTGGCGTGTCGCCGCCGCCGTAGGATTTGCGGATACCCTTGAGTTCGATCAGTGGGGTCGACATTCAACCCCCGCTGCCATCGGCCGGGCCGATCAGCAGGTGATCGCCTTCGTCCAGGCCTTCCAGCACCTGGACTCGCAGGCGGTCGCTGAGGCCCAGGCGAATTTCGCGCTGTTCAATGCTGCCGTTTTTCGCCACCACGCGGGCAATCTGTCGGTCGGCGCCGAGGCGTCCTTGCAGGGCGGCGACCGGCGCGGTCAGGGTGTCCCTGGCCTGGCCCGCGACGAAGAATACCTGGGTGGTCATTTCCGCCATCAAGGCGTTATCGGTGTTGTCGACGTCCAGCAGCACCGTGTATAGCACCACTCGCCCGGTACCGTTTTTGCTGGCGCTGCTAGGGCTGCCACCGCCCTGGCTGGTTTCGTTGAGCGGCTTGGGCGGGATCGGCAAAATCTGCCGTACGGTGCTGGTCCAGCGCCGCCCACCGCCGCTCAAGGTGGTGAAGTAGGCGGTCATGCCGGGTTTGACATGGCCGATATCCGCTTCCGACACTTCGGCCCATACGGTCATCGGCGAAAGCTTGGCGATCCGCAGGATCAGCGGCGTTTGCTGCTGGGCGTTAAGGGTCTGGCCTTCCCGGGCGTCCACTGCGACCACGGTGCCGCTCATCGGCGCATAAATGCGCGTGTAGCCCAACTCTGCCTCGTCACTGCGCAGGCTGGCCTTGGCCTGGCGGATCTGCGCCAGGAACATGTCGACCCGCGCCTGGGTGGCGCTCAGTTCGGCTTTGGCGGTTTGCACGTCTTCTTCACGGGTGGCGTTATCGGCCTCCAGGCGCTGCTGGCGCTGGTACTTCTGGCGAGCCAGTTCGTGCTGCGCGCGCTGCTCCTGCAACTGGGCCTGCAGGTTCTCGATGGCAAAGCGGCTCGCGTCGAGCCTGGCTTTTTGCGTCGAGGGGTCGATCTCTACCAACAGTTGGCCTTCCTTGACCTGGGCACCGGCCTCTACGTGAATCTTCTGGATCTGTCCGGACGCCTGGGCGCCCACGTCGACGTAGCGCCGGGGTTGCAGGGTACCCAGGGCCGTGACGCTGCTTTCGATATCGCCACGCGTCACAGTGACGGTCGCCAGCTTGTCCCGGCCCGGCGGCAAGACCTGCCAGGCAGCTAAAGCGATGACGGGGATCAGGCACGCGACCACAAGCAGGGCGCGTCGGGCAGGTCGAGGACGTTTCATGCAGAGTTCCAGCCAGGAAAGATCGGCCCGCAGGAGCGGGAAGCTGACTGGTAGACGAGGACATTGTCCGGGGATTTAGGCCGTTACATATGCCGTTACAGGTGTGTCAGGCAAAATAATTGGCCGGCGTTGCAAGTCTTGTTTAAAACTAGATGAGAATTACTATAAATTACACGCACCTCAAACTGCCATCATCGAGCTGCATCACCGAATCGGCCGTTATCTTCGTAATCAAAGGACCTAATGCCGCCTTCAGGCGGTCGGGAGTCATGTTGGAAAACTACTATCGCGAGCTGGTGTGTTTCCTCAACGCCAAGCTGGGCAACCGTCAGGTGGCCGAAGATGTGGTGCATGACGCTTATGTGCGGGTGCTGGGGCGCGCCAGTGAGGTCCCGATCGACCAGCCTCGGGCGTTTCTCTATCGCACGGCGCTCAACCTGGTGATCGACGGTCATCGGCGCAACGCCCTGCGCCAGGATGAACCCCTGGAAGTACTCGACAGCGAGGAGCGCTTTTCGCTTTCCTCGCCCCACCACAGCCTGGACCACGGGCAGCGCCTGGAGATGCTTGAGCGCGCACTGGCCGAACTGCCGGCGCTCTGCCGTGACAGTTTCCTGCTGCGCAAGCTTGACGGTCTGTCCCACCCGCAAATCGCCGAGCGCCTGAGTATTTCCCGCGCGCTGGTGGAAAAACACATCGTCAATGCCATGAAGCATTGCCGGGCGCGCATTCGTGAGTGGGATGTGCACTGAGTCCAGCGATAGCTAAATTTTATTTCATTGTCCTCGTCTCCTATCAACACACGACCTGTTGCTGTGCCTTCAGGTCTCTGAGGCTTTCCCGCCCCACTGCCACGGGGCTTATCCAGAGGACACTGGAATGACACAGGCAATTGCATCGCCCGCCGTTCACGACCTGATCGGTATCGGTTTCGGCCCTTCGAACCTGGCGCTGGCCATCGCCCTGCAGGAACGCGAGAAAGCCCAGGGCAAACTGGACGTGCTGTTCCTCGACAAGCAGGCCGACTACCGCTGGCACGGCAACACCCTGGTGACCCAGAGTGAATTGCAGATCTCCTTCCTCAAGGACCTGGTGACCCTGCGCAATCCCACCAGCCCGTATTCGTTCGTCAATTATCTGAAAGCCCACGGGCGCCTGGTGGACTTCATCAACCTGGGCACCTTTTATCCGTGCCGCATGGAGTACAACGACTACCTGCGTTGGGTTTGCGCGCAGTTCCAGGCCCAGAGCCGTTACGGCGAGGAAGTGCTGGCCATCGAGCCGATCCTGCATCAGCAGCAGGTCGAGGCGCTGCGGGTGATCTCCCGGGATGCCCAGGGTGAGCAGCACGTTCGCACCACCCGTTCGGTGGTGGTCAGTGCCGGTGGTACGCCGCGTATTCCGGCCTCGTTCAAGGGGCTCAAGGATGATGGGCGGGTGTTCCATCACTCCCAGTACCTGGAGCGCATGGCCCAGCAACCGTGTGTCGACGGCAAGCCGATGCGCATCGCGATCATCGGGGGTGGCCAGAGCGCGGCCGAAGCCTTTATCGACCTCAACGACAGCTTCCCGTCGGTGCAGGTCGACATGATCCTGCGCGGCTCGGCCCTCAAGCCTGCCGATGACAGCCCGTTCGTCAACGAAGTGTTCTCGCCGGAATTTACCGACCTGGTGTTCCAGCAGAACGGCAGTGAGCGCGAGCGCCTGGTCAACGAGTACCACAACACCAACTACTCGGTGGTGGACCTGGACCTGATCGAGCGCATCTACGGGATCTTCTACCGGCAGAAAGTCTCCGGTATTGCCCGTCACGCGTTCCGCACCCTGACCACCGTGGAAAAAGCCACGGCCGGGCCGTTGGGTGTCGAGTTGGCGCTGCGCAACAACGCCACCGGCGAAACCAGCCTCAACCACTACGATGCAGTCGTGCTGGCCACCGGGTATGAGCGCCAGATGCACCGCCAGTTGCTGGCCCCGTTGGCAGACTACATGGGCGACTTCGAGGTCAGCCGCGACTACCGCATCGTCACCGACGAGCGCTGCAAGGCCGGCATCTACATGCAGGGCTTCAGCCAGGCCAGCCATGGCTTGAGTGACACCTTGCTGTCGATTTTGCCGATTCGTGCCGACGAGATTGCCGCGTCGCTGTACGAGCATGATCGCAGCCGTGGCAAAAGCCGTTCGGTGCAGGACCTGCTGCTGGCCACCGCCAGCTGACAGGCTGTACTTGAACCTCGGGGCTTGCTGCTGATACTGTACAAAAAACCAGTATCGGTAGAAGCCCCATGCAGTTGATCGAAAAACTCAGCATCCTCGCCGACGCCGCCAAGTACGACGCCTCCTGCGCCAGCAGCGGCGCGCCCAAGCGCAGCTCGGAAGGCAAGGCGGGGCTGGGTTCCACCGATGGCATGGGCATCTGCCACAGCTACACGCCCGACGGTCGCTGCGTATCCCTGCTCAAGGTATTGCTGACCAACTTCTGCCTCTACGACTGCCAATACTGCGTCAACCGCCGCTCCAGCGACGTGCCCCGTGCACGCTTCAGCCCGGAGGAGGTGGTGACCCTGACCCTCGACTTCTACCGGCGCAACTGCGTCAGCGGGCTGTTTCTCAGCTCCGGCATCATCCGTTCGGCCGACTACACCATGGAGCAGTTGGTGCGGGTGGCCAAACTCCTGCGCGAAGAGCACGACTTTCGCGGCTATATCCACCTCAAGACCATTCCCGAGGCCGACCCGGCGCTGATTGCCGAGGCGGGGCGGTATGCCGATCGCCTCAGCGTGAACATCGAGTTGCCGACGGACAAGAGCCTGCAAACCCTGGCGCCCGAGAAGCAGATCGTCTCGATCAAGCAGGCCATGCAAACCATCTATACCGGTGAACAGACCGTGCTCAACGAGCCCCGCGCGCCGCGTTTCGCGCCGGCCGGGCAGAGCACGCAGATGATCGTCGGCGCCGATGACACCGACGACAGCACCATCCTCCATAGCGCCGAGGCGTTGTACGGCAATTTCAAATTGCGCCGGGTGTATTACTCGGCGTTCAGCCCGATACCCAACAGCCCTAAAAGCGTACCCCTGGCAGCGCCGCCTTTGATGCGCGAGCACCGTTTGTACCAGGCGGATTTCCTGTTGCGCAGTTATGGGTTCAGCGCCAACGAATTGTTAGAAGGGCCCGGCGACCTGGCCCTGGATATCGACCCTAAATTGGCGTGGGCGCTGGAGCACCGCGAGGTGTTCCCGCTGGACCTGAACCGCGCCGAGCCGACGCTTATTGCGCGCATTCCCGGGATTGGCCTGCGCACCACCCAACGGCTGGTGGACCTGCGCCGCCAGCGCAAGATCCGCTTCGAAGACCTGGCGCGCATGCGCTGCGTGCTGGCCAAGGCCAAGCCATTTTTCATCACCAGTGACTACCACCCGCAGCAGGCGGAAAGCACCAGCGTGCTGCTGCGCGAACAACTGCGTGACCGGCCGCAGCCGCAGCAAATGGGGCTTTGGGGATGATCAGCCTGGAATGCGACAACCTGTTCGGCACCTGGCGCGAGCAGGCGCGCTGGTTGCTCAGTCATCAGATTGACCCAAGCCATGTGAGTTGGGGCGTGGCCGAAGTGGCGGACCTGTTTGCCACGGACGAGCAGTACCCGGCCGAATGCGGGCCGTTCCAGGCGCGGATTCCCAAGGCACTGCTGGAGCTGCTGGAATCTGCCGCGTGTTACCACGGTGAACAGCGCTGGAGCCTGTTGTATGAAGTGTTATGGCGCGTAAGC
This sequence comes from Pseudomonas sp. Bout1, assembly GCF_034314165.1. Classification (GTDB taxonomy): domain Bacteria; phylum Pseudomonadota; class Gammaproteobacteria; order Pseudomonadales; family Pseudomonadaceae; genus Aquipseudomonas. The sequence goes on along the minus strand of NZ_JAVIWK010000001.1, from coordinate 4,876,258 downwards.
CATGGTGACCGCACAGCGATGATGTCGGGGGACAAGCTGGGCAGCGAGTTGCAGCGGCGGATCAAGCAGGTGCAGCGCGAGGCCCATCACCTGCATGCGTTTGTGCGGTTTATCGCATTGCCGGCAGAGGCGGGGCCGCAGTTGCCGGAGTATGTAGCGTGGCATGAGCCGGCCCACGATATCTTGAAGGTGGCCAGCCAGCATTTTGTCGGGCGCATGGGGCGCCATCGCTGGATGATCGCCACGCCTTTGGATGGGGTTTATTACGATGGGGAGCAGTTGATTCACCAGCGGCAATGCCCGGCGCAATGGCAGGCGTTAGCGCAGAATGTCGAGGACCCCCACAGTGCGATGTGGCTGACGTACTACAGCCATATCTTTAACCCGGCGCGGTTGAACCCCAAGGTGATGGAAGGGCATTTGCCGAGTCGGTTCTGGAAGAATCTGCCGGAGGGCAAGTTGATCCCGGGTTTGATCAGCGAGGCGCGTACGGGTAAGCAGCGCGATGGGCAGGCGAAGTTGATTGGGGCCAGGCCGGGCAAGCGAATCTCAAGCGGACCCGGTTAATGCAGGAGCGGGCTTTTGTGATGAGCGGGCTTTTGTAGTGAGCGGGCTTGCCCCGCGCTGGGCTGCGAAGCAGCCCCAATAAACTCACCGAGTTCTTTCAGACGGAACCGGGGCGCAGGTTTTAGGGCCGCTTCGCAGCCCAGCGCGGGGCAAGCCCGCTCACCACAAAAGCCTGTTCACCACAAAAGCCTGTTCACTACAAGAGCCTGCTCACCACAAAAGCCCGCTCACCACAGTAATGTGTGTGGTTTTAGCAGGTGGTGTTCAGGCCAGTTCCGTAGCGGTATTTTTCACCACAGCCAACTCCGGGTGCGCCACCAGTTTATCGATGTGCAATTCATCGTTGTTCAACCAGGTTTCCGTCAGCACCCGGTAGTGCTCCATGTCCCGGCAGCGCATGCGCAAACTGTAGTCGAAAGGCCCGCTGATCAACTGGCATTCGAAGACTTGCGGGCAGGCTTTGACGCACGCCTCAAACGCCTTTTGCGCCGAGCGCCCGCTCTGGTTGGACAGGGCCACCAGCACCAGCAATGACAACCCCGGCGAAACCAGCTGCACATCGATGATCGCCCCGTAACCCCGGATGACCCCGCGTCGCTCCAGCTTGCGCACCCGCTCCAGGCATGGCCTGGGCGTCAGGTGCACCAGCGACGAGAGTCGTTCGTAGGTGATGCGGCCCTGGTGCCGCAACACGTCGATGATGGCTTCATCGATGCGGTCCAGTGCAGGGGAGGCGTTTGGTCCGGTGGCCTTGGTATCCATGGTGTCTGGTGTTCACTTCAATCGGTTGGAAAGAAATTGCTGCAAGCGTTCGCTGTTTGGCTGATCGAGGATCTCGGCTCCACCTTGTTCCTCAACACGGCCCTGGTGCAGAAACAACACTTGGCTGGACACCTGCCGGGCAAAGCCCATTTCGTGGGTGACCATGAGCATGGTACGACCTTCCTCAGCCAACGTCTGTATGACTTTAAGCACTTCTCCTACAAGTTCCGGGTCGAGCGCCGAGGTGGGTTCGTCGAACAGAATAATCTCCGGCTCCATCGCCAGGGCCCGGGCGATGGCCACGCGCTGTTGCTGGCCACCGGAGAGGAATGCCGGGTATTGGTCGGCCACACGGCCCGGCAGGCCTACCTTGTCGAGGTACAGGCGTGCACGTTTTTCGGCTTCTGCGGCGCTCACGCCCAACGCCCGGCGCGGGGCCAGGGTGATGTTTTCCAGCACCGTCATGTGGCTCCACAGGTTGAAATGCTGGAACACCATGGCCAGGCGGGTGCGCAGGTTCTGCAATTGCGCCTGGTGCGGTGCGCGGGTGCCGGCGCGGCCTTGCTGCATTTCGATGCTGATGCCGTCCAGGGTGATGACCCCGGCGTCCGGCTGTTCGAGGAAGTTGATGCAGCGCAGCATGGTGCTTTTGCCGGAGCCGCTGGCGCCGATCAGGCTGATCACGTCGCCGTTGCGTGCGTTGAGCGAGACGCCCTTGAGCACCTCATGTTCGCCATAGCGTTTGTGCAGGCCTTCGACCTGGAGTTTGATGTTGGCGTTTTCGGCCACGGCCACCGGTTTGGCGGCCGGGCGTACATCGGTGGGGTAAGCGGCCAGGGCCTGCGCGGACTGATTCATGGGTTAGCCTCGGGTAGGAACAAGAAAACGCATCCAGCGACGTTCGGCCAGTCGAAACAGGCCCACCAGTGCAAAGGACAGCAGCATGTACAACAGGGCCGCGATACCGAATGCCTGGAACGTGAGGAACGTTTCGGCGTTGGCATCGCGGGCCACTTTGAGGATGTCGGCGATGGTGGCGGTGAACGCCAGGGACGTGGCGTGCAGCATCAGGATCATTTCATTGCTGTAGGCCGGCAGTGCGCGACGCAGTGCGGCGGGCACTACCACAAACAGGTTCAGGCGCCAGCCATGCAGGCCGTAGGCCTTGGCGGCTTCGATCTCGCCGTGGGGGATGTTGCGAATCGCCCCGGCAAAGATTTCCACGGTGTAGGCGCACGTGTTCAATACAAACGCCAGCAGCGTGCAGTTCAGTGCATTGCGAAAAAACTGGTTGAGCAGGGCGTTGTCCTGCACCACGTCCAGGCCGTAGAGGCCGGTGTAGCAAATCAGCAACTGGATATACAGCGGCGTGCCGCGAAACAGGTAGGTGTAGACCTCCACTGGCCAGCGAATCCAGAAGTGTTCCGAGACCCGCGCGATCGCCAGCGGGATCGACAGAAAGAAGCCCAGCACCACCGAGATAATGAAGAGCCACAGGGTCATCGCCACCCCGGAAAAGCCGTTACCGTCGGTGAACAGGTAGGCCAGGCCGTATTGCTGGATCAGTTCGATCATCGCACCATCCCCTTGATGCCCACGTTGTAGCGCCGTTCCAGGCGTTTGAAGATGCGGTTGGAGAGGGTGGTGATCACCAGGTACACCAGGCCCGCGAGGATCAGGAAATACAGCGGGTCATTGGTGGTCTTGCCGGCGTTTTGTGCGGCCTTGACCAGGTCTGACAGGCCGATGATCGACACCAGCGCGGTGGACTTGAGCAGCACCAGCCAGTTGTTGCCCAGGCCCGGCAGGGCAAAGCGCATCAGTTGCGGGAACAGCACCAGGCGAAAGCGCTGCCAGCGGCTCAGGCCGTAGGCGGTGGCGGCTTCGAGTTGGCCGGCGGGCACGCTGAGAATCGCCCCGCGAAAGTTTTCGGTGAAATACGCACCGTAGATAAAACCGAGGGTGATGACACCGGCGGTGAACGGGTCGATTTCGAAGTAGGCCCAGCCGAGCATTTCACTCAGGTCGTTCAGCCACAGTTGCAGGCTGTAGAAAATCAGCAGGATCAGCACCAGGTCCGGCACGCTGCGAATCAGCGTGGTGTAGAGCGTGGCCGGAACCCGCAGCAGCTTGACGCTGGAGAGTTTGGCACCCGCCGCGATCAGTCCCAGGGACAGGCTCAGGAGCAGCGCCAGGAACGCCAGCTTGACCGTCATCCAGGCACCCTGGGCCAGCAGCGGGCCGAAGCCCTGCAAGTTGAGGAGTTCATTCATGGAGGGGAGATCTCTGTGGGGCTCAGACGTCCCCTGTAGGAGCCGGCTTGCCGGCGATGGGGCCGTCGAGTTCAGCGCAATGCTTCAGGCAGCCATCGCTAGCAAGCCAGCTCCTACAGGGGCGAGGTGGATATCACTCGTTGTAGATATCCTGATCGCCGAAATATTTCTTCTGGATCTGTGTGTAGGTGCCATCGGCCTGGACGGCGGCGATGCCTTTGTTGATCAGCTCCACCAGGTCCTTGTCGTTCTTGCGCAAGCCCATGGCGATGTCGAGCGGCAGGGTAGGGTCCTTGAAGGCCGGGCCGGTCTTGAAGTCGGCGCCTTCAGGCTTGGACAGGAAGTTCAGCTGGGCTTCGAGCTTGTCGGTGAGGGTGGCGTCGAGGCGACCGTTTTGCAGGTCGGCGTAGTTCTGTTCCTGGGACTGGTACGCCTTGATCTGCGCGCCGAGCCTGGCCAGGTGTGCACGGGCGTAGGCTTCTTGCAGCGAGCCTTGCAGCACGCCCACCTGTTTGCCTTTCAGCGATTCGGGGGTGTCGCCGAAGTCGGCGCTTTTGCGGGTGATCACCGAGGTCGGGCTGAGGAATAGCCGGTCGCTGAAGTCGATGACTTTCTGGCGGGCCGGGGTCACGGCCATGGAGGACATGATGGCGTCGAACTTGCGGGCGCGCAGGGCCGGGATCATGCCGTCGAATTCGTTGTGGACCCACACGCATTTGACTTCCAGCTTGGCGCAGATGGCGTTGCCCAGGTCGATGTCGAAACCTTGCAGGCTGCCGTCGGCGGCGACGGATTCAAACGGTGGGTATTCGGGGAAAACCCCAAAGCGGATTTCTTTCCATTCCTGAGCCTGGGCAGCGGTTGCGGCCAATGGCAGGAGCAGCGCAGCGAAAAGTGATCGGAGCGGAGTCATGTGTATTCCCTATATTTTGTAATTGATGTCAGGGCAGTAGAAAAGTTGAAAGCTAAGGCGAGCTGGCTTTTGTGGCGAGGGAGCTTGCTCCCGCTGGGCTGCGCAGCGGCCCCAAAATCCCGGGAGCGCTACGCACTCCAGCGGGAGCAAGCTCCCTCGCCACATTGGGCTGCCTCACTACATTGGGCTGTTTGTTGTCAGAGAGAATGCTTCAAGATGGTGCGTTTTTTGTGTCGTTTACCCCCGCTGCGGCGCGCGGAATGTGCTGTTAAAACGCGGGCCACAGCGGAAACGGCTGGGGTACCCGCTAAATCGGCTTGTGGACCGGGCTTTTTAGGTCTGCCCCTCACGCAAAGCGGCAGGCCAGAGCGGTCTCAGGCGCGCTTTTTGTGCTGTGCGGCCGGTGGCTGGGCCAGGCGGGCAAACAGGTCTTTGGGGTCGGCGAGGTCCGGCACCAGTTCCAGTTCGCTGCCCACGTCCAGCGCCTTGGCCACGTCCAGCACGTAACGCAATGCCGAGTAGTCTTCGATGGCAAAACCCACCGAGTCGAACAGGGTGACCTGGCGCGCATTTTCGCGGCCCGGGGCCTGGCCGTTGATCACTTGCCACAGCTCGGTGACCGGCGAATCTTCCGGCATATGCTGGATCTCGCCTTCAATGCGGCTTTGCGGTTCGTACTCGACGATCACGCGGGCACGTTCGACGATTCGTCGGTCCAGCTCGGTCTTGCCGGGGCAGTCGCCGCCCACGGCATTGAGGTGCATGCCCGGTTCGATCATCTCGTTCGTGAGGATGGTGGCGTAGGCCTTGTCGGCGGTGACGGTGGTGACGATGTCGGCACCTTTCACGGCTTCGGCCACGCTGCCTGCCAGGATCACTTTGATCGCCGGGAAGGCTTTCAGGTTGGCCGCCAGTTTGGCGGTGGCCTTGGCGTCGATGTCGAACAGGCGGATTTCATTGATGCCCAGCATCGCGTGGAAGGCCAGGGCCTGGAACTCGCTTTGGGAGCCGTTGCCGATCAGCGCCATGCTGCGGCTGTTGTCCCGGGCCAGGTAGCGCGCCACCAGGGCCGAGGTGGCGGCGGTGCGGATCGCGGTGGTCAGGGTCATTTCGGCCAGCAGTACCGGTTTGCCGGTGTCCACATCGCCCAGGGCGCCGAAGGCCATTACGGTAAGCATGCCGCTCTGGGTGTTTTTCGGGTGGCCGTTCACGTATTTGAAGGCGTACAGCGAGGCGTCGGACACCGGCATCAGCTCGATCACGCCCTCGGGGGAATGGTTGGCCAGGCGCGCGCATTTTTCAAAGTCCTGCCAGCGCAGGTAATCGGCGCGGATGTACTCGGCCATCTCGGTGATGCAGGTTTGCAGGCCTTTTTGCGAAACCAGGTAGCTCAAGTCGTTGACGTCGATATAGCGGGTCATGGGAGGACTCCTTATTGAAATGAGGGGCGGGCGGGCAGATGCACTTCGGCCAACATGCAGCGCGCACTGCCGCCGCCGATGCGTTCGATGTTGTCGATGTTCACCACCACCGGGCGGGTGTGACGTTCCACATGCTGGCGCTGGGCGGGCTTGAGCGAGCCCCAGGCGCTGGCCGACATCACCAGCAGCGGCTGGCCGTCGCGGTCGTGGACTTCGAGCATGTTGCCGGCGAAGGCTTCCAACTGTTCGAAGTCCAGGGCGACGATGTCTTTTCCGGTGCCGCGCAGGGAGCCTTCCAGGGCCTGGCGCTCGTGGTCGTCGGGCAGCGCTTGCAAGCACACCACGGAGAGGTCGCGGCCGACGCTCATCATCACGTTGCTGTGGTAGATCGGCGCGTGGTGGCGGTCGACGGCATGGAACACGCAGACCTGGTAGCCCAGGCGTTCGGCGAACTGGCGCAGGGCATCCTGATGCGTACGCCCCGAGTGGCACGCATAGCTGATGCGGTGCTGGCGGTCGAGGACCATGCTGCCGGTGCCTTCGAGGAACATGTTCTGTTGTTCGAGGTGGCTGAAGTCGATGGTGTCTTTGATCGCGAAACGCTGCTCCAGCACTTGGAGCACACCTTTGTCGCGCTCCAGGCGGCGGTTCTGGCCTTCCATCGGGTACAGCACCAGGCTGCCGTCGGCGTGGCTGCTCCACCAGTTGTTGGGGAAAATCGAATCCGGGGTGTGGGGAGCGGGGGTGTCTTGAACCACCAGTACTTCCACGCCGTGATGGCGCAGGGTGTCGACGTAGCCGTCGAACTCTTGCAGCGCTTTGTGCTGTGCCGCCAACGGATCGAGGGGCGCGCGCTGGAAGCGGTTGTTGATCGCGGTGTCCGGGTTGAAGGCGAAGTGCGCCGGGCGGATCATCAAGACGGTATTGGTGGTTTGCATGGGGGCACGGGTCCATGGGGTTGGGCAGTGAGGCTATTTTGTGCGGTGTGAAGGAAGAATCCCGGCTGAAGTGAGGGGGCGGCCCAGCCGGGAAAGCTGAAAAGCGCGGTGTGGCAGCCGAATCGGCTGCTGGCTGCGGTTGAAGGAATAAAGCTGATCAACTGTGGGAGCTGGCTTGCCTGCGATAGCGGTCTGTCAGTTGATACTTGATTGGCTGACAGACCGCTATCGCAGGCAAGCCAGCTCCCACATTAGTATGGGGGGCTGCAGGAATTGAGTCCGTCATTAAGGAGTGCCCATGCCCACTGAAGTTCGTCTCGCCCAAACCACTGACGCCGAGGGCATCAGCCAGGTCATCCTGGCGGCCCTGCATGACAGCAACGCCCGGGATTATCCGGCGGATGTGATTGCGCGGGTGGCGAGCAACTTTACCCCCGAGGCTGTCGTGGGGTTGCTGGCGCGGCGAACGGTGCTGGTGGCGACCCAGGATGACGTGATCGTCGCCACTGCCGCGCTGGATGCCAATGTGGTGCGCTCGGTGTTCGTCAATCCGGCGCTGCAAGGGCAGGGCATCGGGCGTTTGTTGATGATTGAAATCGAGTTGCGCGCCCGGGAAGCCGGGGTGACATCGCTGCATGTGCCGTCGTCGCTGACCGCGGAGCCGTTCTATACCAAGCTGGGGTTTCACACGGTGCGCGACGTTTACCATGGCAATGAGCGCACGCTGGTGATGGAGAAGGCGTTGTCATCGCGCCATCCCATCGGCGTCTACCGCGACCGGGCGCATCGGGCGCAGGTGGTGGCGCTGTGGCAGGCGGCGTTTGGTTATGACGCAGCGCATAACACGCCGGGCCTGGCGATCGACAAGAAGTTGGCGGTGAACGATGGGTTGTTCTTCGTGGCCACCGACAAGAAGGCGGTGATTGGCACCATCCTCGCAGGCTACGACGGGCATCGTGGCTGGCTGTATTCGGTGGCGGTGCATGACGATTATCGGCGACAGGGCTTGGGCGCTTCGCTGGTGCGGCATGCGGAGCAGGCGTTGACCGCCTTGGGCTGCATGAAGATCAATCTGCAGATCACCAGCGGCAATGATGCGGTGATGGGGTTTTATGAGGCGCTGGGTTATGGCGCGGAGCCGCGGATCAGCATGGGCAAGAAGGTTCTGGGGAATATCCCGGGGGATAAAGTCTGAACCTCGGTTTTCCAGACGCAGGAAACCAAATGTGGGAGCGGGCTTGTTGTGGTGAGGGGGTTTGTTCCCCGTTGGGTTCACTACAGATTGATGGGGCTGCTTCGCAGCCCAGCGCGGGGCAAGCCCGCTCACTACAGTAAGCCAGGTCACCACAGTAAGCCAGCTCACTACAGCAAGTCCGCTCACTACAGCAAGCCAGCTGCCACATTGGTTTTGTGGTGTTGCTGGCAGCCGTGTGCTTAGACTTTGACGATCCAGCCTTCAGGCGCTTCGACGTCGCCGGATTGCACGCCGGTCAGCTCTTTGTAGAGCTGCTGGGTGACCGGGCCGACTTCTTTTTCGCTGTAGAACACGTGCAGCTTGTCTTTGTACTCGATGCCGCCGATCGGGGTGATCACGGCTGCGGTGCCGCAGGCGCCGGCTTCCTTGAAGTCCGACAGCTTGTCGATCAGCACGTCGCCTTCAACCACTTCCAGGCCCAGCCGCGATTTGGCCAGCTCGATCAGCGACAGGCGGGTGATGCCCGGCAACACCGACGGTGAGTTCGGGGTGACGAACTTGTTGTCGTGGGTGATCCCGAAGAAGTTGGCCGAGCCGACTTCTTCGATCTTCGAGTGGGTGGCCGGGTCGAGGTAGATGCAGTCGGCGAAGTTGGCTTTTTTCGCCAAAGAACCAGGCATCAGGCTGGCGGCGTAGTTGCCACCGACCTTGGCCGCACCGGTGCCGTTGGGAGCTGCACGGTCGTAACCGGAGATCAGGAAGTTGTGCGGGGTCAGGCCGCCCTTGAAGTAGGCGCCTACCGGGATGCAGAAGATCGAGAAGATGAACTCCGGCGCAGTACGCACGCCGATGTTGTCGCCGGTGCCGATCACGAACGGGCGCAGGTACAGCGCGCCGCCAGTGCCGTACGGCGGGATGAACCGCTCGTTGGCGCGGACCACGTCCTTGCAGGCTTCGATGAAGGTCTCGGTCGGCACTTGTGGCATCAGCAGGCGGCCACAGCTGCGCTGCATGCGCGCTGCGTTCTGGTCCGGGCGGAACAGGTTGATCGAACCGTCCTTGCAGCGGTAGGCCTTGAGGCCTTCGAAGCATTGCTGGCCGTAGTGCAGGGCGGTGGAGCCCTCGCTGATGTGCAGCACGTTGTCGTCGGTCAGGGTGCCTTCTTGCCAGGCGCCGTCTTTCCAGGTCTGGAGGAAACGCTTGTCGGTCTTGATGTAGTCAAAACCCAGCTTGTCCCAATTGATGCTTTCGTTACCCATGACACCCTCTATCTTTGGTCAACCGCCTGGTCGAAGGCAGGCTTATGGTTTATTTCTGGATGGGCGCAACAATACTTCATTCTTGGCTTGTGTGGGAGCGGGGTAGGTGGACCATTCGGCATCCTGGTCGGCCGATCCACCGTCATCGCGGGCAAGCCCGGCTCCCACATTCGACCGTGTTGCCCTGTCGAATGCCGATCCCTTGTGGGAGCTGGCTTGCCTGCGATGGCGCTACCGCGGTCTCAAAGGTGCAATGCATGCCCCAGGGCCCGTAGCGCCGCTTCTTGTACCGCTTCGCCGAGGGTCGGGTGGGCGTGGATGGTGCCCGCCACGTCTTCCAGGCGCGAGCCCATCTCCAAGCTCAGGCCGAAGGCCGTGGACAATTCCGAGACGCCCACACCGACCGCTTGCCAACCGACGATCAGGTGATTGTCGCGCCGCGCCACTACCCGCACGAAGCCGGTTTTCGACTCCAGGGTCATGGCCCGGCCGTTGGCGGCGAACGGGAAGCTCGAGACGATGCAGTCCAGGCCTGCGGCCTTGGCTTCGTCCGGGGTCTTGCCGACCACCACCAGTTCCGGGTCGGTGAAGCACACGGCCGGGATCGCGGCCGGGTTGAATTCGCGGGATTTGCCGCTGATCAGTTCGGCGACCATCTCGCCTTGGGCCATGGCGCGGTGGGCGAGCATCGGCTCACCGCTGAGGTCGCCGATCGCCCACACGTTGCGCATGCTGGTCTGGCAACGGCTGTCGATCTTGATCGCCGAGCCGTTCATGTCCAGGTTCAAGGTTTCGAGGTTCCAGCCCTGGGTGTTGGGTTTTCGACCAACGGCAACCAGCACCTGGTCGGTTTCAAGCGTCAGCGTCTCGCCGCTGGGGTCACGCACTTGCAGGGTGTTGTGCTCAAAGCCGGTGACGCTGTGTTTCAAAAATACCTTCACTCCCAGTTGCTTGAGGGATTCGGCCACCGGTTGGGTCAGTTCAGCGTCGTAGGCCGGCAGGATCCGGTCCTGCGCCTCGACCACGCTGACCTCGGCGCCGAGCTTGCGATAGGCAATCCCCAGCTCCAGGCCGATGTAGCCACCACCGACCACGATCAGGCGTTTAGGAATGCGCTTGGGCGCCAGGGCTTCGGTGGAGGAGATGATCGGCCCGCCAATCGGCAGCATCGGCAGGTTGACGCTTTTCGACCCGGTGGCCAGCAGCAGGTGTTCGCACTGGATGCGTTGGTCGCCGACGTCGACGGTCTTGCCGTCCACAACCTTGGCCCAGCCTTGAATCACCTGGACCTTGTGCTTTTTAAGCAGCGCGGCGACGCCGGTGGTCAGGCGGTCAACGATGGCGTCTTTCCATTCAACGCTTTTGCCGATGTCCAGGGTCGGCACATCGACCTCGATGCCCAGCGGTGAACCCTGGCTGTGGTGCACGGTTTGCTGGAATTGTTCGGCGACATGGATCAGTGCCTTGGACGGAATGCAGCCGATGTTCAGGCAGGTGCCGCCCAGCGACTGGCCTTCCACGAGAATGGTCGGGATACCCAACTGGCCAGCGCGAATCGCTGCTACATAACCGCCAGGCCCGCCGCCGATGATCAGCAGCGTGGTGTGCAATGTTTGAGACATGGGTTACTCCAGGAACAGGCTGGCGGGTTGTTCGAGCAGGCCACGGATGGCCTGGATGAATTGCGCCGCGTCCATGCCATCGACCACCCGGTGATCGAAGGAGCTGGAGAGGTTCATCATCTTGCGGATCACGATCTGGCCCTTGATCACCATCGGCCGCTCGACAATGCGGTTGACCCCGACGATGGCCACTTCCGGCAGGTTCAGCACCGGTGTGCTGACAATCCCGCCCAGCGCGCCCAGGCTGGTCAGGGTAATGCTTGAACCCGACAGCTCATCGCGACTGGCCTTGCCAGTGCGCGCAGCGTTGGCCAAGCGGTTGATCTCTTCTGCCGTGCCCCACAGGTTGCGGGCTTCGGCGTGACGTACCACCGGCACCATCAGGCCGATATCGCTCTGGGTGGCGACGCCCACGTGCACGGCACCGAGGCGGGTGATGACCTGGGCTTCGTCGTCGTAACGCGCGTTGATCTGCGGGTAGTCGCGCAATGCGACGACCATGGCCCGTACCAGGAACGGCAGCAGGGTCAACTTGCCACGGGTGGCGCCGTGTTTCTCATTGAGGTGCACGCGCAACTCGTCGAGGGCGGTGACGTCGATCTCTTCCACATAGCTGAAATGCGCGGCGCGCCGGGTGGCGTCCTGCATGCGCTGGGCGATCTTGCGGCGCATGCCGATCACCGGAATCTGCTGCTCGTCGTTGCGTTCGGCGTAAGGGTTGGAGGCACTGGAATTTTGCGCCGGACCCTGGAGCAAGTAAGCGTCCAGATCTTCATGCAGAATCCGGCCGGCTGGGCCGGAACCCTGCACCAGTCGTAGCTGGATGCCAGCATCCAGCGCATGTTTGCGCACGGCCGGGGAGGCCAGCGGGCGGTCGTCGACCTCGCGGGCCACGGGCGATTGCGTCGCTGCTACTGCAGGCTTGGCGGCCGGTTTGGGTTCAACCACCGGCGCGGCCTTGGCTTCAACTTTCGTGGCCGGAGCAGGTGCAAGCTCTTCAACCACTGCAGACAATGCCGATTCTTTGGTATTGCCGGCGCCTTCCACTTCGATACTGATCAAGACGCTGCCAACCGCCATGACTTCGCCGGGCTCGCCGCCGAGGGAAATCACCTTGCCGTGCACCGGCGAAGGAATGTCCACCATGGCCTTGTCGGTCATCACATCCGCCAGCACCTGGTCTTCTACCACCAGGTCGCCGACCTTGACGTGCCACACCGACAATTCAACTTCTGCGATGCCTTCGCCAATGTCCGGCATCTTGATAACGTGCGTGCCCATTCAGACCTCCATAACCCGATGCAAAGCCGCGCCCACTCGGGTCGGGCCAGGGAAATACGCCCACTCTTGCGCGTGCGGGTAGGGGGTGTCCCAGCCGGTGACGCGCTCGATCGGCGCTTCCAGGTAGTGGAAGCAATGCTCCTGCACCAGCGCCACCAGCTCGGCGCCGAACCCGCAGGTACGGGTGGCTTCGTGAACGATCACGCAGCGGCGGGTTTTCTTCACGGAGTTGACGATGGTTTCCAGGTCCAGCGGCCACAGGCTGCGCAGGTCGATGACTTCGGCATCGATGCCGGTTTCTTCAGCGGCGACTTGCGACACATACACGGTGGTGCCGTAGGTAAGGATGGTCACGTCCTTGCCTGGGCGGGCGATGGCAGCCACGTCCAGTGGCACGGTGTAGTAACCGTCCGGCACTTGCGCTTGCGGGTGTTTCGACCACGGGGTTACCGGGCGGTCGTGGTGGCCGTCGAACGGGCCGTTATACAGGCGCTTGGGTTCGAGGAAGATCACCGGGTCATCGTTTTCGATGGAAGCGATCAGCAGGCCCTTGGCGTCGTAAGGGTTGGACGGCATCACCGTGCGCAGGCCGCAGACCTGGGTGAACACCGCCTCAATACTCTGGCTGTGGGTCTGGCCACCGTAGATGCCACCGCCGCAAGGCATGCGCATGGTCAGCGGTGCCGTGAACTGGCCGGCCGAGCGATAACGCAGGCGTGCGGCTTCGGAAATGATCTGGTCGGTGGCGGGGTACACGTAGTCGGCAAACTGAATCTCGGCCACCGGCCGCAGGCCATAGGCGCCCATGCCCACCGCCACGCCGACGATCCCGCTTTCGGAGATCGGCGCGTCAAACACCCGCGAGGTGCCGTACTTGTTCTGCAAACCCTCGGTGCAACGGAACACGCCGCCGAAGTAACCGACGTCCTGGCCGAACACCACCACGTTGTCGTCGCGCTCAAGCATCACATCCATGGCCGAGCGCAAGGCCTGGATCATGGTCATGGTCGTGGTGGTCATGGCGGTTTCCAGCTGGATATTGTTGTTGTGATCGTTCATGTCAGACCCCCAACTCTTGACGCTGGCGCTTCAAGTGCTCCGGCATCTCTTTATAAACGTCTTCGAACATGGTCGCGGCGCTTGGAATCTGGCCACCGGCCAGGGTGCCGTACTGTTCGGCTTCTTTCTGGGCCTTGATCACTTCGGCTTCCAGCTCGGCACTGACCGCCGCGTGTTCCTCTTCGGACCACTGGCCAATCTTGATCAGGTGCTGCTTGAGGCGGGCGATCGGGTCGCCCAGCGGGAAGTGACTCCAGTCGTCGGCGGGACGGTATTTGGACGGGTCATCGGAGGTGGAGTGCGGGCCGGCGCGGTAGGTCACCCACTCGATCAGCGTTGGCCCCAGGTTACGGCGGGCGCGTTCGGCGGCCCAGGCAGAGGCGGCGTACACCGCGACAAAGTCGTTGCCGTCGACCCGCAGCGAGGCGATGCCGCAACCCACGCCGCGTCCGGCAAAGGTGGTGGCTTCACCGCCGGCGATGGCCTGGAAGGTGGAGATCGCCCACTGGTTGTTCACCACGTTGAGAATTACCGGCGCGCGATACACGTGGGCGAAGGTGAGGGCGGTGTGGAAGTCGGATTCAGCGGTGGCGCCGTCGCCGATCCAGGCCGAGGCGATCTTGGTATCGCCCTTGATGGCCGAGGCCATGCCCCAGCCCACGCCCTGGACGAATTGGGTGGCGAGGTTGCCGGAAATCGTGAAGAAACCGAAGTCTTTTACCGAGTACATGATCGGCAACTGGCGGCCCTTGAGCGGGTCGCGCTCGTTGGACAGCAGTTGGCAGATCAGGTCTACCAGCGGCACTTCGCGGGCCATCAGGATGCTTTGCTGGCGGTAGGTGGGGAAGCACATGTCGTCGATGTTCAAGGCCAGGGCCTGGGCGCTGCCGATGGCTTCTTCGCCGAGGCTTTGCATGTAGAACGACATTTTTTTCTGACGCTGGGCGACCACCATGCGGTTGTCGAAGATCCGCGTCTTGAGCATGGCGCGCATGCCCTTGCGCAGAATCTCGACTGGCACGCCTTCAGCCCATGGTCCGAGGGCCTGGCCCTGATCGTCGAGCACGCGAATCAGGCCTTTGGCCAGGTCGGCGGTGTCGGCGGGTTCTACGTCGATTGGGGGTTTGCGCACCGTACCTGCGTCAGTCAGGCGCAGGTAGGTAAAGTCGGTCTTGCAGCCTGGGCGGCCCGAGGGTTCGGGAACGTGCAGGCGCAGTGGTTCATACTGCTGAGTCATGGCTTTCTACGCTCTATCTTGTGAATTTCTTGTAGTGGGCGCGGTCGCTGACAGTCCGTCTTCGGGTAGAAGAAATCTTGTCCTACAACAATCATAGGCTCGGCTCAGGAGAATATTTATCTCTGTTTCGTTGCGTTGGAGATCATTTGGGGATAAAAAAACTGCATAAACATAATAAACAGGTGGTTTTGTCTCATGCGCAAACTGGACCGTATCGATATCGGCATTCTGAACGCCCTTCAGGAGAACGCCCGCATCACCAACGCCGACCTGGCCCGCTCGGTCAACCTGTCGCCCACGCCGTGTTTCAACCGGGTCAAGGCGATGGAAGAATTGGGCCTGATTCGCGACCAGGTAACGCTGCTGGACGCCGACCTGCTGGGGCTGCACGTCAATGTGTTCATCCACGTCAGCCTGGAAAAGCAGAACGAATTGGCCTTGCAGCAATTTGAAGGGGCGATTTCGGATCGCCCCGAAGTGATGGAGTGCTACCTGATGGCCGGCGACCCCGATTATCTGATTCGGGTGCTGGTGCCGACCATCCAGTCTTTGGAGCGCTTCATGATGGACTTCCTGACCAAAGTCCCGGGTGTCGCCAACATCCGCTCCAGCTTTGCCCTCAAGCAAGTGCGCTACAAAACCGCGCTGCCGCTACCGGCCAATGGCATCAACCTCGGTTAATACCCCACCGTCCCTGTAGGAGCTGGCTTGCCAGCGATAGCGGAGTATCGGCCACCAGATGCGCTGTCTGAAACACCGCCATCGCTGGCAAGCCAGCTCCTACAATGGGTAATGTATTTCAAAGTTGATTAAGCGGAATCTTCAGGTAAACCACCCCATTCTCCTCCGCCGGCGGCATCACCCCGGCCCGCACATTCACCTGAATCGCCGGCAGCAACAATGTCGGCATGCCCAACCCGGCATCCCGCGTGGTACGCATCTCGACAAACGCGGCCTCATCCACCCCGTCATGCACATGAATATTGCCCGCCCGCTGTTCCGCCACCGTGGTCAGGCACTTGGCCGCGCGGCCTTCAGGCGGGTAGTCATGGCACACATACAACCGGGTTTGCGGCGGGAAGGCCAACAACGTGCGCATCGACGCGTAAAGCTGGCGCGCATCACCACCTGGGAAATCGCAGCGCGCCGTGCCCACATCCGGCATGAACAGCGTGTCGCCCACTAGAATCAGTTGGTCTTCAATCAGGTAAGCCATGTCCGCCGGCGTATGCCCCGGCACATGCAGCGCCTGGGCCTTCAGGTTGCCGATATGAAACACCTCATCCGGCGCAAACAGCTGGTCGAACTGCGACCCGTCCACCCGAAACTCCGGCTCCAGGTTGAACAGGTTCTTGAACACCCCCTGCACCTTGCTGATGGACTGGCCAATTGCGATCTTGCCGCCCAACTGACGACGCAAATACGGCGCCGCCGACAGGTGATCCGCATGGGCATGGGTCTCAAGCAACCACTGCACTTGCAAACCATGCTCGCGCACAAACGCGATCACCTGGTCAGCCTGGCCAGTACCGGTACGCCCGGAGGCCGGGTCGTAATTGAGCACCGAATCAACGATGGCACACTGGCCACCGTCCGTTTCATAGACGACGTAGGTGTAGGTCGACGACGCCTCGTCCAGAAAGGATTGAATCAACGCTGACATGACGGGTTTCCCGGATAGCTAATGGCGGCTTACATTCAGTGGGTTTTCCACATAACCTTGCGAGCTTAAGTGAATTGAATGACCCGAGGCAAAGGATGGCATCGTGGTGGCAAACAGCTGGGGCGTGATGCCATACGGCAACGACCCTTGCGTGCATTAACCAAAAAAAGGCCATAGACCATGAACGACCAACACTGGGGACCTACCATCAGTGGCGATATCGTTGTCATCGGTGGCGGCTCGGCAGGCATCGGCCTGCTGGCCAGCCTGCTCAAGCGCGACCCGCACCTGAACATCATCCTGATCGAGCCGAGCGACCACCACTACTACCAGCCGGCCTGGACGCTGGTGGGCGGCGGCGCCTATGACGTTGCCAAAACCGTACGCCCCATGGCTGATGTGCTGCCCAACGGCGTCACCTGGGTCCAGGCCGCGGTCAGTGAGTTACTGCCCGATGAGCAAACCCTGGTGCTCGACAGCGGTCAGCGCGTTACCTGGAAAAACCTCATCGTGTGCCCGGGCCTGCGCCTGGCCTGGGAAAAGATCGAAGGCCTGCCAGAGACCCTCGGCCAGAATGGCGTGACCTCCAACTACAGCTACGAACACGCCGCCTACACCTGGAAGCTGGTGCAGCAACTCAAGCACGGCAAGGCGCTCTTCACCCAGCCGGCCATGCCGATCAAGTGCGCCGGTGCCCCGCAAAAGGCCCTGTACCTGTCGTGCGATCACTGGCTCAAGCAGGGTGACCTGAAGAACATCCACGTTGAATTCAACCTGGCCGGCGCCGCGTTGTTCGGCGTGCCGACCTTCGTGCCGCCGCTGATGAAGTACATTGAAAAGTACTCGGCGCAACTGGCGTTCAACTCCAACCTGGTCAAGGTCGACGGCCCGGCGCGCAAGGCCTGGTTCGAAATCAAGGACGCTGAAGGCAACGTACGCGTCGAAGAGAAAACCTTCGACCTGCTGCACGTCGTGCCGCCGCAAGTTTCCCCGGACTTTATCCGCCAAAGCCCCCTGGCCGATGCCGCCGGCTGGTGCGAGGTGAACCCCCAGAGCCTGCAACACCTGCGCTATCCCCACATTTTCGGCCTGGGCGATGTGTGCTCCACCACCAACGCCAAGACCGCTGCGGCGGTGCGCAAGCAAATCGTGGTGGTTGCGCAAAACCTGCTCGCCCTGCGCAAACAGGCGCCGCTGCCCCTCAAGTACGACGGCTACGGCTCCTGCCCGCTGACGGTGGAAAAGGGCAAGGTGGTGCTGGCCGAGTTCGGCTATGGCGGCAAGCTGCTGCCGACCTTTCCCCTCGACCCCACCGTGGCGCGACGTTCGGCGTGGTTCCTCAAGGCGCGCTTCCTGCCATGGTTCTACTGGAACGGCATGCTCAAGGGCCGCGAGTGGCTGACCCGTCTGGCCAAGGTGGATTGAGGCAACCCTATGCTGCTGGCAAGTTTTCTGGGCGTATTGATGGGGCTGGTCATGGGCTTGACCGGGGCCGGGGGCGGCATTCTGGGCGTCCCGGCGTTGGTGTTGGGGCTGGGGTTGACCATGACCCAAGCCGCGCCGGTGTCATTGTTCGCCGTGGGCGCGGCCGCCGCCGTGGGGGCCGTCGACGGCTTGCGCCATGGCCTGGTGCGTTACCGCGCGGCGCTGCTGATTGCGCTGCTCGGCGCACTGTTTTCGCCGCTGGGAGTGTTCTTCGCGCACCAGATGCCGGAGAAAGCCCTGATGGGCCTGTTCAGCGCGCTGATGGTGCTGGTGGCCTGGCGCATGCTGCAGCGCGAGAAGCGTGAGGCCGGGCCGAGCGACCACGGCAGCGCGTCCTGGGGCCAGAAGAACTGCATGCTCGACCAACAGACCGGGCGTTTTTCCTGGACCGCCAAATGCACCGCCACCCTGGCGGCCCTGGGTGCGGTGACCGGTGCGGTATCGGGTTTGCTCGGCGTGGGCGGGGGCTTTCTGATCGTACCGGCGTTCAAGCAACTGACCGATGTGCAAATGCGCGGCATCGTCGCCACCTCGCTGATGGTGATCAGCCTGATCTCGTTGATCGGTGTGATCGGTGCGTTTCACGCCGGGGTGAGTATCGAGCCGATGGGCTGGGTATTTATCGCTGCGAGCATTGTCGGCATGTTGGCCGGCCGGCGCCTGTGCTCGGTGATCAAGGCGCGCACCCTGCAAGTCGGGTTCGCCAGCCTGTGTGTGCTGGTGGCGGTCGGCATGTTGTGGAGGGCAGTCGTTTAGGCTTACACCCTAAGTGGCGGGCCTTTCGCGAGGCCCGTCTTACATCCAACTTGTTGCGTGCCCGCTGCGCGTCCAAAGCACCCCGCAGCTCCCTCCAAGGCAGCGTATGACGCTGCCATCATGCTTTCGATAATCGCCTCCGACATCCCGTCCCCCGCTGCGGAGCGCGCCATGCATAAGAATAAAAATTTTACCCGTCGTTTCTTGCCTGCCTTTATCGTCGGCCTGGGCCTCAGCTCGGTCGCCGACGCCGAGATCATGCTGTATGACAAGGACGAAACCACGTTTTCCACCGACGGCTACATCAACGCCTTCTACGTCAACAGCAACGTCGACCGCGCCGGTGACCAATACGACCGGCGCCAGGCGCGGGTAAAAATGGGCTTTTTGCCCAACTACCTGGGCTTCAACATGGGCAAGCAGGTCGACGACCTCAAGCTCGGTGCCCGCGCGTCCTTCTGGGTCACCATCAACGACAGCGAAACCAATGGCACCGACACCGCCATCGATGTGCGCCAGTTCTACGGCACGGTCGCCAACCCGGAGTGGGGCGAGGTGTTGATCGGCAAGGACTTTGGCCTGTTTGCCCGGTCCAACATCCTGCTCGACGAACTGCTGGCAGGTTACGGCCAGGTCAGCGACAGCCTCGGGCTGGTGGACGGCGGCGGGGTGTCGTTCGGCAATATCGGCAGCGGTTATCCGTACCCGTTTCCCACCTCGCAGATCACCTACCGCACCCCGGTGATGGACGGGTTGCGGATCGCCGTGGGCATCATGGACCCGGTAGACACCAACGACAGCAGCCCGCTGGGCAAGGCCTACCAGAAGAACCCGCGCACCGAGAGCGAGATCACCTACCAGTTCGACGTGGGCGGGGCGAAGGTCTACAGCTGGGTCAACGGCAGCTACCAGACCTCCGACAACACTGACTCCAACGTGGCGTCGGTGACATCCAAAGGCGTGGGCTACGGCGTACAGGCGAAAATGGGCGGGTTGTCGCTGACAGGTTCGGGCTTTCAGGCCAAGGGCATCAACCCGTTCTATACCAACAATGCCGGCGAGGCGACGTTGCGTAATGTCGATAGCAACGGTTACCTGCTGCAGGGTTCGTACAAGCTGGGCAAGAACCGGCTGGCGCTGTCCTACGGCAAGACCAAGGATGACGGTAATGGCGTGGTCGGCAGCGGTGCAGACTATGAGACCCGCGGGATCGCGCTGTTTCATGACATCAACGACAACCTGAAACTGGTGGCCGAGTACAACCAGTTCCAGATCCGCGGGCATGAGGGCAGTGCGCAGGACGAAGACACCGACACCGTTGCCCTGGGTGCCGTGCTGACCTGGTAGGCCCTGGAAGAGGGCGGGGGTTCTCATCCCATCGAATCCCCTACCCGCTACCCAAGTAGCATAGGTCCCACTGCGCAGCCTTCGTACACTCATGCCTCATAGTGGGGAGTCGACCATGCAGCAAAACGAGGGCGTCGCCAGTGCCATGTCAGAGGCCACCGACCCGTGCCAGGCGGCAGATGACCTGGCCCGACAGCTGCTGCACCCACGGCTGGGGTTTGTGTTGTTCTTCTGCTCTGCCTCCTACGACCTGCACGCCCTGGGCCAGGCCTTGCAACACAGCTTCGGCGCCATCCGCCTGGTGGGCTGCACCAGCGCTGGCGAAATCACTCCACAGGGCTACGGCCGCAACTGCATCACGGCCGTCGGCTTCGATCACTCGCATTTTTCCATCGCCACCGAACTGATCGACCAGGTGGAACACTTCAGCCTGATCGACGCCCAGCAAATGGTCGAGCGCCTGGTGGGCGGCTGTCGCAGCAACACCCTGGCGCCGATCAAGGGCAACAGCTTTGCCCTGACGCTGCTCGATGGCCTGTCCAGCCGCGAAGAAATGGTCCTCGCCGCCTTGAGCGCGGCCCTGGGTGACATCCCCCACTTCGGCGGCTCCGCCGGTGATGACAACCGCCTGACTCACACCCACGTGTACTTCGGTGGTGAATTCCACAGCGGCGCGGCGGTGGTAGTGCTGGTCAACACCTGGCTGGATTTTGAAGTCTTCACCACCCACCACATCCTGCCCCGGGAAGAAAAACTGGTGGTGACCGGCGCCGACAGCGCTTCGCGCCGGGTGTTCGAGCTCAATGCCGAACCTGCGGCCCAAGAGTATGCCCGGCACATTGGCGTAGCGGTCGCCGACCTCGATTACCGGGTTTTCGCCGCCCACCCCCTGGCGGTGCGCATCAACAACCAATACTACGTGCGCGCAATTCAGCAGGTGCACCCGGACCTGAGCCTGAGTTTCTACTGTGCGGTGGAAAACGGCATCGTCCTGACGGTCATGACACCTGGGGAGATCCTGCCAAACCTCGAACGCCTGTTCGATGGCCTGCAAGCGCGCCTCGGCGAGCTGCTGCTGACCCTTGGCTGCGACTGCTTCCTCAGGCGCCTGGAGCTGGAAGACAGCGGCGCCCTGGAGCACATCGGCGGCTTTCTGCGCGACCAGCGGGTGATGGGGTTCAACACCTACGGAGAACAGTTCAATGGCATGCATATCAACCAGACCTTCACCGGGGTTGCCATTGCCCGAGGTCGCGCCCCTGGACCGCGCTGAACTTGAGGCGCGGCTGGCCAGCCTGGAAAAGGACAACCAGAAACTCGTGCGGATCAACGCGGCGCTGATCGAGCGCATCGAGTCCGGCGTGACCCGTGGCAACGACCCGTATGCGGCGTTCCAGCACTCGGTGGTGCTGGCCGAACAAGTGCGCGAACGCACCGACGCCCTTAACCAGGCGATGGCCGAGCTCAAGGCCAGCAACCACCTGCTCAGTGACGCGCGCCTGCGGGCAGAAACTGCTCACCAGCATCTGATTGACGCCATCGAGAGCATCTCCGACGCGTTCGTGCTGTTCGACCAACACCAGCGCATCCTGCTGTTCAACAGCCGTTTCAAGGCGTTCTGGAACAACAGCCGCGTGGAGATCGTGGCGGGCATGCGCCTGGCCGAGGTCAAGCGGTTGATGACCGTCAACGGCCTGTTCACCGAAGAGGCGCTGGGGCACGGCGACGAAACCCTGTTTTATCGCCTGGATGATGGTCGCTGGCTGCAAGTCAGCGAACGGCCGACCCGGGACGGCGGCCGGGTGATCCTGTTCACCGACATTACCGACGTAAAGCTCGCTGAAACCCTGCGTCGGGAACAGGCCGTGGCGCAAAAGTCCCAGGAAAGCGAACGCTGGATTCGCCTGATCACCGACCACGTGCCGGCGCTGATCGCCTACCTCAACGCCGACCTGGTCTACGAATTTACCAACAAGGTGTATGAGCAATGGTACTGCTGCCACCCGGGTGCCATGCTCGGGCGCAGCCTGCTGGAGGTGCACAGCCAGCAGCATTACCAGCGCCTCGATGCCTACGTGGCCCGGGCTCTGGCCGGCGAGAGCGTGACCTTCGAATTCTCCGAAACCAACCTCGACAACCAGGAGCGCTACATGTTGCGCTCCTACGTGCCCAACCGCCTGGCCAGCGGTGAAGTGGTGGGGATCTTCGTGCTGATCCGCGACATCACCGAGCGTCGCCGCACCGCCGAAGCCTTGCACCAGGCCAACCAGAACCTGGAGCAGCGCGTGCGCCAACGCACGTCCGAGCTGACCTCCCTCAATAACCAGTTGTTGCTTGAGATCGACGAACGCCGTCGCATGGAGTCGCGCCTGCGCGAGGCCAAGCTGGAGGCCGAGCGGGCCAACTTGTCGAAAACCAAGTTTCTTGCCGCCGTCAGCCATGACCTGTTGCAACCGCTCAACGCCGCGCGGCTGTTTACCAGTGCCTTGATGGAGCGCCGCGACCCGGTGGCCAGCGAAACCCTGGTGCGCAATGTCAGCAATTCGCTGGAGGATGTGGAAAACCTGCTGGGCACCTTGGTGGATATTTCCAAACTGGACGCCGGGGTGATCAAGGCCGATATCGCACCCTTCGCCCTGAGTGAACTGCTGGACAACCTGGCCGCCGAGTACACCCAACTGGCCCGCAGCGAGGGGCTGGAGTTGCACTTCATCGGTTGCTCGGCGCTGGTACGCAGCGACATCCAGTTGCTGGCGCGGATCCTGCGCAACCTCCTGAGCAACGCCATCCGCTACACCTACAGTGGCCGGGTAGTGCTGGGCTGTCGTCGGCACCACCAGCGTTTGTCGATCCAGGTCTGGGACAGCGGCATGGGCATTGCCGAAGAGCGGCTGGAGGAGATTTTCCAGGAGTTCAAGCGCGGCGACGTGCAGCGGCCGGACCAGGATCGCGGGCTCGGGTTGGGCCTGGCCATCGTCGAAAAGATCGCCGGGATCCTGGGGCACCGAATTACCGTGCGCTCATGGCCGGGCAAAGGGTCGATGTTTGCCGTGGAAGTACCGTTAAGCGCCACCGCGCCGAAGGCCTTGCCGATCCCGCTGATGAGCGAACCGATGCTGGAGCGTTTGCAAGGTGCGCGGGTGTGGGTGCTGGACAACGACGCGGCGATCTGCGCGGGCATGCGTACCTTGCTGGAAGGCTGGGGATGCCGGGTGGTGACGGCCTTGTCGGAGCAGGACCTGGCGCGCCAGGTGGACAATTACCACGCCGAAGCAGACCTGCTGATTGCCGACTATCACCTGGACGACGAGCAGAACGGCGTGGACGCCGTGGCCCGCATCAATGCGCGGCGGGCCAGTGCGATTCCGGCGATGATGATCACCGCCAATTACAGCAATGAGCTCAAGCGGCAGATTCGGGAGTTGGGGCATATGCTGATGCACAAGCCGGTCAAACCGATGAAGCTCAAGACCGCGATGAGTCACTTGCTGGGCAAATGAGCAGCGCACCAACGCGGGAGCTGGTGCCCCGTGGGGTCAGCGGCGCAGGTACGCGCCGAAGTCGATGTCCCCGGCACTGAGGATCGCCTGCACCCGATTGTGCACATTGAGCTTGCGCAAAATCGCCGACACATGGGCCTTCACCGTGGTCTCGGCAATCTCCAGCGTATAGGCAATTTGCTTGTTCGACTCGCCCTTGGTCATCCGCTCCAGTACCAGCAACTGCTTGCGCGTCAGGGCCTGCAGCAGCTCAGGCGCAAACCCCGGGTTCTCGTTCATCCGCCGGTGGGTGCCGGTTTTCTGGCTGCGAATGATGTCTGGCGGCAAGTACACATTGCCGTTGAGAATCTGCTGGATCGCCTCGGTCATTTGCAGCCTTGGCGAGGACTTGGTGATAAACCCCACCGCGCCATAGGTGATGGCTTGCAGCACGATCTGCTTGTCTTGCTCGGCCGAGACGATCACCACCGGAATCGTCGGTGACTCGTTGCGCAGGTTGATCAGGCCATTGAGGCCGTGCATGCCGGGCATGTTCAGGTCGAGCAGAATCAGGTCCAGGTCATCGTGCGCCTGGGTCAGGACCAGGGCGCTGTCCAGGTCGGCGGTTTCCATCACTTCGCTGCCCGGGAAACCGTCGCTGATGACGTTGTGGATCGCTTCGCGAAACAGTGGGTGATCGTCGGCAATCAGAATTTTGTACATGGCCGTTCACCTTATTATTTTTGATTATTGAAAAGGCTCGGGTTGCGCGAGCGCAACAGGCAGCTTTGCCGCTTCCCATGCATCCAGACCGTCGCGGTACCAGTACACAGAGGTATAGCCCAGGCTGGCGGCTCGTTTTACCGCGTTCCAACTCAGCCAGCAATCGGAGCGGCAATAGAACACCAGCGGTTGCGTGAGGTTTGCCGACGTCAGCCGGTACAGATGACGGGCGAAATAGCCTTGCCACTCGGGCGTCAGGTCGCCGTCGCCGGTGTTGGCCAGCCAATGGCTGCCAGGCAGGTTGGCGTGGGGTTGGTCTTCGATGAAACGCCCTTGCAGCCATTGGCGGCGGTAGACGTCGATCAGTACCGGTGCCGGCGTCTGGCGCAGCAAGGCTTGCAGTGCCTGGGTGTCGACGATGGTCGCGCCCGCCAGTTGCTCGGGCGTGGGGCTGCGGTACAGGGTGATGCGGTAGCCGTCGCTGGAAAACAGCGCGGTGTCGGCATGGGCAGTGGCCCAGAGCAGGCACAGCAGTGCCAGGAGTGAAAATCGAGCGGGCAGCATGGCGGGTCCATTCCTTATCGTTATGCGCCCATTACAGGCCAGGATCGATGCCTTGGGAATGCGACGATAGACAGGTAAACCAGTACCAAAGTACTGGTTTTGGCCCGCTTCAGCCTTTTTTACGCAATGCGGCATGTTGAGGGTTAAAGGTCAGCACCGCCAACAGCGAGAACACCAGGGTCAGGCCCAGGCACACCGCCAACGCCAGGCCGTTGAAGCGTTCATACAGGGCGAAGCGCACCAGCTCAACGGCATGGGTGAACGGGTTGATGGCGCACAACCAGTACAGCCATTCGCTGGAGTCGCGCATCTTCCACAACGGGTACAGGGCCGAAGACAGGAAAAACAGCGGGAAGATCACAAAATTCATGACCCCGGCAAAGTTCTCCAACTGACGGATCGCATTGGACAGCAACAAGCCCAGGGCACTGAGCATCAAGGCCACCAGCAGCAACGCCGGCAAGGCGATCAACAGGCCCATGGCCGGCGGTTGCACGCCGTAGACCCAGGCGATACCGAGGAACCCGTACACCTGCAGCAACGAAATCAACGAGGTGGCCAACAACTTGCTGCACAACAGGAAGGTACGGGGCAGGGGGCTGGTCAACAGGACGCGCATGCTGCCCATTTCCCGGTCGTACACCATCGACAGCGAGCCCTGCATGCCGTTGAACAGCAGGATCATGCAAGCCAGCCCCGGGATGATGTACACCTCGTAGGGAATGTAGGTGTCGTACGGTTCGATCACCGAAATACCCAGGGCCGCCCGAAAGCCTGCGGCGAACACCAGCAACCACAGCAGCGGGCGCACCAGGGCGCTGAGGAACCGCGTGCGCTGCAGCACAAAGCGCAACCATTCGCGCAGTACGATGCCGCGCAGACACTGCCAGTACGCGTTCATTGCGCGGCGCCCGAAGGCGTCAGCCGGGCGAAGGCAGCACTCAGGTCACCCCCGTGTTCCTGGCTCAAGGCATCGGTTTGCCCGCAAGCCACCAGGCGGCCCTGGTGCAGGATCATCAACGTATCGTCGGGCTGTACTTCGTCCAGCAGATGGGTGGTCCAGAGCACAGTGATGCCTTGTTCGCGGCACAGGCTGCGCAGGTGTTGGTTCAGGGCCAGGCGGCTGGCCGGGTCGAGGCCTACGCTGGCCTCATCGAGCAACAGCAAGCGGGGGTCGTGCAGCAGCGCGCGGGCGATTTCCACGCGGCGGCGGTGGCCGCCGTTGAGTTCGCGCACCCGTTCGCGGCGTCGTTCGGCCAGCCCCTGGCGGGCCAGTTCGGCGTCGACGCGCAAGGCGCTCTGGCGACGGGACAGGCCGTGGAGCGCGGCGTGATAGCGCAGGTTTTGTTCCACGTTCAGGTCCAGGTCCAGGGTGCTTTGCTGGAACACTACCCCCAGTTGCTTGAGGGCCGGGCGTGGTGCATCACGCAAGGAGTGACCGCCCACCCGGATGTCGCCTGTTTGCAGGTCGTACAGCCGGGTGAGCAGGGCGATCAAGGTCGACTTGCCGGCGCCGTTGGGCCCCAGCAGCGCGGAAAATCGTCCCGGCGCGAGGCTGAAACTCACCTCGCGCAGGGCCTGCTTGGGGCCATAGGCAAAGCTCAGGTCACTGACGTCCAGCGCGTTCATGGGGTGACCACCACGCCCCACGGGTAGCGTCCGACCTTGATCGACTTGATGACCTTGAGGCTGTCCACATCAATCACCGACACGTCGCCGCTGACGCCGTTGGTGGCGAGCAATTGCTTTTGGTCCGGGGTAAATGCCATCTGCCAGACGCGACGGCCCACCAGCAGGTAATCGAGGATCTCAAAGGTCTTGGCGTCGATCACCGCCACATGGTTGGCCGGGCCCAGCGCCACAAACCCATATTTGCCGTCGGCGCTGAGTTTGATGCCCACCGGCTGCACTTTGTCTGGGTGCACGCCTTTGATCTTGAAGGTCAGGGTCTTGAGGATGGCGCGGCTGGCCACGTCGAGGATGGTCACGGTGCCGCCGATTTCCGCCGAGGCCCACAGCTGCGAGCCGTCGTGGTTGAACTCCACAAACCGTGGCCGCTGATCCACCAGCGTGCTATCGGCCAGGGTTTGGGTGCTGGTGTCGATCCAGTGCAGCATGTTGGTGGTTTCGCTGGTGTTTACCGCCCATTTTCCGTCGGGGCTGACGGCCATGCCTTCGGGCTCCACGCCGACGTTGACCTGGGCCAGCACCTTGGAAGTCTCAGTGTCGATCACTGTCACCAGTGCATCGTCTTCGTTGGAGACATACAGCCAGCGATTATTGGGGTGCAGGGCAAATTGCTCGGGGTCCTTGCCTGACGGCAGTTCCTTGATGATCGTGCGGGTAGCGACGTCCATCACCTGCACCCGGTCCGAATCGCTGGCACAGATGTACAGCAGCTTGTTGTCGTGGGACAGCAACAGGCCCCGGGGGCGCTGGCCGACCTTGAGGGTGTCGGTGACTTGCAGGGTCTGCATGTCGATCAGGCTCAGGCTGTTGTCTTTCTCGTTGGAGACCCAGGCGGTGCTGGCCACGGCATGCCCGGCGGCAAGCAGCAGGGCGCATGAGAGCAGGGTGCGGCGCATGGCGGATTCCTTATTATTGTGGGTGCGTTCAGGGAAAGCGGCAGGTCACTTCAGGTTTGTCGTAGCCCAGGCTGTCCATTTCGTTGAAGGGGTGCAGGAAACCGTCCTGGGGCGAGGTGCTGACCAGCGCGCGGGGTTGCACGATGGGAATCGGTTGGCGCAGTTGGCCGTTCCAGGGGCGGTAGCTGAGTTTGCGGCCCTTGAACCCGTCGAGGGGCAGTTGCTCGCTGATTTCCAGTTGGCGGATCACCATGGGGTCTGCCTGGCGTAGCTTGCTCACCGCGCTGGCGACGCTGCGCACTGCCATCCAGGCGGCGAAGTCGCGGTCATTCATCCAGCGCCCGGCCAGGGCTTCGAAGCGTTTTTGCAACTGGGCAGCACCGTAGGTTTCCACCGTTTTGTGCCAGCCAGTGGGCGTCAGGCCCTGGGTGCCGGCCACGGGGCGCGGGTACCAGGTTTGATAAGGCACGTACTCGCCGAAGTCACCGCGTTCGTCGGCCACCAGCACCACGTCGTATTCGGCGGTCTGGGTGAAGAGCGGCATGTCCGCCTGGGCGCTGCGACGCTGATCATTGTCGAAACGCCAGGCTTTTTCCGCCACCAGTTGCACGCCGAAGCGCTTGGCGGCGCGACGCAGGGCGGCGGCATAGGCTTGATCATCTTCGGTGGGGCCAACGATCAACAGGGCCCGCTGCCATTTGCGCACCACCAGAAACTGCGCCAGGGCATCGGCCAGCATGGCGCGGCTGGGCAAGGTGTGCAGCACGTTGCCCAGGCAGTCGGTACTGCGCAGGCTGTCATCAGGGCTGCCGGCGTTGAACAGCAGGCTGTCGGGCAGGGCGGCGCTCAGTTGGCGCAGGCTGGCCGCGGGTGCGTTCACCACAAACAGGCGCAGGCCTTGTTCGTGCTGGGCCTTTGCAGCGTCGAGCAGTGCTTGCGGGTTGTCCACCGTGGCGCTGGCCAGGCTGTAGCGCTGATTGAGAAACGCCCCGGTGCTGTTGCTGTCGGTAATCGCCAGTTCGGCGCCACGCAGGCCGGCATCGCCAGGTTCGGGAATGACGTTGGACAGCAGCGGGCCCGGGTCGGGGCGATAGCCCAGGTAGCCGATTTGCACCTGCAAGGGCGCCTCGCCTGCCTGGCTGGCGCTGGCCAGCCCAGCGGCGCAAGCGACCGCCAGCAGGTAGAACAAGGCGTACGAGGCGAGCTGGCGCATAAGGCACTCCATGACAGGTAGCGCCAGCATAGGAACCCGCGTGCCGCCTGCAAATATGCAGAAAGTACCGCTGAGGCAGTACCAAGGTAGTAACTCGCCCGCCGCGGCGCGGTTTTAGCATGGACAGCCACGGCCCTCATTCAGGAGTTGAACGATCATGCGAGTCCTCAAGGCGCTGCTGTTGCCGTTCCTGCTGATTGTGAGCCTGATCGGCGTCGATAAACTCCATGCCCCGCGCCAGGCACCGGTGCAGGTAATGCCCGCGATGACGGTGCACTAGGCATGTCGGCACTCTGGAGGATCAACCTGTGGGTGTGCGGCTTTTTTGCCGTGGTGACGTGCGCGTGCATGGTCTTGCTGCTGCATCAGGCCATGGCAGACGTCGAGCGCGAGCTGCAATCGGCCGAGGCGGTGGTGCAATACCTGAGTGAAACCGCCGAGCGTGACCCCGTCAGCCTGCAACCCCGGCTGACCGCCAGCCTGCGCCATGTGCGGGTACGCTGGCTGGCGCCGGGCGAAGCGGCGCGCGTGCCCAGCGAGGACGGGATGGATGCGTGGCTCGGTCGCCAGCTGTTTGCGTCGCAGCGCCAGCACCCCCGTGTCCTGGATTTGCAGGACGGACGCCGGGTGTCCATCGCTGTCGACCCGCGGGATGAAATCGACGAAGTCTGGGATTCCCTGCAACAGCTCCTCAGCCTGTGCGCGCTGGCGCTGGCCTTGAGCCTGTTGACGATCCGCTGGGCTGTGCGGCGCGGGATGGGGTTGCTGGACGAATTGCTGCGGGCCTTGCAGCAGGTGTGCAGCGGCCAACTCAATGTGCGCCTGCGCAGCGAAGGCCTGCCGGAGGCACGACAACTGGCGCTGCATTTCAACCGCATGACCAGCACCCTGGAGCAAGCCCGCACCGATAACACTCGGCTGACCCAAACCCTGCTGGCGGTGCAGGAGCAAGAGCGCACCCATTTGGCGCAAACCCTGCACGACGACCTGGGGCAATACCTGGCCGGCATTCGCGCCCAGGCGTGCCTGTTGCGCCTGGTCAGCGACCAACCTGAAACCCTGGCCCGCACCGTGGGGTTGTTGGAGGATCACTGTGAACACTTGCAGCAAGGGTTCCGCACCCTGGTTCATGACTTGTATCCGGTGGCGCTGCAACACCTGCCGATGGCCGAAGCGTTCGCGATGCTGGTCGGGCAGTGGCAGGCCAGCCACGGTATCAATTGCCAACTGCGGGTCAGCGCGCACCTGCCGGCGCTTTGTGCCGGCGACAAAGCTCATCTGTACCGCGTGCTTCAGGAAGCCCTGACCAACATCGCCCGGCATGCCGACGCCAGTTGCGTGCGGGTGCGCCTGCACTATGGCGGCACGCGCCTGCGCTTGCTGGTGCGCGACAACGGCTGCGGGGCGCAGCCGCCCCAGCGCCCGGGCGTGGGGTTGCATTCGATGTTCGAGCGGGCCCGCTGCCTGGGCGGTGAATTGAAGATCATCAGCCAGCCCGGTGCCGGATGGGCGTTGGCGCTGAACATGCCTTTGGAGGCGTCATGAATATTCTGCTTGTCGACGACCATGCGGTGGTTCGCCAAGGCTACGCCAGCCTGTTGCGTGCGCTGTTGCCCGCCATTGAAGTGCGCGAAGCGGCGAGTGGCGAGGAGGCGCTGCTGCGGGTCCAGGAGGCGGTGCCGCATTTGGTGATCATGGACTTTGGCTTGCCGGGCATCAGCGGCCTGGAAACCACCCGGCGCCTGCGCCAGCGCCTGCCGCAATTGCGGGTGCTGTTTTTCAGCATGCACGATGAACTGCCACTGGTGCGCCAGGCCCTGGAGGCGGGGGCATCCGGCTACCTGACCAAAAGCTCGGCGCCCGAGGTGTTGATCGAGGCCGTACGGCGCATCCTTGACGGCCATGCCTATATCGAACAGCCCCTGGCCACCCAATTGGCGTGCCACGCGCAGCACAACGCCAGTGACCCGCGTCTGCAAAGCATGACCCAGCGCGAACTGGAGATTTTCGTGATGTTGGCCAAGGGCACGCCGGCGCGGGTGATTGCCGAGCAACTGAGTATCAGCAGCAAGACCGTATCCAATCACCTGACCTTGCTCAAGAGCAAGCTACAGGTAACCTCCCATGCCGAGCTGGTGCACTTGGGCATTGATATGGGCGTGGTTCGGGTGGCTGGCTGATCACCGGTCCCAGGTGGTCGGGCAGCCGGTGCAACCTTCCATATTGGCATCCTGAAAGTTCGCGTAATGCTGGCGTGCTCCGGTCAGCGTGGCTTTTTCCAGGTTGCTCTCACTGAACTTGGCTTCCTGCAGGTTGGCATCGCTGAGGTCGGCGCCTTGCAGGTCGGCCTTGCTCAACCAGGTCATCTCCAGGTCCGCTGCCCGCAGGTTGGCCTTGTGCAACTTGGCCCCCGACAGGCGGGCGAATTGCAGGTAGGCGGCGCTGAGGTTGGCATTCGCAAATTGCGCGCCTTGGGCAAACAGGCCCCAGCCTTGAACCGCCATCAAGGTGGCGCCGCTGAAGTCGGCCAACCGCAGGTTGCTTTGTTGCAGGCTGGCGCGGGTCAGGTTGGCGCCCTGCAGCTGGGCTTTTTCCAGGTTGGCCAGGTCGAGGTTGGCGTGGCGCAAGTCGGCGCCCCGCAGGTCGGCGCCGGCCAGGTTCATGTGGCTCAGGTCCTGATTGCTCAGGTTGGCGCCCTTGAGGTTGGCGCCGGGGCATTGGCTGTGTTCGGCGATGGTGCAGCCGTTGATGATCAGGGGCGCGTCGTCGCCGTCGTCGGCGTGGGCGAGCGGCAAGCTGAGTAACAGCAAAAAGGGCAGGTATTTCATACACGGACCTCATATGGCAGGAGGACGTGCGGTGAGGGGGAGCCCCTCACCGCACAGGGTTATTTCTGAGCGGTTTTCACATCCCAGCTCGGGATCTTGAACACCCAGAACGACCCGCCTTGCGCCACCGGCTTGGTCAGCTCGGCCATGTCGCCACCCCACAACGGCACGGCGCCGCCGTAACCGACGGTCACGCCGATGTATTGTTCGCCGTCCTGGTCCCAGGTGATGGGCGGGGAGACGATGCCGCTGCCGGTCTGGAACTTCCACAGCTCCTTGCCGGTTTTTGCATCGAAAGCCTTGAAGAACCCGTCGCCAGTGCCGGTGAACACCAGGTTGCCCTTGGTCGCGAGCACGCCGGCCCACAGCGGCAGGTGTTCCTTGTGCTCCCACACCACCTTGCCGGTGGTGGGGTTCATCGCCCGCAGCGTGCCGACGTGGTCGTCATACATGCGCTTGATACGAAAGCCCATGCCCAGGTACGCCGAGCCCTTTTTGTAGTTGACCTCTTCGGTCCAGTATTCCTCTTTCCACTGATTGCCCGGGATATAGAACAGCCCGGTGTCCTGGCTGTAGGCCATGGGGTTCCAGTTTTTGCCGCCGAGGAACGGCGGCGAGACTTCCACCGACTTGCCTTTGGTTTCACCCGGCAATGGCTTGGCGGGACGCTGGCCTTCGTTCTCCACTGGGCGACCGGTCTTGAGGTCGATGTGGCTGGCCCAGGTGATGTTGTCGACAAACGGGAACGCGTTCTGCAATTTGCCGTTGGTGCGGTCCACCACGTAGAAGAAGCCGTTGCGGTCGGCGTGGCCGGTGGCCTTGGTAACCTTGCCGTCCTTGTCCTTGTAGTCGAACAGCACCAGCTCGTTGTTGCCGGAGAAGTCCCAGGCATCGTTCGGCGTGTGCTGGTAGAACCATTTCACTTCGCCGGTGCTGGGGTCTACGCCAACCTGGCCCGAGGTGTAGAGGCTGTCGAAATCGTGTGGGTTGCCGTCCTTGGAGGTGCGCGCCCAGGTGTTCCACGGGCCCGGGTTGCCGGCGCCAACGATGATGGTGTTGGTCTCGGCATCGAAGCTCGCGCTCTGCCACGGGGCGCCGCCGCCGTGGCTCCAGGCTTCGACTTTGCCGGTTTCGGTGGTCGGATCATCCGGCCAGGACGGTGCTTTTACATTGCCGGTGGTGGTGCTGTCCTTGCCGTTCAAGCGGCCCATATGGCCTTCCACGAACGGGCGCATCCAGACTTCTTCGCCGGTGTCCGGGTCGCGGGCGTACAGCTGGCCGACCACGCCGAATTCATCGCCGGAACTGCCGTGAATCAGCAGTACCTTGCCGGTGACCTTGTCTTTGATCAGCACGGGGGCGCCGGTCATGGTGTAGCCGGCGGCGTGGTCGCCGAACTTCTTGTTCCACACCACTTTGCCGGTGTTTTTGTCGAGGGCGATCAAGCGTGCATCAAGGGTGCCGAAGTAGATCTTGTCGCCAAAGATCGCCGCCCCACGGTTGACCACGTCACAGCACGGGCGAATGTTGTCGGGCAGGCGGTGGTTGTAGGTCCACAGGCGCTTGCCGGTCTTTGCGTCGAGGGCGAACACACGGGAGTAGGAACCGGTGACGTACACCACGCCGTCGCTGACGATGGCCTGGGACTCTTGGCCGCGCTGCTTTTCATCGCCGAACGAGTAGGACCAGGCCGGCGTCAGCTTGAACACGTTCTTGTCGTTGACCTGGGCCAGCGGGCTCCAGCGCTGGGCATTGGTGCCCATGCCGTACTGCAGCACGTCCTTGGTAGTGAGGTGGTCGTTGGCGATGTCTTCCCAGGTGACGTTGCGCGTGGTTTTTGCAGGTTCGCCAGCGGCGAGGCTGGCAGCACTCAGGGACAGGCTGCCCACCAGCAGAAAAGCCTGCAGGGCGAGGCTTAAAGGTGAGAGGGCGGGTAGCGATCTTATTGTCATGGTTGCAGTTCCCAGTGGAGGTTTTGGCCTGCACAGGGTGCTGCCTGCGTGCGGTGGGTGGATACGGAAAAACTCCCGGTGTTGCCGGGACAACTTCCCGAACGGCATCTGATTTGGGTGTGCCCCACAAGCCCTACTACCAAGGGAGTAGAGGGCGGCCACCAAAGCAGCATACGGCGTGCCCCCAGGGGTTTCTAAGATGGGTGCCATAGCCTCTGCATAGAGGTTTGCGTGCAATCCTGAGGGCAAAAATAATGACAACAAAACGCAACGCCTTGCTTGTGGCCGGTCTGCTGGCCGGCATCGTCAGTGCCGGTAACCTGTGGGCACACGGCAACGTGGTGCCGCAGGCGGTGGAAACCAAGGGCCTGACGTCGGTCAAGGACGCCGGCGTAGCGGTCGACGCGGATGGATGGGCGGCGGTGAACCCCTATCGCACCTCCCCGGAGCACGACAAGGCGGTGGAAATCGGCTCGTCGGCCTACAACCAGAACTGCGCTGCCTGCCATGGGCTGGAAGCCAAGTCCGGTGGCATCGCTCCCGATTTGCGCATGCTGGACGTGGGCGACGCCGGCGATGAGTGGTTCGTCGAGCGGGTGCGCCACGGCGCCGTGCGGGACGGCCGGGTGTATATGCCGAAGATGGCGGACTACCTGAGCCAGGAAGCCCTGTGGGCGGTGCGGACCTACCTCGACACCGTGCACGTCGAGGAATAGCGGATGCGCCTGTTTGCTGCCGTACTCAGCGTGCTGATGCTGTGCTGCCAGGTCGCGCAGGCGCAGGTGCGCGGCTATGACCAGATGATCGCCGACGGCGAACTGAAAGTGGCGGTGTACAAGGACTTCGCACCCTACAGTTTTGAAGACGCCGGCACGCCTCGTGGGGTCGATGTGGAACTCGCCCAGGCCCTGGCCAAGGCGCTGGGGGTGCGCCTGACGCTGATCTGGGCCCCCGCCGGCGAGAAACTCGACGACGACCTGCGCGACTACATCTGGCGCGGCAGCCAGTTGCATAATCAGCAACTGGCCGACCTGATGATGCGTGCCCCCTACGACCACGATTACGCGCAAAAACGTAACGATCAGGGCGAGTTGGAAAACGGCCATGTGGTGATGTTCGGGCCCTACCAGAATGAACAATGGCAAGTAGCGTATGACCGCCGCCGCCTGGACAGCGTGGGCAGTGTGGCGGTGTTCGAGCAGCACCCCATCGGGGTTGAGGTCGACAGCGTGCCCTCGTTTTACCTGACCTCGGTGTTCAACGGCATGCTTGCCGGGCACACCCGTCACTACCCCGGCGTGCCCCAGGCTTTTGCGGCGATGAAGGCCGGGGAAGTCGATGCGGTGATGGGCATGCGCGGGGAAATCGACTGGCAGGTACACCAGGCCCACGACGCGCAGCTGGCCCTCGCGGAAAATGCGTACCCGAACATGGGCAAGCAACGCTGGGAAATCGGTATGGCCGTGCATGAAAGCAACCGTCAGCTGGCGTATGCGGTGGAGGAGGCGCTGGAAAGCCTGATCCGCGACGGCACGCTGCAAGCGATCTACAGCCATTACGGCCTGCGCTACGAAGTGCCCGAGATGTACCAATAGGAGCAGGCGATGAACTGGCGAGCGTGTTGCGTATTGGCCTGTTGGTTGCCGCTGGCGGCCTATGGGGTAGACGTCGACCCCGGCAAGGACCCGGTGCCGTCAGTGATGTGGGACTTCTACCACAAGCAGATGCTGGGCGATGCGCCGTTTGTGTTCGACCAGCGGGTCAGGCTGCTGGCGCCGCCGTTTGCCGAAGATGCCCGGCAGGTGCCCCTGGAGATCGACGCCCGGGCGTTCAAGGGCCAGGTGCTGAAAATCGTTGCCTGGGCCGAACTCAATCCGTTGCCCAAAATCGTCGATTTTCAGCCCCGGGCCCGGGTGCTGCCGTGGCTGTCGCTGCGCATCCGCATTGAACAGGCCACGCCGTTGCGTGCGGCGGTGCTGACGGAGGACGGCGTGTGGCACGTCGGCTCGACCCTGATCGATGCGGCGGGCGGTGGTTGCACGGCCCCAAGCGTGGTGCGCACGCAGCCGGGCTGGGAGGAGCATATCGGTGAAGTGCTGGGTGGGCGTTATCCGCGTGGTGAGTTCAGCCGCCTGCGGGTACAGGTGGCACACCCCATGGACAACGGCATGATCAACGGCATCCCCGAGTTTTTTATCAACCACGCGCAACTGCAGGATCAGGCCGGGCAAGTGCTGGCCGACCTTGAACTGTTCCCGGCGGTCAGTGAAAACCCCAACCTGGCATTTGACATCGAAGGCGCAGGGCCAACCCGCCTGGTGCTGCGGGACAACAGCGGCAATGAGTTTGATGCAGCCATTCCCTGACCAGAAGGAGCGCGGCATGCGCTGGATACTGCTGTTATGCCTGAGCGTGAGCCTGCCCGCGCTGGCCGAGCTGGACTACGCCCTCAAGCCCCGGTTGATCGCTGAAGACACCTGGCTGCTGGAGGGCAGCACCGACAACTTCGCCAAGGCCAACGGCGGCAATATCGTCAACACCGGGTTTATCGTCACCGAAGCCGGGGTGGTGGTGATCGATACCGGGCCGTCGAAACGTTATGGCGAAGCCATGCGCCAGGCCATTGCCGGCGTCACTGCCAAACCGGTGGTCCAGGTCCTGTTGACCCACCATCACCCCGACCACGCACTGGGCAACCAGGCGTTTCGCGAGGTGCCTATCGGCGCGTTGGCCGGCACCACCCGGTTGCTCCATGAGCAGGGCGACAGCATGGCCGAGAACCTGTACCGCATGGTTGGCGACTGGATGCGCGGCACCGAAGTGGTCTTGCCCAACCAGGTGCTGGAACCCGGCATTTTGACTGTGGGCAGCCACGACTTGCGCCTGGTGGCGCTGGCGGGTCATACCGGCGCTGACCTGGCGATCCTGGACCAGAAAACCGGCGTGCTGTTTGCCGGCGACCTGGTGTTCTACCAGCGCGCCTTGACCACCCCGAACAGCCCCGGCCTGGCCGTGTGGCTGGCAGACATCAATACCCTGCAAGGCTTGCCCTGGACCCTGATTGTGCCCGGCCATGGCCCGGTGGCCACTGATGCCCAGCCCTTTGTGCAGATGCGTGACTACCTGACCTGGCTCGACCAGTTGCTGCGTGACGGCGCGGCCGATGGCAGTGACATGAGTGAGATGATCCGCAGCCCCATTCCCGAGCGATTCGCCGCCATCAGCCTGAGCCGCTACGAGTTGATCCGCAGCGTCAGCCACCTGTACCCCGGGTACGAACGCGGGCAGATGCAACGCCTGGATTCGGCCGCACGCCCCTGATCCACCCGCTACTAAGGAACTAGCAAACTCGATACAGCGGTCAATTGTGGAGACGCCCCCAGCGCCCAAGAATCTGCACCAGACCGGGAAAATTTCCCGGGTATAACAAAAACCGCAGAGGTAGCCGTCATGACCCAACCCGCACGTCGCCAACCCTTCGCCTTGAGTGTGCTGCTCAGTGCCATCCTGTTGTCTGGCCACGCCTTCGCCGCTGTCACCGACCAGGACATTCTCCAGGACCCAAAAAATCCCGGGCAGATCGTCACCAACGGCCTGGGTGTCCAGGGTCAGCGTTACAGCCCGCTCGATACCCTAAACGTCGATAACGTCAAGGAGCTGCGCCCGGTCTGGGCCTTCTCTTTTGGCGGCGAGAAACAACGCGGGCAACAGGCGCAGCCGATGATCAAGGACGGGGTGATGTACCTCACCGGCTCCTACTCACGGGTGTTCGCGGTGGATGCACGCACCGGCAAGAAACTCTGGCAATACGATGCGCGCCTGCCAGACGACATCCGCCCGTGCTGCGACGTGATCAACCGCGGTGTGGCGCTTTACGGTGACCTGGTGTACTTCGGCACCCTCGACGCCAAGCTGGTCGCCCTGAACAAGGACACCGGCAAAGTGGTGTGGAGCAAGCAAGTGGCCGACCACAAGGAAGGCTACTCCATCAGCGCCGCGCCCCTGGTGATCAACGGCAAACTGATTACCGGGGTGGCCGGCGGCGAGTTCGGCGTGGTGGGCAAGATCGAAGCCTACGACCCGAAAAACGGCAACCTGCTGTGGACCCGGCCGACCGTGGAAGGTCATATGGGCTACGTCTACAAGGATGGCAAGGCGGTGGAAAACGGTATCTCCGGTGGCGAGGCGGGCAAGACCTGGCCTGGCGACCTGTGGAAAACCGGTGGCGCGGCCCCGTGGCTGGGTGGCTACTACGACCCGGAAACCAACCTGCTGTTGTTCGGCACCGGCAACCCGGCGCCGTGGAACTCCCACCTGCGCCCCGGTGACAACCTCTATTCGTCCTCGCGTCTGGCGCTGAACCCGGACGACGGCACCATCAAATGGCACTTCCAGAGCACGCCCCATGACGGCTGGGACTACGACGGCGTGAACGAATTGATCTCGTTCAACTACACCGAGGGCGGCAAGGAAATCAAAGCGGCGGCCACGGCGGACCGCAATGGTTTCTTCTACGTACTGGACCGCACCAACGGTAAGTTCATCCGTGGTTTCCCGTTCGTCGACAAAATCACCTGGGCCACCGGCCTGGATAAAGACGGCCGGCCGATCTACAACGAAGCCAGCCGCCCCGGCGCGCCGGGCAGTGAGACCAAGGGCACCTCGGTATTCGTGGCGCCGGCCTTCCTCGGTGCAAAAAACTGGATGCCGATGGCTTATAACCGCGACACCGGTTTGTTCTATGTGCCGTCGAACGAGTGGGGCATGGACATCTGGAACGAAGGCATCGCCTACAAGAAAGGCGCGGCGTTCCTCGGTGCGGGCTTCACCATCAAGCCGTTGAATGAAGACTACATCGGTGTGCTGCGGGCCATCGACCCGATCAACGGCAAGGAGGTCTGGCGCCACAAGAACTACGCGCCACTGTGGGGCGGCGTGCTGACCACCAAGGGCAACCTGGTGTTCACCGGCACGCCCGAGGGCTTCCTGCAGGCGTTCAATGCCAAGACCGGTGAGAAAGTCTGGGAGTTCCAGACCGGCTCCGGTGTACTCGGCTCGCCGGTCACCTGGGAAATGGACGGCGAACAGTACGTCTCGGTGCTTTCCGGCTGGGGCGGGGCGGTGCCGTTGTGGGGCGGTGAAGTGGCCAAGCGGATCAAGGACTTCAACCAGGGCGGGATGCTCTGGACCTTCAAGCTGCCCAAGGAATTGGTCGCCAAGCACTAAACCTACTACCAAATGACAAGAGCCCCCCTGCCAACGGCGCATTCGCCGGGCAGCGTGGGCTCTTTACTATCGGGTATCGCCTGTTGACCAACAGGCCTGGACCCCGACAGAGGCCTCACCATGATCTATGCACAACCTGGCACCCCCGGCGCGATCGTCAGCTTCAAGCCGCGCTACGGCAATTTCATTGGCGGCGAATTCGTCCCGCCGGTCAACGGTGAATACTTCACCAACACCTCGCCGGTGACCGGTGAAGTGATCGCCGAATTCCCGCGCTCCAACGCTGCCGATATCGACAAGGCCCTGGATGCGGCCCACGCGGCGGCTGATGCCTGGGGCAAGACCTCGGCCCAGGATCGCTCCCTGGTACTGCTGAAAATCGCCGACCGTATCGAGCAACACCTTGAAGTGCTGGCGGTCACCGAAAGCTGGGACAACGGCAAGGCCGTGCGCGAGACCCTCAACGCCGACGTGCCCCTGGCGGCCGACCATTTTCGCTACTTCGCCGGCTGTATCCGCGCCCAGGAAGGCGGCGCCGCCGAGATCAATGAACTGACCACCGCCTATCATTTTCACGAGCCGCTGGGCGTAGTCGGGCAAATCATCCCGTGGAACTTCCCGCTGCTGATGGCCGCCTGGAAACTCGCCCCGGCCCTGGCGGCGGGCAACTGCGTGGTGCTCAAGCCTGCCGAGCAAACGCCGCTGTCGATCATGGTATTTGCCGAGCTGATCGCCGACCTGTTGCCGGCCGGCGTGCTGAACATCGTCCAGGGTTTTGGTCGCGAAGCGGGGGAGGCGCTGGCTACCAGCAAGCGCATCGCCAAAATCGCCTTTACCGGCTCCACCCCGGTGGGCGCGCACATCATGCATTGCGCCGCCGAGAACATCATCCCGTCCACCGTGGAGTTGGGCGGCAAGTCGCCGAATATCTTCTTTGAAGACATCATGCAGGCCGAGCCACAGTTCATCGAGAAAGCCGCCGAAGGCCTGGTGCTGGCGTTCTTCAACCAGGGCGAGGTGTGCACCTGCCCATCGCGGGCACTGGTGCAGGAGTCGATCTATGAACCGTTCATGGCCGAGGTGATGAAGAAGATCGTCAAGATCAAGCGCGGCAACCCGCTGGACACCGAAACCATGGTCGGTGCCCAAGCGTCCGAGCAGCAATACGACAAGATTCTCTCGTACCTGAAAATTGCCCAGGAAGAGGGCGCCGAATTGCTCATCGGCGGTGCGGCCGAGCGCCTTGAGGGCGACCTGTCCAGCGGTTATTACATCCAGCCGACCCTGCTCAAGGGCCACAACAAAATGCGCGTGTTCCAGGAAGAGATCTTTGGGCCGGTGGTCGGCGTGACGACGTTCAAGGACGAAGCCGAAGCCCTGGCGATTGCCAATGACAGCGAGTTCGGCCTTGGGGCTGGCTTGTGGACCCGTGACATCAACCGCGCGTACCGCATGGGCCGCGCGATCAAGGCCGGGCGCGTGTGGACCAACTGTTATCACCTGTATCCGGCGCATGCGGCGTTTGGCGGGTACAAGAAGTCGGGCGTTGGGCGGGAGAATCACAAGATGATGCTGGACCATTACCAGCAGACCAAAAACCTGCTGGTGAGCTACGACATCAACCCGTTGGGGTTCTTCTAACTAACCACCCCTCGCACATTTTGATCGATGTACACCCCCGACCAATGCACTCGGCCTTTGCTTCGAAAGTAGCATTCGCTCCTTCCCGGCCAAGTGCATTAATGGCTTTACCGGAATACTCCGGCACAACAAGAGGACTGCCCCATGTGGATTAAACCCGCGTTTACCGACCTGCGTATCGGCTTCGAAGTGACCATGTATTTCGCCAGCCGCTGATGTGTTTCCCGGCCAGCCCCCGTGCTGGCCGGGTCTGTGCCGGAAGGTCACCAGGGCTACCCATTGGTCTGATTGCATTCAGCGCCGGATGGGTTAGTGTGGAGCGCATCTTCCAAAATAATAAAAACAGGCTTTCCAATGAGCCCGAACCTGAGCCTCCTGCGTAAATTCGTTTCTCCTGAAATCATCTTTGGCGCCGGCTGCCGGCACAACGTCGGCAACTACGCCAAGACCTTTGGCGCGCGCAAGGTACTGGTGGTCAGCGACCCCGGTGTGATCGCCGTGGGCTGGGTGGCCGATGTCGAGGCCAGCCTGCAAGCCCAGGGTATCGACTACTGCGTGTACAGCGCCGTCTCGCCCAACCCTCGGGTGGAAGAGGTGATGCTCGGCGCCGAGGTCTACCGTGAGAACCATTGCGACGTGATCGTCGCCGTTGGCGGCGGCAGCCCGATGGACTGCGGCAAGGCCATCGGCATTGTGGTCGCCCACGGGCGCAGCATCCTGGAATTCGAGGGTGTCGATACCATCCGCGTGCCCAGCCCGCCGTTGATCCTGATCCCGACCACCGCCGGCACTTCGGCGGATGTGTCGCAGTTCGTGATCATTTCCAACCAGCAGGAACGCATGAAGTTTTCCATCGTCAGCAAGGCGGTGGTGCCTGATGTGTCGCTGATCGACCCGGAAACCACCGCGAGCATGGACCCGTTCCTCTCGGCCTGTACCGGCATTGATGCGCTGGTGCACGCCATCGAGGCGTTTGTGTCCACCGGCCACGGCCCGCTGACCGACCCCCACGCCCTGGAAGCCATGCGCCTGATCAATGGCAACCTGGTGCAGATGATCGCCAACCCTGCCGACATCGCCCTGCGGGAAAAAATCATGCTGGGCAGCATGCAGGCCGGGCTGGCGTTTTCCAACGCGATCCTCGGCGCGGTGCATGCCATGTCCCACAGCCTGGGCGGTTTTCTCGACCTGCCCCACGGCCTGTGCAACGCGGTGCTGGTGGAACACGTGGTGGCGTTCAACTACAACTCGGCGCCGGAGCGCTTCAAGGTGATTGCCGAAACCTTCGGCATCGATTGCCGGGGCCTTAACCACCGCCAGATTCGGGGCCGGCTGGTGGAGCACTTGATCGCCCTCAAGCACGCGATCGGCTTCCACGAAACCCTCGGCCTGCATGGCGTGCGGGTGGCGGACATTCCGTTTTTGTCGCAACACGCGATGCACGACCCATGCATCCTCACCAACCCGCGAGAGTCCAGCCAGCGTGACGTCGAGGTCGTCTATGCCGAAGCTCTCTGACGACCAGCAACGAGCGCTCGCGGGGCTGCTGGGGTTGGGCGACCAGTCGGCACGCAAGAGCCATTACCCGGAACTCACCGCGCGCCTCGATGAGCTGGAAGCCGAGCGCAACCGCTACATTCGCCTCAACGACGAACTGGAGCAGCGCGTCGCCGCACGCACCGACGAGTTGCTGGAGGCCAACCTCAACCTGCAACAGCAGATCGCCCAGCGCGAACGGATCGAACAAGACCTGCGCGACGCCCGGGATGCCGCCCAGGCCGCCAACCGCAGCAAGGACAAATACCTCGCTGCCGCCAGCCATGATCTGCTGCAACCGCTCAATGCCGCGCGCCTGCTGATCTCCACCTTGCGTGAGCGTAACCTGCCCAGCGTCGAGCAGGTGCTGGTGGAACGCACACACCAGGCCCTGGAAGGTGCCGAGGATTTGCTCACCGACCTGCTGGACATTTCCCGGCTTGACCAGGCAGCGGTCAAACCGGACATCGCCCTGTACCGACTCGACGAATTGTTTGCGCCGCTGGTCTCCGAATTCCAGTCGGTGGCGGCGGCGGCGGGGTTGAACCTGCGGGCACACACCGGCCGCTATGCGATCAACACCGACTTGCGCCTGATGACGCGCATTCTGCGCAACTTCCTCAGCAACGCCTGCCGCTACACCAGCGAGGGTTGCATCCTGCTGGGCGCCCGGCGCCGGGGGGATCGCCTGCGCCTGGAAGTGTGGGACACCGGGCGCGGGATCGCGGCAGACCGGCTCGACTCGATTTTCCTGGAATTCAATCAACTGGACGTGGGCCGCGCTGCCGATCGCAAGGGCGTGGGGCTGGGGTTGGCGATTGTCGAACGCATCGCCGAGATCCTCGGTTATGCGGTGGCGGTGCGTTCGTGGCCGGGACGCGGCTCGATGTTCAGCATCGAAGTGCCCATCAGCGACGTCATGCCGCTGCCCATCAACGTGATGGCTGCGCAACCGAGTACCGGCAATCCTTTACCGGGCAGGCGCCTGTTGGTGCTGGACAACGAAGTCAGCATCCTCGAAAGCATGAGTGCGCTGCTGGGGCAGTGGGGCTGCGAAGTGGTTACCGCCACCGACCGGGCTGGTGCGTTGACGGCGTTGCAAGGCCGGGCGCCGGAGTTGATCCTTGCGGACTACCACCTGGACCACGGCGTGGTGGGCTGTGAGGTGGTGCGCGATTTGCGCGAGCATTTTGGCTGCAGGATCCCGGCGGTGATCATCACTGCCGACCGAACCGACCAATGCCGCCGTGCGTTGCGGCGGCTGGAAGCGCCGTTGCTGAACAAGCCGGTCAAGCCGGGCAAGTTGCGGGCGGTGTTGAGTCAGCTGTTGGGCTAGGGCTTTGAATATATACCCAGGAACCCAAATCCCCTCCCAAGATGGCAAGTTGAACTCCACTCAGGTTAACTACTCCCTGAGTAATGGTTTTACCGGCCTTGCGCGTCGGTCATCAAGGTCACCGAATGGACAAATACACCCCTCACACCTGGCAGCCCCACGAACGCCCGAGCCTGCCGGGCTCGCCGTCGACGCCGCTGCATTCCACCCGCAAACGCTGGGCCTACGCCTTGGTCGGCGTACTCGTGGCAATCACCGGCGGCCTCGGCAACTCGCTGGTGATCGCCAACCTGGTGTACCTGCAAGGCGCATTGGGCGCCACCACGGCAGAAATGGCCTGGCTCCCGGCCGCCTACGTCATGACCAACGTCTCGATGAACCTGCTGCTGGTGAAGTTCCGCCAGCAATTTGGCCTGCGGGCCTTTACCGAGGTGTTTCTGGTGCTCTACGCCCTGGTCACCTTCGGTCATCTGTTCGTCAATGACCTCAGCTCGGCGATTGCCGTACGCGCCGCCCACGGCATGGTCGGCGCCGCCCTCAGCTCCCTGGGCCTGTACTACATGATCCAGGCCTTCCCCGCAAAGTGGCGCATGAAGGCCCTGGTACTCGGCCTTGGCACTGCACAATTGGCCTTGCCCCTGGCCCGGCTGTTCTCCGAAGACCTGCTGCAGATCGCCGAATGGCGCGGCCTGTACTTGTTCGAACTGGGCATGGCGCTAACCTGCCTGGGCTGCGTTTTCCTGCTCAAGCTGCCTCCGGGCGACCGCTTCAAGACCTTCGAAAAACTCGACTTCCTGACCTTCGCGATCCTCGCTACCGGCGTTGCCTTGCTCTGCGCCGTGCTGTCCCTGGGCCGTATCGACTGGTGGCTGGAAGCGCCGTGGATCGGCGTGGCGTCGGCCTGCTCACTGGTGCTGATCATGGCCGGCCTGGCCATC
This sequence comes from Pseudomonas sp. Bout1, assembly GCF_034314165.1. Classification (GTDB taxonomy): domain Bacteria; phylum Pseudomonadota; class Gammaproteobacteria; order Pseudomonadales; family Pseudomonadaceae; genus Aquipseudomonas. Next base: position 4,832,459 of record NZ_JAVIWK010000001.1, on the reverse strand, counting down.
GAACATAACCGTGCCAACCCCTTGCTGATGACCCGCTGGCTGGGCAGCGGGGTGATGATTCGCCTGGCGTTGGCGGTGGTGCTGATTCGCATGGTGCTTTCGGAGCAGTCCACCGGCGCCGTGGGCTTCATGCAGATGCTGAACATGAGCAACGAACAGATGCGCACGCTGTATTGGGTGATGCTGGCGGGGGCGATTGCCGGCCTGGCGACCAGCGCGCTGACCATCAACCCCTCGCATTTGCTGATGCCCTTGATCATTTCCCTGGCCTTTATGGCCGTGGGTTCGGTGATGGACAGTTTCTCGAGCAACCTCACGCGCCCGCAAAACATGTACGTCAGCCAGTTCCTGCTAGGCTTTGGCGGCACGTTCTTCCTCGGGCCGACCATGGTCCTGGGTACGCGCAATGTGCTGACCAACCCCAGGAACCTGGTGAGTTTCTCGGTGCTGTTCGGGATCTGCCAGAACCTCGGTGGCCTCATCGGCGCGGCATTGCTCGGCACGTTCCAGATCGTGCGGGAGAAATTCCACTCCAGCATGATCGTCGAACACCTGACCTTGCTCGACCCGCGTGTGGCCGCGCGGGTAGCCAGCGGCGGCTCGGCCTACGGCGGGGTGATCGCCGACCCCGAATTGCGTAACCTGATGGGCATTCGCAGCCTGGCCACGGCGGCCACGCGCGAGGCGAATGTAATGGCTTATAACGATGTGTTCATGCTGATCGCGATCATCGCCATACTCACCATGATCTGGATTTTTATCCGCAGCCTCTGGCTGATGAGTACCACTAAAGCTGCCGCCAGTGCAGCGCCTCCCGTTCAACCCAGCGGCGCACTTTCTTCATGACCGAACCGACGACGACCACCACCAACGCCATCGCTTCCACCCCGGAAGGCACCGCGCCGCCGAGCATGCCGGCCACCGAACCCCGCTCCTTGCGGGTGCGCATCATCTCCTCCATGGGCTTTGCCGCGATTGCGATTGTCGGCGTGCTGATCGTGCTCTATGCCTGGCAGTTGCCGCCCTTCAGCAGCGCGGTGGAAACCACCGAGAACGCGCTGGTGCGTGGCCAGGTGACAATCATCGGGCCGCAGCTCAGTGGCTACGTGTATGAAGTGCCGGTGACGGACTTCCAGTACGTCAAGGCCGGGGATTTGCTGGTGCGCCTTGATGACCGCATCTACAAGCAGCGCCTCGACCAGGCCCTAGCGCAACTGGCGGTGCAGCAGGCGTCCCTGGCCAATGTGGTGCAGCAACGCAACAGTGCCGAGGCGACCATCAAGCTGCGCCAGGCCGCCTTGGCCGACAGCCAGGCCCAGGCCCGCAAGAGCACTGCGGACTTGCGCCGCAACGAAGAGTTGATCAGCGACGGTTCGGTGTCCAAACGCGAGTTGGACGTGACCCGCGCGGCCAATGCGCAAACCATCGCTGCGGTGGCCCAGGCCCAGGCCAGCCTGGAAATCGCCCGGCAGGATTTGCAGACGGTGATCGTCAATCGCGGCTCGCTGGAGGCGGCAGTGGCCAACGCGGAGGCGGCGGTGGAGCTGGCGCGTATCGACCTGTCGAACACCCGGATCATCGCCCCGCGTGACGGGCAGCTTGGACAGATTGGCGTGCGCCTCGGTGCCTACGTCAACAGTGGCGCGCAGTTAATGGCGCTGGTGCCGAACCAGCTGTGGGTGATTGCCAACATGAAAGAAACCCAGATGGACAACGTGCAGGTCGGCCAGCCGGTGACGTTCACCGTGGATGCCCTGGACCATCGCAAGTTTCACGGCACGGTGCAGCGCATTTCCCCGGCCACCGGGTCTGAGTTCAGCCTGTTGCAGGCGGATAACGCTACCGGCAACTTCGTGAAGATCGCCCAGCGGGTGCCGGTGCGGATCACCGTCGACCCGGGGCAGGAGCAGAGCGAGCGACTGCGCCCGGGGTTGTCGGTAGTGGTGAGTATCGACACACAAGGGCGCCTGAAAAACACCCCACCCTGACCCACCGGAAGTCTCCATTGTGGAATGCAATCAATGGCGGGGCTGGCTTGTCGGGTCGCCGCATCGCTGCGATGGCATCACCTCGGTGTACGTGAAAGACCGGGTTGCCTGCATCGCAGGCAAGCCAGCTCCCACATGGGTTTTGTGTTGTTAGAGGGGGTTGTATTGCAGGCTGAACCCCAGCGCTATCGATTGGCCTTTCTCCAACAGCTTCAACCCCGGCCTGCCCGGCAGGTGATGGGCATTCACCGGATGGCTCACCGGCTCGAAGCAAAAAAAATCCAGCCCCGGCGGGCAGTACAGCAGATAGTAGTCGCTGCCGGTAGCCTGGCATTCCAGGGTGTAACCCAAGTCGGGCTGCTGGATCAGGCAAAGCCCGTCCCATTGGCAAAAGCCATTGTCCACCAGCGCCTCGGGCAACGATTTGAACTGTTGAAAGTCCCACTCGGCGGGCACGGTAGCCAGCGCCGTCGGCAGTTTCGTTTCATCACTCATCCACACCTGCGATGCCTTGGCCTGCAATTGCGTGCCCGGCCTGCGGGGTAGATACGGATGCAACCCCAGCCCATGCCACGCCGCCTGCTCTGCCAGGTGGGTGACCCGCAGACTGATGCTCAACCTGCCGTCCTTCAACTGAACGCGCTGCTCGGCGCGATAGGCAAACGGTGTAGTGCAGTCCAGTTGCAGCAGCACTTCGTCTGCCGACTGGCCGATTACCTGCCACGCCTGTTGCCAGGCGCTGCCATGAATCGGCAGCGGGTCCAGCGGGCTGTTGGACCCAAGGGCCAGCCATCCGGAGGGATTATCGAAGCCACCCCCGGCAATCCGGTTCGACCAGGGCGCCAGCGGGAAACACCCCAGCTTGCCCGGCAATCCGCTGACTAACGCCTGTTGATCGGTGTGTCGAAGCAACGGTTGGCCGCTGCTGCGCAGGGCCCAGTTGACGATACTCCCACCCAACTCAGGTGAGAGTGTCAGGCGGGTGAGGTTATCTTCGAGTTCAAGCATCATGACTGTCAGCAGACCTGTTGGATGATGAGTGCTTCTGTGGCGAGGGAGCTTGCTGTGGCGAGGGAGCTTGCTCCCGCTGGAGTGCGAAGCGCTCCCAAGATTTTGGGGCTGCTGCGCAGCCCAGCGGGAGCAAGCTCCCTCGCCACAGCAGCTCCCTCGCTACACGCAGTGTGAGGTTTATAACACCAACCCAGGCAACCACAACGACAGCGCCGGAATGTAGGTCACGGCGATCAGCACCAGGAACAACACCCCGTAAAACGGCAGCAGCGCCTTCACGGTCTTCTCGATGCTGACCTTGCCCACCGCCGCCCCCACGAACAGCACCGCACCCACTGGCGGCGTGATCAGGCCGATGCCGAGGTTCACCAGCATGATCATGCCGAAGTGTACCGGGTCGACGCCGATGCCCAGCACCACCGGCAACAGGATCGGCGTGAGGATCAAGATCAGCGGCGCCATGTCCATCACCGTGCCCAGCAACAGCAGCATCACGTTGATGCACATCAGGATCACGTAGCGGTTGTCCGACAGGGTCAGGAACATCGTGGTGATCTTCGCCGGGATCTGCATCAGCGTCATGATGTAGCCGAAGCTGGCGGCGAAGGCGATCAGGATCATCACGATGGAAATCGTGCGCACCGTGCGGTGCATCAGCTTGGGCAGCTCGCTCCATTTGTAGTCGCGGTAGATGAACATGGTCACGAAGAACGCCCACAACACCGCAATCGCCGCCGACTCGGTAGCCGTGAAGATGCCCGACAGAATCCCGCCGAGAATGATCACCATGGCCATCAAGCCCCACAGCGCTTCGCCGCAGATTTTCAGCGCCTGTTTCAGCGGAATCACTTCACCTTTGGGGTAGTTGCGCTTTTTCGCGAAGATCAGGCACAGCACCATCAGGCAGGCGCTCATCAGCAGCCCCGGTACCACGCCGGCCATGAACAGCGAGGCGATGGACACCGTGCCGCCCGCCGCCAGGGAATACAGCACGGAGTTGTGGCTGGGGGGTGTCAGCAAGGCCTGCACCGAGCCGCTGACGGTGACGGCGGTGGCAAATTCGCGGGGATAACCCCGGCGCTCCATCTCGGGAATCAGCACTGAACCGACGGACGCGGTATCGGCCACCGAGGAGCCGGAGATCGCCCCGAAAAACGTCGAGGCCATGATGTTCACCAAAGACAAGCCGCCGCGCACAAAGCCCACCAGCACCCCGGCAAAGGCCACGAGCCGGCGTGACATGCCGCCTTCGGCCATGATCGCCCCGGCCAGCACGAAGAACGGAATCGCCATCAGCGAGAATTTGTTCACCCCGCCCGCCACCTGAATCATCAGGGCCTGGAACGGGATGTCGATCCACCACGCGCCAATCAGCGCAGAAAGCCCGAGAGCATAGGCCACCGGCATGCCGATCAGGATCAAGGCGATAAAGCTGCCCAACAGAATCAATGCGTCCATTCAGGCAGCTCCTTCGCTTTCTTCAACCAGGTCGAAGCGCACGACCCGCCGGTTGCTCTGGTCACCGAGCAGGAGTTTTTCCAGCACAAAAATCAGCGTCAGCAGGCCACCAATCGGGATCGGCATGTAGGTGATGCCCACCCGCAAGGTCGGCATGGCGCTCATGAACTGGTTCCAGGTAGACAGGCACAGCTTGGTGCCCCAGATCGCCATGAACAGGCAGATGGTGCCCATCAGCAATTGCGAGACGATACCGACGATGCGGCGCTGGCCCGGTGGCAGGCGGTCGGTGACCATGGCCACCGACATGTGCGCCCCGGCGCGATAACTGGCGGCGGCGCCGACAAAGGTGAACACCAGCATCAGCAGGATGGCGGTGGGTTCTGGCCAGCTGGAGCCGGTGCCCAGGATGTAGCGGGCAAAGATGCCCCAGGGAATGATCAGCGCGACACCGAGAACGGCGAGGCCGGCGATCCAGATGCAGCTCATGTAAATGCGGTCGTTGATGCGCAGCAGTAAATTCTTCATGGCGTTCACCGTGACCGGGCGCGTCGATGCCGACCGCGCCGGGCCTTTTCTATAAGGGGAGGGCGGTTTACTCGACGGCTTCGATGCGCTTGATCAGGTCGGCATAAGGCGCGCCGTATTTCTCGCGAATCGAAGCGGTGGCCTCATAGAAGGGTTTTTTGTCGATGTCGATGAACTCCACGCCGGCGGCCTTGAGCTTGGTTTCACTGCTGGCAGACTTGGCGTCCCACAGCTCGCGCTCCTGGATCTGCGCGGCCTTCGCGGTGTTTTTTACCAGCACCTGTTGCTCGGGGGTGAGCTTGTTCCAGGTGATTTTCGACATCACGATGGGCTCGGGCAGGATCAGGTGGCCGGTGAGGCTGTAGAACTTGGCGTTCTGGTAGTGGTTGTGTTCCAGCAGGGTGGGCGGGTTGTTTTCCGCGCCGTCGATCACGCCGGTCTGCAGGGCACTGAAGATCTCGCCCGTGTCCATGGCAATACCGTTGCCGCCCATGGCGTTGATGGTTTCGATGAAGATCGGGTTGCCCTGCACGCGGATCTTCATGCCCTTGAGGTCTTCGATCTTGCGCACCGGTTTCTTGGTGTAGATATTGCGCGTGCCGCCGTCCATCCAGGCCAGGGCGACCAGGTTGAATTCGGAGTTGGTGATCTTCGCGAGGATTTCATCGCCGATCTCGCCGTCGATGACCTTGCGCATGTGCACCTGGTCGCGGAACACGAACGGCATGTTGAACACGTTTACGTCCGGCACCACTGGGCCAACAATACCGAGGCTCACCCGGGCCATCTGGATCGCGCCGACCTGGGCCTGTTCGACCACTTCCTTTTCCGAGCCCAGCACGCCGCCGGGGAACATCTTGAAGGTCAGGCCGCCGTTGCTTTCGGCGACCAGGGTTTTACCCAGCTGTTCTTCGGCGACGACGGTCGGGTAGCCCGCGGGGTGGATATCGGCGAATTTGATTTCCAGCGCGTGTGCGGCGCCGGCGAACATGAAGGTGAAGGGGAGTGCGGCGAGGAGCAAGGTGCGTTTGAAGTCCATGGGGTGTCTCTCCAGTCTTGTTATTGTTTTGTTCAAGGCACAGCGATGCAGCTAGAGGATGAAGGTGGGTTCCGGCATTCCCTGTACGCCAGGGTTGAGGGCGAAGACGCCGCCGGCCAGGGACTGCGGGCTGTGGTCGTCGCGGATCGAGGTGACGAACAAGGTGTCCAGGCGGCTGCCACCGAAGGCGCACATGCTGGGTTTTTTTACCGGTACGCTCAGTGAACGGTCGAGGCGGCCGTCGGGGGTAAAGCGGTGGACCAGCCCGGCATCGTTGGCGCAGATCCAGTAGCAACCTTCGGCGTCCACGGCGGCACCGTCGGGGCGGCCGAGGAACTTGTGCATGTCCACAAACAGCCGGCGGTTGGACGGCGTGCCGCTGTCGATGTCGTAGTCGAACGCCCAGATCTGCTGGATCAGCGGGTGTGAATCCGAGAGGTACATCGTGCGCCCGTCGGGGCTGAAAGCCAGGCCATTGGGGGTGATGAAACCGTTGAGCGCGGTGTGGACCGGTTGGCCGGTCTCAACGCGGTACAGTGCGCCGTCGGCGGCATTCGCGCCCATATTCAGCACCATGCTGCCGGCCCAGAACCGGCCCTGGCGATCGCAACGGCCATCGTTCAGGCGCATGTCCGGGCGGGCGTGCTCGACGCTGGCCAGGGGCGTGGTGTCGAGGCTGCCGTCGTTGTGGGGCGTGAGCTGGAAAAAGCCGGTTTCCATGCCCGCGACCCAATTGCCCGCGCTGGTGCGGGCGATGCAGGCGAGCATCTGTGGGGCTTTCCAGGCCTGGGCCTCACCGCTGCTGGCGCTCCAGCGTTGCAGTTCGCCAGTGGGAATGTCCACCCAGTACAGGGTATTTTCCTCGGGCACCCACACCGGGCATTCACCCACTGCGTTGCGGGCGTCGACAATCAGTTCTGCTTGCATGGCCACTCATTCCCTTGGGTTGGTATGTGGTCAGTCCCCGAACGGGCCGGCCGCACAAAACGCGCCGCCCTGGTACACCCGCGCCGGGTCGTCGGTGGCGGGCATGGGTTGGGCTTCCACCTGTTTGCGGAAGACTTCGGAGCTGTCACGCGGGGTGAAGCCCAGGTGCGCGGCGAAGCGGTTGTCCCACCACACATCGAGGTTATCCGACATGCCATAGACCACGGTGTGGCCGACGTTCGGTGTGTACAGCGCACGTTCGAGCAATTGGGTGAGGTCGTCGAAACTCAGCCAGGTGTGCATCATCCGACGGTTCTGTGGTTCCGCGAACGAGGAGCCGATGCGGATGCTGACGGTCTCGATGCCGTAGCGGTCGAAGTAGAAACTGGCCATGTCCTCGCCGTAGGATTTGGACAGGCCGTAGTAACTGTCCGGACGGCGCGGGGAGTGGGCATCGAGGGCTTCGTCCTGCTTGTAGAAACCGATCACGTGGTTGGAGCTGGCGAAGATGACGCGTTTGACCCCGTGGCGACGAGCGGCCTCATAGATGTGGAAGATGCCGCAGATGTTTGCGCCGAGTACTTCTTCGAACGAGCGCTCCACCGATACGCCGCCGAAATGCAGGATGGCGTCGACGCCTTCCACCAGTTGGTGCACTGCCTGTTTGTCGGAAAGATCGCACGGCACTACTTCTTCGCCTTCGTCGGCAGCCGGGGCCATGTTGGCGATATCCGACAGGCGCAGCACGTTGGCGTAGGGGCGCAGGCGTTCGCGCAGGACGTTGCCCAGGCCTCCGGCGGCGCCGGTGAGCAGCAGGCGGTTGAACGGGGTAGGAGCGGTGTTGGTGGTCATGATGGTCCCGTTATTGTTGTAGGTTGTCGTATGACTAGATCGAAGTATCCTTAGGGTTTCCTACTCTTGTCAACGCGCTATTGGTCTAAAAGTGGTGCCCTTAGTCGCTTAGGCGTTCACGCCAAACGTGTGGTTGACGGCGCCTTTACCCGTGGTGAGCGGGCTTGCCACGTGCTGGGGTGCGCAGCAGCCCCAACAAGATCACCGAGTTCTTTCAGGGGCATTCCGGTGGCAGATTTTAGGGCCGCTTCGCTGCCCAGCGCGGGGCAAGCCCGCTCACCACAGGTCTTACAACAACGACAGCGGGTAACTGATGAATATCCGGTTTTCATCAAACTCATTGGTGCTGAAGTCCCGGCGCATCGTCGCGTTGCGCCACCGCAGATTCAGGTCCTTCAGCGCGCCGCTCTGCACGGTGTAGGCCAGTTCCGACTCGCGGCCCCATTCCTTGCCGTTGGTGATCGCCCCGGTGTGCACGTTATCGCCGCTGATGTAGCGGTTCATCATGGTCAGCCCGGGGATGCCCAGCACTACGAAGTTGAAGTCGTGCCGCACCTGCCAGGATTTTTCCTTGGCGTTGTCGTAGCTGGCGTTGTAGCTGTCGTTGGCCAGGGTGCCGCCGCTGGTGCCGTTGACCCGCATCCAGGCACTGTCGCCGGTGAGTTTCTGCAGGCCAACATAGAAGCTGTTGCCTTTGTATTTGGCCGAGAGCAAGGCGAACGCGGTTTTGTTGTCGAGGTCGCCGGCCAGGGCCTTGCCGTCTTCCTTGCCGGTGAAGAACCCGAGGTTGGCGCCCAGGGTCCAGTCGCCCACGGGCTGGCTGTGGGTGAGGTTGAAGTACTGTTGCTGGTAGATGTCGCTGAGTTCGGCGTACCACACGCCGACCTGGGTGCGCTTGTCGTTGAAGGTGTATTCACCTCCACCGAAGTTGAAGCGGTCGGAGGTGAACGCAGCTTTGCCGTTGAGGAACATGTCGTCCATGCTCGCGTCGTTACGCGGGCTGTTACCGCGGAACTGGCCGCCGTACAGGGTAAGGCCGGCGATTTCGCTGGAGGTGACCTGGCCGCCGCGGAAGGTTTGCGGCAGTGAGCGGCCGTCATCCGAGCGCAGGATCGGCAGCACCGGCATCCATTCGCCAACTTTCAGTTCGGTCTTCGACAGCCGGGTTTTCAGCGCAACACCCAGACGCCCGAAGTTGTCGACGGGGCGGCCATCGCTACCGGTCGGCAGCAGTTGAGTGCCCGCAGTGCCTTTGCCACCGTCGAGTTTCTGCGAGTACAGGCCGAGCACGTCCAGCCCGAAACCGACGGTGCCTTGGGTAAAGCCGGACCTGGCATCGAGGATAAAACTTTGCGTCCACTCTTCGGCCTTGGCTTGTGGGTGGGCGGAGTTGGTGAAGTTACGGTTGAAGTAGGCGTTGCGCAGGTTAAGCGTGGCTTTGGCGTCTTCAAGGAAGCCTTCTGCCGAGGCGGTGATGGGGAGGGTGAAGGCCAGGCTGCTCAAGCCGATGGCGGCGAAACGGGCAGTGCAGGAGAAATGACGGACGTGTTGGCTCACAGTGACGCTCCCTTGTCTTTTTTGTTGTTTTTATTTTTTGTTATACGTTGTCGTACAACATTGGGGCGATATTTGCGAGGTTTTAGGGGGTTGTCAATCGAAAGTTATACGATGACTTCGGTCGCGCCACCGATCAAATGTAGGAGCCGGCTTGCCTGCGATGGCATCACCTCGGTGTACCTGAAAGACCGAGTTGCCTGTATCGAAGGCAAGCCAGCTCCCACATTGAGCGGGCCCGGGCTATTTTTTTCAGCCGTTCAGAACCATGGGCGGCAAGGTGCCAAGCAACGAAACGGCGGCTACCGCTGAAACACCTAGTAACAGTTCCAGCCTCACGCTGGCCTTCAACGCTGGCAGTCGCTGCTCACAGTTATAGATCCTCAGGCGGTTCAGCAGCGCCAGCGCGAGCATGCCGAATACCAGTAGCACCTTGATCAGCAGGATCAGGGCGAAACCGCTGAACAATGGCGTTGGCCAGAACTGCCCGGTGAGCACCCGCACGTTGATCAGACCGGTCAGCAGCAACCCCGTCACCAGCCCATACCCGATGCCACTGAAGCGCTGAAGGATCGGTTCCAAGGGGTAGCGCGGCGATTGCCTGAGGATCAACACCAGCATGAGCAGTCCGCCCAGCCAGGCACCGACGCACACCAGGTGCACCACCTGATTGAGGATCAGCAATTGCCCGGCCAGGCCATTGAGCATGGCGCCATGGCCCACCGGCGCCAGCGTCGCCAGCAGCAATGCACAGAGCGGCAGGCGCACCACCTTCCACGGCGTCATCAAGCCGAGCACCAGCAGCACGTTCAGCGTCAGGTGCCAGGTCCAGACCTGGCCGAAAAAGGTTTTACCCAGCACCAGCTGCACCGTCGACCACTCCAGCGCGCCCAGCCCGACACCGGCCATGCTCGCGCTGATCAACAACAACCACGCCACCCCTGACACCAACGCGAGCCACGCCAACCCCTGGGTGATGCGTGACAGCTGTCGGTCCAGCACCGGTTGTGGTCCCGTGCCCAGCAGCCAGGGCCTGAACACACAGGCCCCGAACATCAACAACACCACGATGAAATGCAGGAAGCGGCACAGCACCAGCAGGGTGGCCATGGATTATTGGCCGACCTTGAAGCTGTATTCACCGTTGCTCTTGTGAGTATCGACCGAGACGGCGTTCCACACCACTTTGTAGGTACCGGCGGCCAACGGCGCGGCCGGTGTCACCACCAATACTTTTTTGTCGGCGTCCGGGGTTTCCAGGCCCTTGATCGCCACTTCGGTGCCGTCCTTGCTCAGGGACACCTTGGTGAAGGTTGCTTCAACGCCTTCACTGAATGACAGGCGCAGGTCCTTGGGCGCAGCGACGCTGCTGTCGGCGGCTGGCTGCGAGCTTTTCAGGTGGGCGTGGGCAAAGGCTGCCGAGGCGCCCAACAGGGAGGCCAGCAGGGCGACAGTGGTGAGGGTCTTCTTGATCAACATTATTCAATACCTTCAGGTGAGAGTCAGTCGTTCAGTGGCGCCGCAAGCACCGGGTCGTCGCACGCGTCTCGCGGTCGAATCGTCATGGAGGCGATCCTTCGAGGGGATGGCGATGCTAACCAATCCGGTTTCCACGGGGAAGGTTCTTGTACGAAGTTTCACCGTGGCGTGTCGCCGCGACTTAGAGCGGATGGTAGTCTTGAAGCTATGTTGTTGTCAGGGAGCCCTTATGGGCAATCACAAGATCGGTATTCGTCGGGTCAACGTCGAAAAGATTCTGCTGGCGGCCGAAAAGGTCTTCGCCGAGAAGGGCTACGGCAGCACCGCCATGGCCGACATCGCCGAAGAAGTACAACTGCCGCGTTCCAACCTGCATTACTACTTCAGCACCAAGAGTGAGCTGTACAGCGCGGTGTTGTTCGACCTGCTGGAAGTGTGGAAGCAGGACGCCTTGTGCTTCGAGATGTTCGACGACCCACGCGTCGTCCTCAGCAGCTACATCCGCGCCAAGATGCAGCACTCGCGCAGCCGGCCGTATGGTTCGAAAGTCTGGGCCAACGAAATCATCCACGGCGCGCCGACCCTGGGGGAGGCGCTGGATGTGAGCCTGTATGACTGGGCCAAGATGAAGGAAGCGAAGATTCGCCAGTGGGTGGAGGACAAGCGGATTTTGCCGGTAGAGCCTTCTAGCCTGCTGTATATGATCTGGGCGTCGACCCAGCACTATGCCGACTTTGATCATCAGGTGAAGATCCTGAATGACCATCAGCCGTTGTCGGACATGCAGTTTGAGCGGGCGGTACAGACGGTGACGAGTGTGATTTTGCGGGGGATTGGGTTGGAGCCTTGAGCGCCTACCCATAGCGCGAGTTATCCACCCGCGCGCGTAGCAGCTGTCGAGCCTAGGCGAGGCTGCGTCGGGCGCGCCACGATTCAAGACTGAGTCGCGCCCTACGCAGCCTCGCCTAGGCTCGACAGCTGCTACGGTTGTTGGGAGTGTTATACCGCCTCGCGGTAGGGATTCCTCGGATCCTGCGTCCAGTTCAAAAACGGCTTCCCGGTATCCACCGGCACCATCTCGATACAGTCCGCCACCGGGCAGGTGATCTGGCACAGGTTGCAGCCCACGCACTCGTCATCAATCACCTCGTACTTGTGCGTCCCATCCGCCAATTTCAAACTGCTGATCGCCTGGTGCGATGTATCCTCGCAAGCAATATGGCAACGCCCACAGCCAATACACGCCTCCTGGTCAATTTTGGCGATTACCTGATAGTTGATGTCCAGGTACTTCCAATCCGTTGTATTGCCCACCGCCCGCCCGGAAAACTCCTGCAGGCTGCTGTACCCCTGGCTGTCCATCCACCGCGACAGCCCGTCCTTCATCTCTTCGACAATCCTAAACCCATGCAGCATTGCCGCCGTGCACACTTGCACCGCGCCGCAGCCCAGCGCCACGAACTCCGCCGCATCGCGCCAGTTGCCAATTCCGCCAATCCCACAGATCGGCAAGCCTTGTGTCTGTGGGTCGCGGGCTATCTCCGCCACCATGTTCAGGGCAATCGGCTTCACCGCCGAGCCGCAGTAACCCCCGTGAGTACTCTGGGTGCCGACCATCGGCAGGGCGACCATGCGCTCCAGGTCGACACTGGTGATGGAGTTGATGGTGTTGATCAGCGACACCGCATCCGCGCCCCCGCGATACGCCGCACGGGCCGCCACGCGAATGTCGGTGATGTTCGGCGTCAGCTTGACGATCACCGGCAGCGAGCAATAGGTCTTGCACCAGCGCGTCACCTGTTCGACGTATTCCGGCACCTGGCCCACCGCCGCGCCCATGCCGCGTTCCGGCATGCCGTGGGGGCAGCCGAAGTTCAGCTCGATGCCGTCACAGCCGGTGGCTTGCACCAGCGGCAGGATGTGTTTCCAGGACTCTTCAACGCACGGCACCATCAGCGACACGATCAGCGCGCGGTCGGGCCAGTCCTTTTTCACCTGGGTGATTTCCCGCAGGTTGATCTCCAGCGAGCGGTCGGTAATCAGCTCGATATTGTTGATGCCGAGCACTTCACGGTTGGCGCCAAAGTGCGCCGAGTAGCGTGACGAGACGTTGACCGCGGCAGGGTCTTCGCCAAGGGTTTTCCAGACCACGCCGCCCCAGCCCGCTTCAAAGGCACGCACCACGTTGTAGGCCTTGTCGGTGGGCGGCGCGGAGGCCAGCCAGAACGGATTGGGGGCTTTGATACCGGCGAACACAATCGAGAGATCGGCCATTACGCAGCCTCCACATTCAGCATGAGTTGGGCGTGCATGGCTTCAGCGGCCAGTTTGCCGTGTTGCACCGCCTGGACGGTGAGGTCCTGGCCGAGGCTGACGCAATCACCGCCGGCATATACGCCGGGAATGCTCGTGCACAGCTGTTGGTTGACGAAGATACGGTTGCCCTGGCGTTGCAGTTGGTGCGCCAGCGGATCGTGCAGCGCTTCGTCGTCGAAGCCTTGGCCGATGGCCTTGAAGATCGCGTCGGCGGCCAGTTCAAAGGTTTCGCCGGTGGCTTGCAGGCGGCCATCGACCATGCGGGTGCGGGCAAAGCGCATGCCGCGCACATGGCCCAGGTCGTCGAGCAGTACTTCTTCGGGCTGGGCCCAGGTCAGCAGGCGCACCTGGTTGGCCTTGGCGATGTCTTGCTCATGGCCGGTAGCCCCCATTTCAGTCAGGCCACGGCGGTACACCAGGTTGACGTCGCGGGCACCGAGGCGGGCCATTTGCACGGCCATGTCGATGGCCGTATTGCCGGCGCCGAGAACGATGCAGCGGTCGGCCAGCGGCAGTTGGCTGAGGTCGTCGGCCTGGCGCAACTCGCGTATATAGTCGGTGGCGGCGAGCAGGCCGGGGGCGTCCTCGTGAGGCAGGCCGAGCTGTTTGCTGGCGGCCAGGCCCAGGCCGAGGAACACCGAGTCGAACTGTTGGTGCAGTTCGCTCAGGGTCAGGTTGTCGCCCAGGCGCTGGCCATGGCGGATTTCGATACCGCCGATTTGCAGGAGGAAATCCAGTTCCTTTTGCGCGAAGTCATCCACCAGTTTGTACTTGGCGATCCCGTATTCATTCAGGCCACCGGCTTTTTCCCGGGCTTCGAAAATCACCACGTCATGGCCATGCAGGGCGCTGCGATGGGCACACGACAACCCGGCAGGCCCGGCGCCGACCACCGCAATGCGTTTGCCGGTGGGCGCGGCGCGCTGGAACGGGTGTTCGCTGAAATGCGCGTTGTCCACCGCATACCGCTGCAACAGGCCGATCAGCACCGGGGCGCATTCTTCGGCGTTGTTGCGCACGCAGGCTTGCTGGCAGAGGATTTCTGTCGGGCAGACCCGGGCGCAGCTGCCGCCGAGAATATTCGCCGAGAGGATCTTTTGCGCGGCGCCCTGGACGTTTTCGGTGTGGATATTGCGGATGAACGAGGGGATATCGATCTCGCTGGGGCATGCGTTGACGCACGGCGCGTCGTAGCAGTACAGGCAACGCGAGGCCTCCAGTTGGGCTTGCCGGGCGTTGAGCGGCGGCGCCAGGTCGGTGAAATGCGCGGCGAGTGCTGCCGCATCTTCATGGGGGTGTGGAAGATGGTTCAGGGTCTGGATCACAGTAGTGGCCTCACGGTTTTTGAGGTGCTGCCTCTGGTGGGCAGTGGTTTTTTTGTTGCCTGTACCGGCCTCATCGCAGGCAAGCCAGCTCCCACATTTGAATGTATTCACAGCTCAAAAATGTGGGAGCCGGGCTTGCCCGCGATAGGCCGAAGGCCGCTTTCAGCGTTTCACAGCAACCGGCCTTGAACGCTCCGCCCGCTTGCTCAACTGCTCAAACACCGACGGGTACGCCGGCCGTTCGATGTACCGCCCCGCACCCCGCTCGGCGCGCAGATCCCCATCCACCCAGACCAACTTGCCCTGGCTGATAGTGTGGCTTGGCACGCCGCGCACGGTCTTGCCCTCGAAGATGTTGAAGTCGACGTTCTGATGATGGGTCTTCGCGGAAATGGTCCGCGTGCCTTGCGGGTCCCATAGCACCAGATCAGCATCGGCACCCACGCGAATCGCCCCTTTGCGCGGGTACAGGTTGAAGATCTTCGCGGTGTTGGTCGACGTCAGCGCAACAAACTCCTGCATCGACAACCGCCCGGTGTTCACGCCTTCGTCCCACAACAGCGCCATGCGGTCTTCGATACCGGCAGTGCCATTGGGAATCTTGCTGAAGTCATCACGTCCGGCGGCTTTTTGCTCGGCACAGAAGCAGCAGTGGTCGGTGGCAGTGGTGTGCAGGTTGCCCGATTGCAGGCCATGCCACAGCGCCTCCTGATGCCCGCGCGGGCGGAAGGGCGGGCTCATCACGTAGCCTGCAGCGGTCTGCCAGTCGGGGTGCTGGTAGACGCTGTCGTCCAGCAGCAAATGCCCGGCCAATACCTCGCCATACACCGGCTGGCCCTTGCTGCGGGCGTAGGTGATTTCATCCAGCGCTTCTTTGGTGGACACGTGCACCAGGTACAGCGGAGTGCCGATGGTCTCGGCAATCCGGATCGCCCGGCTGGCGGCTTCGCCTTCCACTTGCGAGGGCCGCGACAATGGGTGTGCTTCCGGCCCGGTAATGCCCTGGGCCATCAGCTTGCGTTGCAGGTGATACACCAGTTCGCCGTTCTCGGCATGCACCGTCGGCACCGCGCCCAGTTCCAGGCAGCGCTCGAAGCTCGCCACCAACGTATCGTCGGCGGCCATGATCGCGTTCTTGTACGCCATGAAATGCTTGAAGCTGTTGACGCCGTGGTGGCTGACCAGCTCGGCCATTTCCTCACGGACCTGCTCGCTCCACCAGGTAATGGCAACGTGGAAGCCGTAGTCGGACGCCGACTTCTCGGCCCAGCCACGCCATTGGTGGAAGGCTTCCAGCAGGGATTGCTGCGGGTTGGGAATTACAAAGTCGATGATCGAGGTGGTACCGCCCGCCAACCCGGCGGCCGTGCCACTGAAAAAGTCTTCACTGGCCACGGTGCCCATGAAGGGCAATTGCATATGGGTATGGGGGTCGATGCCACCGGGCATCAGGTATTGACCGCTGCCATCGAGTACCTCGGTGCCGGCGGGAATATCCAGGTCCGTGCCAATGGCGCGGATTAGACCGTCTGCGCATAAAACATCGGCTCGGTAACTTTCATCATGGGTAATAACGGTAGCGCCACGGATCAACAGCGACATGTCGAGTTCCTCACAGGCTTGACCGGCTTGTGCCAGTTCTAAGTGTTGTATTGCATCGCGCCGCTGCAGGATTAATTCCTGTCAGTGGTGACAGGAATAGAAACTAGCCCGAGTTTTTCGAATGAGCAAGAATATTTTTCATAAGCTTATATCTGTATTAACGTATTGAATTTAAACGATAAAAAATGAAAATCACCAAAATGTAGCGGCCTCTCACCATTTTGACGCACTTGACAGGTTCCCAATATGAGCAACATTTCTTATTGCAAATCAGACGCTTGAGACATGCCTCTTGACGGGGCGGGTAAATAAAAATAATTGTGTTGCACCAGATTGAGTCCTGAGGGTTCGGACAACTTCTGCGTTATTTGGCCTGAGTAACGCTGACAGTAACGAGGGGCTCTTCGGTCGAGACAATAAAGCTGATAAACATCAGAGAGTTATATAAGCGGTGCGGGCAGGGCGACGGTTTACGGCACGGTTATTGAGTGCGGTGGCGGTTGGTCGGGTCCCGGATGTCATGTTGTCAACGAGGTACTCCGGCCATCCCGTGCACGTCACGGGATGAGCAAAAATAATTCGAAAAAACCGTGGAGCGGCCATGCAACAGAACAGATCGCAAGTCATTGAGCGCAACGGCCTGTACGAACTCGACGCCGGCCCCGACGTCCTCGACAGCCCCCGTTACAACCACGACATGGCACCGACCAAGGTGCACGAACGAACCTGGAACAAGTGGCACATCACCGCGCTGTGGATCGGCATGTCGGTGTGCGTGCCGACCTACACCCTGGGTGGCGTGCTCACCGCGTATTTTGGCTTGTCGGTGGGCGAGGCGCTGATGGCGATCTTGCTGGCCAATATCGTGGTGCTGGTACCGCTGACCCTTAACGCCTTCCCTGGCACCAAGTACGGCATTCCGTTTCCGGTATTGCTGCGCTCGTCCTTCGGCGTGCTTGGCTCCAACGTGCCGTGCCTGATTCGTGCGCTGGTGGCGTGCGGCTGGTTTGGTATCCAGACGATGTTTGGCGGCCTGGCGATTCACCTGTTCCTGGGCTCGGTTTTCGAGGGTTGGAAATCTTTGGGCGGCACCGGTGAAGTGATCGGTTTCATGATCTTCTGGACGCTGAACCTGTGGGTGGTATTACGCGGCGCCGAGTCGATCAAATGGCTGGAAACCCTGTCGGCACCGCTGCTGGTGGCGGTGGGTATCGGGCTGCTGGTGTGGGCCTTGCCCAACGTATCCTTGAGCGAGCTGATGGCGATTCCGCCCAAGCGCCCCGAAGGCGCGAGCCTCACTGGTTACTTCATGGCGGGCCTGACCGCGATGGTGGGTTTCTGGGCCACCTTGTCGTTGAACATTCCCGACTTCAGCCGCTACGCCAAAAGCCAGAAGGACCAGATCCTCGGGCAGATATTCGGCCTGCCGCTGACCATGTTCCTGTTTGCCGCCCTCGGTGTGATCATGACCGCCGCCTCGGTGAAACTGGTGGGCGTCAGCGTCTCCGACCCGGTGACCCTGATCGGCCATATCCAGAGCCCGGTGTGGGTGGCCGTGGCTATGGCGTTGATCATCATCGCCACTTTGTCCACCAACACCGCGGCGAACATCGTCTCGCCCACCAACGACTTCCAGAACATCGCGCCCAAGCTGATCAACCGCACCACGGCGGTGGTGTTGACCGGTCTGGTAGGCCTTGCATTGATGGCCCATGAACTGCTGAAAAAGCTCGGGCTGATCATTTCCGACGTGAGCCTGGAAACCGTCTATTCCAACTGGCTGCTGGGTTACTCAAGCCTCTTGGGACCGATCGCCGGGATCATGGTGGTGGACTATTTCATCATCAAGAAACAGCAACTGGACCTTGCCGGTTTGTACCGCGATGACGTGTACCCGGCGTGGAACTGGCATGGTTTCCTGGCGTTTGGTGTGCCGGTGGTGCTGACACTGTTGTCGCTGGGTAGTGATGCATTCAGCTGGTTCTACAGCTATGGCTGGTTCACCGGCTCGGCGTTGGGCGGGTTGTTGTATTACGCACTGTGCATGAAGCGCGGCGCCCGCGTAGTCGCCGTAAAAACACCTTTGTGAGCACGCTCAATGTGGGAGCTGGCTTGCCTGCGATGGCATCGACCCGGTGCAACTGAAAGACCGAGTCGCCCGCATCGCAGGCAAGCCAGCTCCCACAGTTGACCGAGTCGATTCATATAAAAAGTAGTTGAGGAGATCCCCATGAACGCTGCCGTAGACGTTCTGCAATCCACCCATCAGCATATCAACCGCGACCGTTTGTGGCTGTCCCTGATGGAACTTGCCAAGCTCGGCGCCACGCCCAAGGGCGGCGTGTGTCGCCTGGCCCTGACCGACCTTGATCGCCAGGCTCGCGACCTGTTTGTGAAGTGGTGCGAGGAGGCGGGCTGCACCGTGAGCATCGATGGCGTCGGCAATATTTTCGCCCGCCGCCCGGGGCGCAATCCCAACTTGCCGCCGGTGATGACCGGCAGCCATATCGACACCCAGCCAACTGGTGGCAAGTTTGACGGGTGTTTTGGTGTTTTGGCGGGCGTGGAAGTCCTGCGAACGCTGAATGACCTCAAGATCGAAACCGAAGCACCGCTGGAAGTGGTGGTGTGGACCAACGAAGAAGGCTCGCGTTTTCCGCCGTGCATGATGGGCTCTGGCGTGTTTGCCGAGAAATTCACCCTGGCCGATACGCTGGCCAAGACCGATGCCGACGGTGTAACCGTGGGCGATGCGCTGAATGCTATTGGTTATGCCGGATCACGCCCGGTGAGCGGGCACAAGGTGGGTGCGTATTTCGAAGCGCATATCGAGCAAGGCCCGATTCTTGAGGATGAAAAGAAAACCATCGGCGTGGTGCTGGGCGCCCTTGGCCAGAAATGGTTCGACCTGAAATTGCGCGGCGTCGAGGCGCACGCCGGTCCAACGCCGATGCACCTGCGCAAAGATGCATTGGTAGGCGCCGCTGCTGTGGTCGCCGCCGTCAATGCCGCTGCGTTGGGCCATCAGCCTCACGCCTGCGGCACCGTGGGTTGCCTGCAGGCGTATCCCGGTTCGCGCAACGTCATTCCTGGCGAAGTGCGTATGACCCTGGACTTTCGTCATCTGGAACCGGCGCGGCTGGATTCGATGATTGCCCAGGTGCGTAAAGTGATCGACGAGACCTGCGCCAAGCACGGCCTCACGTTCGAGATGACACCCACCGCCGACTTCCCGCCGCTGTACTTCGACAAAGGCTGCGTGGATGCCGTGCGGGATGCGGCCAATGGTCTGGGGTTGTCGAACATGGACATTGTCAGCGGGGCAGGGCACGACGCGATTTTTGTCGCGGAACTGGGGCCGGCGGGGATGATCTTTGTGCCGTGTGAGGGTGGCATCAGCCATAACGAAATCGAGAATGCCGCGCCGGATGATCTGGCGGCGGGATGTGCGGTGTTGCTGAGGGCGATGGTGGCGGCGTCGGTGGCGATTGCCAGCGGCAAACTGGCTGCCTGAATCAGCCGGCTTCACACTGATCAACTGTGGGAGCCGGGCTTGCCCGCGATAGCAGTGTTTCAGACACAGTAGCGGTGCCTGACACTCCGCTATCGCAGGCAAGCCAGCTCCCACATTTGATCCGGGGTGGGCTCGAGATTTGTATCAGGCGTCGGGCTTCCAACCGCCGCCCAGCGCCGTCACCAACCCTACACTCGCCTGCAACTGCCGCGTCTGCACCGCTTGCAACGTGCGCTGCGCCTGCAATGCTGCGGTCTGCGCCGTCACTACGTCCAGGTAGCTCACGGCACCCGCCTGATAACTGTTCATCGCCAGTGCCTGCGTGTGCTCGGCAGCGTTTGCGGCGGCCTGTTCGTCCATCGCTTCCTGCTGCAAATCACGCAGTTGCCCAAGGTTATCTTCCACCTCACGCACGGCCCGCAAAACCTGGCTACGGTAATGCGCCGAGGCTTCTTCAAACTCGGCCTTGGCCTGGCGTTCGTTGGCGCTCAACCGCCCGCCATCAAAGATCGGCAGATTCACCAACGGCCCCAGCGCCCAATACCGATTGGCGGCGGAGAACAGGTTACCCACTCCTTGCGTCTGCCCACCAATCAACCCGGTCAAACTGAAATCCGGGTACCACGCAGCCTTCGCCACGCCGATGTTCGCGTTGGCTGCAAACACCCGTCGCTCCGCCGCCGCAATATCCGGGCGACGTTGCAGCAGGTGGCTGGGCAGCTGTTGCGGAATCCCTGGCAACGCGATCAATTGTTTGCTCGGCGGCAGTTGGAATTCGCTGGCGGATACGCCCACCAGTTCACCAATTGCATGCTCGGTAAGATTGCGCTGGCCGCGCACATCATCAAGCTGTGCCTGCGCTTCAGCCAGTTGATTTTGCGCGCGGGTCAGGTCCAGTTCCGAGGCGATCTGCCCTTCATAACGACTGCGGGTCAGTTGCAACGCCTGGCCAAAATCATCCAGCGAGCTGCTGAGGATCCGGCTTTGTGCATCCAGCCCGTTGAGCTGCACAAACAACGTCGCCAACTGATGTTGCAGGCTCAGGCGTGCGACGGCCAAATCATCCCCGGAGGCTTGGGCTTGTGCATCGCCCGCTGCGACCTGGTTGCGGATTTTGCCCCACAGGTCCAGATCAAAACTCAGCGCAAACCCTGCCGTGTTGCTGTTGTACACCGAAGGCTGGGTATCGCCTCGCAGCGGTCGACTGTCCGATTGCCGCTGGCGCAACGGCTGCGCGCTGGCGGTAATCTGCGGGAACAATCCGGCATGCAATTGGCTGGCATATGCCTGGGACGCATCGAAATGCGCCAGCGCCGCCGCCAGGTCCGGGTTGGCCTTGAGCAATTGCTCCTGCAAGTCGTTAAGGCGCGGGTCCTGATACAGCTGCCACCACTTCGGCGCCAGTTGGTCGGACGGCTGCGCGCTGTGCCACGGGCCGTCGCTGGTCTGCTCGCGGTACTTGGCTGGCAGGTCGATGGTCGGCGCCTTGTAGGTGGGCGCCAGCGAGCAACCGTGCAGCGCCAGCAATACCAAGGCGGCAAGGGGCTTAAGCCTTGGGCGCATGGGCACCTCCGGCGTCGGCCAGTTGCACGGCATCGCCTTCGCGCAGCGCGTCGGGCGGGTTGTCGACCACGCGATCGGCGGGTTTCAGGCCTTGGTCGATGACCAGGCGCTCGCCGAGGTCGAGGCCGATGTGGATGTCTTGCAGGTGCACGTGGTTCTTCGCATCCAGTACCGCGACCTGCGTGCCTTGGGCGCGGAAGATCAGGGCGCTGGCCGGGATGCTCACGCCGTGGGTGTCTGCCGGGATCGCCAGGGTGGCTTCGGCGTAGTCGCCGGGCAGCAACTTGCCGTCTGGGTTGTCTGCCACGAACTGCGCGAGCAGGGTGCCGGAGCGGCGGTCGATGGCGGTGGAATCGCCCATCAGCTTGGCGCTGAAGTGCTCGCCGGGATGCTCGGGCACCGTCAGTTGGGCTGCCAGGCCCGGATGAATTACCGCTGCGTAGTTCTGCGGCACCGGCACGTACAGGCGTAGCTGGTGGGTGTCGGCAATGTCGAACAGTTCTGGATCGCTGTCGCTGTCAGCCTTGATCAACTGGCCGATGTCGGTGTTGCGGGCGGTGATTACACCGGCGAAGGGGGCGCGGATGGTCTTGTAGTCTTCAAGCGCCGAAAGCCGCGCATAGTCAGCCTCGGCGGCCTGGGCGTTGGCCTTGGCGGCCAGGGCATTCGAGGCTTTTTCATCAGCCTCCTGACGCGATACCGAGTGGCTGTCCAGCAGGTTTTTCCAGCGGGTGGCGGTGGTTTCTGCCAGCCGTGCGTTGGCCTGTTCCTGCACCATGCGGGCGTGGGTTTGCGCCACTTGCTGGTCAAGGTCGGGGCTGTCGATCTCGGCGAGGATTTGCCCGGCCTTGACCTGGGTGCCGATGTCGACTTTCCAGTCTTTCAAGTAGCCGCTGACACGTGCATGAATCGGTGCCTTGCTCCAGGCTTCCAGGTGCGCGGGCAAGCGCAGGGTGTCACCGGCCGCGTTCTGTTGTGGCTGGAACACCAGCACTTGCGGCACGGCGGCGGTTTCGGTCCAGGCGGTGACGGATTTTTCATGCATCGTACGGGCGTGCAGGCCGTTGGCGACCAACAGGGCGGCCAGTGTCAGGCCGCCGACACCCATGAGCATCAGACGCTTGCGCGAGGGTTTGTGATCAGACGACATGTGGGGTAACTCCTGCAGCGGCGCGAGTAGGGTGACGACCGTGGACCAGGCTGAATACCACGGGTACAAACAGCAAAGTGGCAGTGGTGGCGAGGATCAGGCCGCCGATCACGGCACGTCCCAGCGGCGCGTTTTGTTCTTCGGACAAGGCCAGCGGCAACATGCCGATGATCATCGCCAGGGCGGTCATGCAGACCGGGCGGAAACGTGTGTAACCGGCTTCCAGTGCCGCCTTGAGTGCGTCGCCATGTTCGGCCAGGCGCTCTCGACAGAAGCTCACCACCAGAATCGAGTTGGCGGTGGCCACGCCCATACAGAGGATGGCCCCCGTGAGTGCGGGCACCGACAAGGAGGTGCCGCTTAGGAACAGCATCCACACGATGCCCGCCAGGGCCGCCGGCAGTGCGGTGATGATCACGAACGGGTCGGTCCAGGACTGGAAGTTGACCACGATCAGCAGGTAGATCAGCACCACCGCGCCGAGCAGGCCGAAGCTCAAGCCGTTGAACGCCTCATGCAGCGCATCGATCTGCCCGTGCAGGCTGATGGTCGCGCCTTTGGGGCGCAGCGGAGCCATGTCATCCAGCACCTTTTGCACGTCGCTGGCGACGCCACCGAGGTCGCGGCCTTGCACGTTGGCGTACAGGTCCAGGGTCGGCTCGATGTTGTAGTGAGTCACCACCGCCGGGCTTTGTACGCGGGAGATAGTCGCCACGCCGCCGAGGATCTGCGACTGGCCATCGGCACCGGTCACCGGCAAGGCTTCCAGGGACGGCAGGCTGTCGAGGCGGTACTGAGGGGTTGCAGCCACGATCGAATACGACACGCCGTTGGCCGGGTTGAGCCAAAAGGTCGGCGCGGTTTGCGAGCTGCCGGCCAGGGACGCAACCATGCTGTTGGTCACGTCGCGCTCGGTGATGCCCAGGCCGTTGGCGCGCATCCGATCCACGTTGACTTGCAGTGACGGGTAGCCGGTGGACTGCTGGATACGCAGGTCGGCGATGCCCGGTACGTGCTTCAGGCGACGTTCCAGTTCCACGGCGTAGGCGCGGTTTTCTTCATCGCTGCGCCCGGATATTTTCACGTCCAGCGGCGCCGGTGAACCGAAGTTGAGGATCTGGCTGCTGATGTCGGCCGGGAGGAACGCGAACTGGCTGCCGGGGAAACTTTCAGGCAATGCTTCACGCAGTTTTTTCACGTAGTCGGCAGTCGGTGCATGGTCCTTTTTCAGGGTGACCTGAATATCCCCGTCCTGCGGGCCAATGGTACCGCTGCTGCTGTAGGCCATGTCGATGCCGCTCAGCGGGATGCCGATGTTGTCGACGATGGTGTCCAGTTCATCTGCCGGAACGATCTCGCGAATCCGCGCTTCAATCCGGTCAAATGCCGCGGCGCTCTCTTCGATGCGCGTGCCCAACGGCAAGCGTACGTGCAGGGCCATGGCGCCGGCATCGGTGGCCGGGAAGAAGTCCTGGCCCAGGCTTGGCAGCAGCAGGAACGAGGCAAGGATGCAGGCCAGGAAGCCGACGATGAACCGCTTGCGCGCGCCCAGGGCGAGGGTCAGCAGGCTGTGATACACGTCCCGCAGGTTGGAGAAACGCCGCTCGAAACCCTGCTGGAAGTTGAGTACCGATTGCAGCACCGCATTGCGCTGCGGCTTGTGCTGGTCACCCTCGTGATGGTTGATGAATTCATCTTCCGGATGATGCCCTTGGCCTTGCTCCGGTACATGAGGCTTGAGCAGGAACATTGCCAGGGTCGGCACCAAGGTCCGCGACAGAATGAACGAGCTGGCCATGGCAAAAATCACCGCCAACGCCATCGGGCGGAACAGGTAGCCGGCGATGCCTTGCAGCATGAACATTGGCACAAACACGATGCAGATACACAGCAGGGACACGAACGCCGGGCCGACGATTTGCTTGGCGCCGTCGAGGATTGCGTCCTTCACCGCCTTGCCTTGTTCCAGGTGCCAGTTGATGTTCTCGATGGTCACCGTGGCGTCGTCCACCAGGATCCCCACCGCCAACGCCAGCCCGCCGAGGGTCATGACGTTAAGGGTTTGCCCGGTGGCCGCCAGCAGTGCGATCGCCGACAACACCGCCAGTGGAATCGAGGCGGCGATGATGATGGTCGAGCGCCAGCTGCCGAGGAACAGCAGGATCATCGCGCTGGTCAGCAAGGCCGCGATGATGCCCTCCTGGGCCACACTGCCCACCGACTGTTTGACGAACACCGAGGCGTCCCCCAGCAGTGAGGTCTTCAGCGAGGGCGGCAGGGTTTCATTGATGCGCGGCAGCATCTGGCGGATGCCGTCGATGATCGACAGGGTGGAGATGCTGCCGTTTTTCAGGGCCGGCATCAGCACCGCACGGTGGCCGTCGACGCGCACGATGTTGGTCTGTGGCGGCGAACCGTCACGCACGTGGGCCACCTGGCCGATGGTAATGATCGCGCCGTCGACCGTCTTGATCGGCAGGTCGTTGAGCTCATCAATCGCCTTGGGGCTGTTGTTGAGCAAAATCGTGTATTCGTTGGGGCCGAGTTTGGCAGTACCCACCGGGATGATCTGGTTTTGCAGGGCCAGGGCGTTGCCTACGTCCTGTGCCGACAGGCCTTTGGCGGCCAGCGCCTGCGGGTCAAGGTCGAGGGTGATCTGGCGTTGCTTGCCGCCCATTGGCGTTGGCATGGCCAGGCCGGGCAGGGCGCTCAGGGGCAGGCGGATGTTGTTCTGCACCAGGTCGCGGATCTTCGCTTCCGACAGGCTGGGGCTGGAGAACGCCATCTGCAGAATCGGCACCGTGGACGCGCTGTAGTTGAGGATCAGCGGTGGCGTGATGCCCGGTGGCATCTGCTTGAGCACGGTTTGTGACACCGCTGTTACCTGGGCGTTGGCGGTGCGGATATCCACGCCGGGCTGGAAGAAAATCTTCACGATGCCCATGCCAGGTAACGACTGCGATTCAATGTGTTCGATGTCGTTGACGGTGGTGCTCAGGGAGCGTTCATAGGTGTAGATCACACGACCGGCCATGGCGTCCGGAGACAGGCCATTGTACTGCCAAACCACCGCGACGACGGGGATGCCAATATCGGGAAATACGTCAGTGGGGGTACGCAAGGCCGCCATGGGCCCAATGATGCAGATGAAAATTGCCAGCACGATAAACGTGTAGGGCTTGAGCAGTGCGGTCTTTACCAGCCCGAGCATGCCGTAACCTCCAAAGGAGTTGGATTGCAAACGCTCGCAGTCTTGACGGACCCACCTAACACGCACCTTTCAGCCAGGTGAAGGAAGATTTAGTTAACGGCTGAAGATCCTTTCATATGTATTCATTTGTTCAACAAAGGCGTGGGTACCAAGCTGGATACCGATCGAACAGGCGCTGTTCTGCCCGTTCACTCTTTATCCATTTGGAGTTCTGCCATGTCTCTTAAACCCTTGTTGTTGATCCCGGCCTTGAGTGCGGTCCTGCTGTTGTCGGCGTGCGCCGGCCCGATGCCGAAGGCGGACCCGAGCGAAGCCTGGATCGGCCTGCAAGAGGAGGCGCCCAACGACCTGATGGCCGAGCGGGTAGACGGTAAAAACATTAATGATGGTCGCTACTTCGAAGTGAAGCCCGGCGCACATCGCCTGGATGTCACCTTGTTTGAAGAGGAAGCGGGGGACGATAACCAACAGGACTGTCGCGGGCATGTCACCTACAGCAACTTCAAGGCCGGTGAGCATTACACCCTGGTGGAATCCAGCCTCGGTACAACCGTACGCGCCGAGTTGAAGGACGCACACGGCAAGGAACTGGCGCAGACCGAGGACTTCAGTTGCATGCCTGGCTAGGGCGTCAGGCGTGGTGCCCGGCGGGTTTGTTCAACTTGCCGGGGGCCGTGGGTTTTACCTGTGGGTGATGGTGCCGGCGGGTCACGCGCATCACGCCCCACAGCATGGCGGCGGCAACGGCCAGCCAGCCACAGATCAAAAGCAGAATCGTTGTTGTCAGGCTCATAAGTGCCTCCTTTCGCCCGGTACAGGGCACACACTGTCTTCTCAATGGACAGTCTAGCTATCTGCAGGTTGCCTGCTATTGACCAATGGTCGTGTGCGTCCAACTTGTTTGCTCTATGGCGGGCCTTTTACTGCGCCGCAAGGCTATACCCGCGCCCCGGAGCATCCTATGATCGGGGCCCACGTCGGCCGTTGATCAAGTGAGTGAAGAAGTTGCGGTTTCCCTCGAACATTAAGACCTCCTGGTGGGTCGCAGCCTGTTTCATGGGGCTGGCGGCTTGCACCTCGCACCCAAAACCCACGAGCATCCCGGGCTTGCCGGAGAGTGTCGAACTCAAGGGCGTGCCGGCGTTTCGTGGTGAGACGTACCTTGGTGGCCCGGCTGCCCTGGCCAGCATGCTGTCCCAACAAGGCATTGTGATTACACCGGGGCTATTGGATAAGCCACTGCATTTGCCGGGCGCTGAAGCGGACCTTGAGCGCAATATGCAGGTGCTCGCCCGTGAATACGGGATGTTGGTGTACCCGCTGGAAGATCAGCTGCCGGCGCTGCTGGCACAGGTTGCGGCCGGGTACCCGGTGATGGCGCGTATCACCCTGGGCTCAACCTTCTGGGCCGGTCCGCGGTATGTCGTGGTGGTGGGTTACAACAAGCAGAAGAGCATGGTGTTGCTGCGTACAGGGTTGGCGCGACGCATGCCGATGGATTTCAGTGCGTTTGAGTCGGCGTGGAAAGACGGCGGCAAGTGGGCGGTACTTATTCAGCGGCCCACCCAGTTGCCGGTCAAGGTCGACGCCCAGCGCTGGCAGCAGGCTGCCAGCGCCACAGCCCAGGCGGGCCAGGAACAGGCGGCGGCCCAAGCAGTCAAGGCACTGGCCAGTCAGGCCAAATAAAAAAACGGCGCTCAAGGGCGCCGTTTTTTATGTCGCTATTTACGGATCAGCGGGACTCGGTGACCTGAACATTCGCCCGTGGGCGGTTCTTCAAGTTTTTGTCAGCCTTGTAGCGCAATGCGACGTCTGGCACAGAGCCGCTCTTGCCGGTTTCGACCCAGCTGCGGATGCGCCCGGCATCGGCAAAGTGAGTGAATTTGCCGAAGGCATCGAGGATCACCAGCGACACCGGGCGATTACCCATGCTGGTCACCAGCACCAGGCAATGGCCGGCCTGGTTGGTAAAGCCGGTCTTGGTCAGCTTGATGTCCCAGTTGGCGCGGTTGATCAGGTGGTCAGTGTTGGAGAAACCCAGGGTGTAGTTGGGTTTGCGGAACGAGACGGTCTTTTCCTTGGTGGTGCTCAACTGGCTGAGCATCGGGTACTTGCGTGCGGCGGCCAGCAGCTTGCTCAGGTCGCGGGCGGTGGACACGTTATGGATCGACAGGCCGGTAGGTTCCACATAATGGGTACTGGTCATGCCCAGTGCCTTGGCCTTGGCGTTCATTGCTGCGATGAAGGCCGGGTAGCCGCCCGGGTAGTGGTGGGCGAGGCTGGCGGCGGCGCGGTTTTCCGAGGACATCAGGGCAATCAGCAACATCTCTTTGCGCGGCATCTCGCTGCCGATCTTGACCCGGGAGAACACGCCTTTCATCTCCGGCGTGTCCTTGATGTTGATGTCGATGTATTCATCCATATTCTGCTTGGCTTCCAGCACGATCAGGCCGGTCATCAGTTTGCTGACCGAGGCGATCGGCACGATGACATCCGGGTTGCTAGCATAAATGACTTTGTTGGTTTGCAGGTCTACCACCATCGCACTGCCAGAGGCGATGTGCAGGGTGGACATGTCGCGGGGGGCGATAGTGGTTTCGCTTGCGCTCGCGAAGGTGCCTGTAAATGCAAAAAATAGGCTGATGATGGAAAGGTGAATTTTCACGCGGATGAACTCGCTAAAAAAGTAGGGATATACCGTTCTGCAACGGAGGTTCTGACAAATAACGTTACATTCTAGAAGTATGGATCAGAAACTGTCGAATGTTCTTCTAGAAACAGATGAAACCCCTTAAAAACAAAGAAAAAAGTACTTTTTATCCGGCCAATAAAAAGCCCTGCGATAAGGCAGGGCTTTTTCAGAGCGGCTGGTTATTAGCTGTGCAGGGTTTCGGCTGCGTACAGGGTGTTTTCCAGCAGGCAGGCGCGGGTCATCGGGCCAACGCCGCCGGGTACCGGAGTAATCCAGCCGGCACGGGGCAGGGCGGTTTCGTACACCACGTCGCCCACCAGCTTGCCATCGTCCTGGCGGTTGATGCCCACGTCGATAACGATGGCGCCTTGCTTGATCCACTCACCCTTGACCAGGCCCGGCTTGCCGGCGGCGACGACCACCAGGTCGGCGCGGCCAACATGACCGGCCAGGTCCTTGGTGAAGCGGTGGGTGACGGTCACGGTGCAGCCGGCCAGCAGCAGCTCCATGGCCATCGGGCGACCGACGATGTTCGATGCGCCGACGATGACCGCGTCGAGGCCGTACAGGTCGACGCCGGTGCTTTCCAGCAGGGTCATGATGCCCTTCGGGGTGCATGGGCGCAGCAGCGGGATACGCTGGGCCAGGCGGCCGACGTTATAAGGGTGGAAGCCGTCGACGTCTTTGTCCGGGCGGATGCGCTCAAGCAATTTGGACGCGTCCAGGTGCTCGGGCAATGGCAGTTGCAGCAGGATGCCGTCGATGGCCGGATCGTCATTGAGGCTGTCGATCAGGTCGGTGAGGGCTTGCTGGGTGGTGTTGGAAGGCAAGTCATAGGCTTTGGAGATAAAGCCGACCTCTTCACAGTCTTTACGCTTGTGCGAGACATAAACCTGAGAGGCAGGATCGCTGCCGACCAGGATCACCGCGAGGCCCGGCGTGCGCAGGCCTTGTTGGCTGCGCTCGGCGACTCGTTTGGCGATCTGCTGGCGCAGGCTGGCGGCGATTGATTTGCCGTCGATAAGTTGTGCAGTCATTACGCGTGATTAACCATCGAGAGGGGGAAGAAAAGTGCGCGCATTCTCGCATGCCGTGGCGTGAGGGCAAAGGCGCTTGGTCTGCAAATTCCCCTAACCCCTTAAATAAAATGAATTTTTTATAAAAAGGATTTGACGGGTTTCGGGTGCATCTATACTATTCGTCGCACTTGTCGGGCACAGCCTAGCACTGGTTAGTTTGTAATCCTCCAAGAGTACAGATTAATAAGGCGCCCGTAGCTCAGCTGGATAGAGCATCCGCCTTCTAAGCGGATGGTCGCAGGTTCGAGTCCTGCCGGGTGCGCCATTAGGCAGCTTTGGCACAAGTGGCGCAATATGGTGGGCGTAGCTCAGTTGGTAGAGCACGGGATTGTGACTCCCGTTGTCGAGGGTTCGATCCCCTTCGTCCACCCCATATTTAAAAAGGCGCCAGATTAATAGTCTGGCGCCTTTGCTTTAAAAGCTTCAAGCGCGGATGTGGTGGAATTGGTAGACACACTGGATTTAGGTTCCAGCGCCGCAAGGTGTAAGAGTTCGAGTCTCTTCATCCGCACCAAATAAAGTTTTGTGAAGGCCTGCTTGGTCCTCATGAAGCTCAACAAATAGCCATTTTGACGGGCTTTTTGGTCACGCAATATGGTGGGCGTAGCTCAGTTGGTAGAGCACGGGATTGTGACTCCCGTTGTCGAGGGTTCGATCCCCTTCGTCCACCCCATATTTCGAAAGGCGCCAGATTAATAGTCTGGCGCCTTTTTTGTTTCAGCGGTTTTAGTTTTAACGCAGTCGCAGGTGTTGGGCTGCAGGGGGAGGGCGTTTCGTCGTATTTATGTTTCGCGATGATGCTGCACTGCTCGCCGGCCTTGCCTGCAGGGCCGGTTGTCAGGGAGATGATTGGCAACCGCTTCTATATATAGAAGGGTTGGCGCAGAGCCCTGGCGTGATGGGATGTATTTGCCACCGGGGCGAGGTGCACTCGTGCATTCGCACCTATAAATTGCCTGCTGTTTTTTTACCCGTTTTCAGTAGGGTGACTTCTTGAGTTTGACCCACTAGAATGCATGCCCTTGATTCTGGGGTCGGAAACGGCCAGCTAACGTCTGTGCAACGAGGAATATCCATGCAAGTTTCTGTTGAAAATACTTCTGCTCTTGAGCGCCGCATGAGCATCACCGTGCCGGCCGAGCGCATCGAGACCCAGGTCAACAAGCGTCTGCAGCAGACTGCCCAAAAGGCCAAGATCGCCGGTTTCCGTCCAGGCAAAGTGCCAATGAGCGAAATCAAGCGCCGCTTCGGTGCCGATGCGCGTCAGGAAGCTGTAGGTGACGTGATCCAGGCTTCCTTCTACGAAGCCGTTGTCGAGCAAAAGCTGAACCCGGCTGGCTCGCCTTCCATCGAGCCAAAGTCCCTGGAAGCAGGCAAGGACCTGGAATACGTTGCAATCTTCGAAGTGTTCCCTGAGTTCGAAGTTGCCGGTTTCGATTCGATCGCTATCGAGCGCCTGAGCGCTGATGTTGCTGACTCCGATCTGGACAACATGCTGGAAATCCTGCGCAAGCAGAACACTCGTTTTGAAGTGGTCGAGCGCGCTGCCCAGAACGAAGACCAGCTGAACATCGATTTCGTTGGCAAGGTTGACGGCGAAGTATTCGCTGGCGGCTCCGCCAAAGGCACTCAGCTGGTGCTGGGTTCCAACCGCATGATTCCTGGTTTCGAAGACGGCCTGGTTGGCGCTAAAGCCGGCGAAGAACGCGTTCTGAACCTGACTTTCCCGGCTGACTACCAGAACCTGGACCTGGCTGGCAAAGCCGCCGAGTTCACCGTGACCGTCAACACCGTTTCCGAGCCTAAGCTGCCAGAACTGAACGAAGAATTCTTCAACCAGTTCGGCATCAAGGAAACCGGTATCGAAGGTTTCCGCACCGAAGTTCGCAAGAACATGGAGCGTGAGCTGCGCCAGGCGATCAAATCCAAGGTCAAGAACCAGGTGATGGACGGTCTGCTGGCCTCCAACCCGATCGAAGTGCCTAAGGCCCTGCTGTCCAACGAAGTTGATCGTCTGCGCGTGCAGGCTGTTCAGCAGTTCGGTGGCAACATCAAGCCTGACCAACTGCCGGCCGAGCTGTTCGAAGAACAAGCCAAGCGCCGCGTAGTGCTGGGCCTGATCGTGGCTGAAGTGGTCAAGCAATTCGACCTCAAGCCTGACGAAACCCGCGTTCGCGAAATGATCCAGGAAATGGCTTCGGCCTACCAGGAGCCTGAGGCTGTTGTGTCCTGGTACTACAAGAACGACCAGCAGCTGAACGAAGTGCGTTCGGTTGTGCTGGAAGAACAAGTTGTGGATACTGTTCTGCAGAAGGCTAAGGTGACCGATAAAGCGGTCTCTTACGAAGAAGCAGTCAAGCCGGCTGAAGCAGCACAAGCCGACTGATCGCTCAACTCGTTTGAAAATACACCCATAAGCCAGCCTCGCGCTGGCTTATGCGTATTCAAGACATGACTATTTGGGAGTAACTGCAGAGCATGTTCCGTAATTCGTATATTCAGCAGAACTCTGATATCCAGGCCGCTGGCGGCCTGGTCCCGATGGTTGTCGAGCAATCTGCTCGTGGCGAACGCGCCTATGACATCTACTCGCGCCTGCTCAAGGAGCGAGTGATTTTTCTGGTTGGCCCGGTAGAGGACTACATGGCCAACCTGATCTGTGCGCAGCTGCTGTTCCTTGAAGCGGAAAACCCGGACAAGGACATCCATCTCTACATCAACTCCCCGGGCGGCTCGGTCACTGCAGGCATGTCGATCTACGACACCATGCAGTTCATCAAGCCGAACGTATCGACCACCTGTATCGGTCAGGCGTGCAGCATGGGTGCTTTCCTGCTGACCGCTGGTGCTGAGGGCAAGCGTTACTGCCTGCCGAACTCGCGCGTGATGATTCACCAGCCACTGGGCGGTTTCCAGGGCCAGGCGTCGGACATCGAAATCCATGCCAAGGAAATCCTCTTTATTCGTGAGCGTCTCAACACGCTGATGGCCAAGCATAGCGGGCACACCTTGGAAGAGATCGAGCGCGACACCAACCGCGATAACTTCATGAGCGCCGAAGCCGCACGTGAATACGGGTTGATCGACGCAGTGATCGAAAAGCGCCCCGCTTAATATAAGCAGCTCAAAATAGGGCTGGTCGGCAAGTCCGACCACCGGTGGACTTGAAAAAGCCCTCAATAGCCTTCATCTTGTGTTGCAAGCCTATCGGATTTGGATCGAACGAATGACTGACACCCGCAACGGCGAGGACAACGGCAAGCTGCTCTATTGCTCCTTCTGTGGCAAAAGCCAGCATGAAGTACGCAAGTTGATTGCCGGCCCCTCGGTCTTTATCTGCGACGAGTGCGTCGACCTGTGCAATGACATCATCCGTGAGGAGGTGCAGGAAGCCCAGGCCGAAAGCAGCGCGCATAAATTGCCTTCGCCCAAAGAAATCAGCGGCATCCTTGATCAGTATGTGATTGGTCAAGAGCGTGCAAAGAAGGTTCTGGCCGTAGCGGTGTACAACCACTACAAGCGTCTGAACCAGCGTGACAAGAAAAGTGACGACGTCGAGCTCGGCAAAAGCAACATCTTGCTGATCGGTCCTACAGGTTCGGGTAAAACCCTGCTTGCAGAAACCCTGGCTCGCCTGCTGAACGTTCCCTTCACCATTGCCGATGCAACCACGCTCACCGAGGCTGGTTACGTAGGTGAAGACGTTGAGAACATCATTCAGAAGCTGCTGCAGAAATGCGACTACGACGTGGAAAAGGCCCAGATGGGCATTGTCTACATCGATGAAATCGACAAGATTTCGCGCAAATCCGACAACCCGTCGATCACCCGGGACGTTTCCGGTGAAGGCGTGCAGCAAGCGCTGTTGAAACTGATCGAAGGGACTGTTGCTTCCGTACCGCCACAAGGCGGCCGCAAGCATCCACAGCAGGAATTCCTTCAGGTTGATACGCGCAACATCCTGTTCATCTGTGGCGGTGCGTTCTCCGGTCTGGAAAAGGTTATTCAAAACCGTTCCACCCGTGGCGGCATTGGCTTCAGTGCAGAAGTACGCAGCAAGGAAGAAGGCAAGAAAGTCGGTGAATCCCTGCGTGAAGTCGAGCCTGACGATCTGGTCAAGTTCGGTCTGATCCCGGAATTCGTTGGCCGTCTGCCAGTGCTGGCGACGTTGGACGAGTTGGATGAGGCTGCATTGATGCAGATCCTCACCGAGCCGAAAAACGCCCTGACCAAGCAATACGCCAAGCTGTTCGAGATGGAAGGTGTGGACCTTGAGTTCCGTGCTGACGCGCTCAAATCGGTGGCCAAGCGGGCACTGGAGCGCAAGACCGGCGCCCGTGGTTTGCGCTCGATCCTCGAAGGC
The DNA here is from genome assembly GCF_034314165.1 of Pseudomonas sp. Bout1. Taxonomy (GTDB): domain Bacteria; phylum Pseudomonadota; class Gammaproteobacteria; order Pseudomonadales; family Pseudomonadaceae; genus Aquipseudomonas. Next base: position 4,798,808 of record NZ_JAVIWK010000001.1, on the reverse strand, counting down.
GTACTGCTCGACACCATGTACGAAATCCCCTCGCAGTCCGAGGTGAGTAAAGTGGTGATCGACGAAAGCGTTATAGAAGGCAAGTCCAAGCCACTGTATATCTACGAAAACAGTGAGCCGGCTGCCAAGGCTGCGCCAGACGCGTAAGCGTTGCACCGCAGAGCTGTACAAAATAAAGGGGCCTTCAGGGGCCCCTTTGTTTTTACTGCGTTTAACTGATGCCATTACGCTTGTTTTTTTTGCAGGCAGCCCCCATCTTGGTTTCAAGTTACTTTCATCTGTCATAGAGGCGAAATCATGAAGACAACCATTGAATTGCCTCTCCTGCCGTTGCGTGATGTCGTCGTCTATCCGCACATGGTTATCCCGCTGTTCGTGGGGCGCGAGAAGTCTATCGAAGCCCTCGAGGCCGCGATGACGGGCGACAAGCAGATCCTGCTGCTGGCCCAGAGAAATCCTGCTGACGATGATCCAGGCGAAGACGCCCTGTATCGCGTTGGTACCGTTGCAACTGTCCTGCAACTGCTCAAGCTGCCTGATGGCACCGTCAAGGTGCTGGTGGAAGGTGAGCAGCGCGGTGCGGTCGAGCGCTTCATGGAAGTGGACGGCCACCTGCGTGCCGAAGTGGCGCTGATCGACGAAGTCGACGCCCCTGAGCGCGAATCCGAAGTGTTCGTGCGCAGCCTGCTGTCCCAGTTCGAGCAATACGTGCAACTGGGCAAGAAAGTCCCCGCAGAAGTCCTCTCTTCCCTCAACAGCATTGATGAGCCTAGCCGCCTGGTCGACACCATGGCCGCGCACATGGCGCTGAAGATCGAGCAGAAGCAGGACATTCTGGAAATTATCGATTTGTCGGCCCGGGTCGAACACGTCCTGGCGCTGCTGGATGCCGAAATCGACCTGCTGCAGGTTGAGAAGCGCATCCGTGGCCGTGTCAAAAAGCAAATGGAGCGCAGCCAGCGCGAGTACTACCTGAATGAGCAGATGAAGGCCATTCAGAAGGAGCTCGGCGACAGCGAAGAAGGCCACAACGAAATCGAAGAGCTGAAAAAGCGTATCGATGCTGCTGGCCTGCCGAAAGACGCGTTGACCAAAGCCACCGCCGAGCTGAACAAGCTCAAGCAGATGTCGCCGATGTCGGCCGAAGCCACTGTGGTTCGTTCCTACATCGACTGGCTGGTGCAGGTGCCGTGGAAGGCCCAGACCAAAGTGCGCCTGGACCTGGCCCGCGCCGAAGACATTCTCGATGCCGATCACTACGGCCTCGAAGAAGTCAAAGAACGCATCCTCGAATACCTTGCCGTGCAAAAGCGCGTGAAGAAGATTCGCGGTCCGGTGTTGTGCCTGGTCGGCCCTCCTGGTGTGGGTAAAACCTCGCTGGCGGAGTCGATTGCCCACGCCACCAACCGTAAATTCGTACGCATGGCCTTGGGTGGCGTGCGTGATGAAGCCGAAATTCGTGGTCATCGCCGGACTTATATCGGTTCGATGCCAGGAAGATTGATTCAAAAGATGACAAAGGTGGGCGTGCGCAACCCGCTGTTCCTGCTTGATGAAATCGACAAGATGGGCAGCGACATGCGTGGCGATCCGGCATCTGCCTTGCTGGAAGTGCTCGACCCCGAGCAGAACCACAATTTCAACGACCATTACCTGGAAGTCGACTACGACCTGTCCGACGTAATGTTCCTGTGCACCTCCAACTCGATGAATATTCCGCCAGCCTTGCTGGACCGGATGGAAGTGATTCGTCTGCCGGGTTACACCGAAGACGAGAAGATCAACATTGCCGTCAAATACCTCTCGCCCAAGCAGATTGCGGCCAACGGCCTGAAAAAAGGCGAGATCGAATTTGATGCCGACGCGATCCGCGACATCATTCGTTTCTACACCCGCGAGGCCGGTGTACGGGGCCTTGAGCGTCAACTGGCGAAGATCTGCCGTAAGGCCGTGAAGGAACATGCGCTGGAAAAACGCTTCTCGGTGAAGGTCACCGCTGACCTGCTGGAACACTTCCTGGGCGTGCGTAAATTCCGCTACGGCCTGGCTGAACAGCAGGACCAGGTGGGTCAGGTCACAGGCCTGGCATGGACCCAGGTGGGCGGCGAATTGCTGACCATCGAGGCTGCCGTTATCCCGGGCAAAGGGCAACTGATCAAGACCGGTTCCCTGGGTGATGTGATGGTCGAGTCCATTACCGCCGCGCAGACCGTGGTGCGCAGCCGCGCCAGAAGCCTGGGGATCCCCCTGGACTTCCACGAGAAGCACGACACCCACATCCATATGCCGGAAGGGGCGACGCCCAAAGACGGCCCTAGCGCTGGTGTAGGCATGTGCACGGCACTGGTATCAGCCCTGACCGGGATTCCGGTGCGTGCCGATGTCGCCATGACTGGGGAAATCACCCTGCGTGGGCAAGTGCTGGCCATTGGTGGCCTCAAAGAGAAATTGCTGGCTGCACACCGGGGTGGTATCAAGACCGTGATCATTCCTGAAGAGAATGTTCGCGACTTGAAGGAGATTCCTGACAATATCAAGCAGGATCTGCAGATTAAACCGGTTAAATGGATTGACGAGGTCCTGCAAATTGCGCTGCAATACGCGCCGGAGCCCTTGCCGGATGTGGCTCCGGAGATAGTCGCGAAGGACGAAAAACGCGAGACTGACTCTAAGGAAAGAATTAGCACGCATTAATACGTTTAAGCCTGAGGGCTTCCTTGACAGCTTTTTAGAGCCCTTGTTATAAAGCGGCTCTTAAGTGTCTGTAGGCCATTCAGCACTGGTTTTTGCTTTCACCAAAAAACTTAGAATCATACTCAATAGATATAAGGGGACTTAGAGTGAACAAGTCGGAACTGATTGATGCTATCGCTGCATCTGCTGATATCCCGAAAGCCGCTGCTGGCCGTGCGCTGGACGCAGTAATCGAATCCGTCACTGGCGCTCTCAAGGCCGGCGACTCTGTGGTACTGGTGGGTTTCGGTACTTTCTCTGTGACCGATCGTCCAGCTCGCACTGGCCGTAACCCACAGACTGGCAAGGCTCTGCAAATCGCCGCTGCCAAAAAACCAGGCTTCAAAGCCGGTAAAGCCCTGAAAGAAGCGGTTAACTAAGCTTCGCTCAAGCCTTACCCATCCGGGTCGGACGCAGGTCTGACCTGGCAGCGGAGCGGCAGCTGACCCGAGCATCCATTGGGTCGCCACGCCGGGGGTGTGGGTTCAAACCCCCGTCCGCTCCGCCAGTTACGAGAAGGCGCATCCTCGGATGCGCCTTTCTTCTATCCGGACTCTACCCACGCTCCACGGTTGCCTAATTTTGAAGTTCAACCGTTTCTGGGGGACGCATGCTGCAGAATATCAGGGACAATTCACAAGGCTGGATTGCCAAGACTATTATCGGGATCATCGTCGCATTGATGGCGTTCACCGGTATCGAGGCTATTTTTCAGGCTTCGACCAACAACAAGCAGGACGTGGCCAAGGTCAACGGTGAAGAAATCACCCAAAGCGAACTGGGCCAGGCAGTCGACATGCAACGTCGTCAGCTGATGCAACAGCTGGGCAAGGACTTCGATGCTTCCTTGCTGGACGAAAAGCTGCTGCGCGACGCCGCCCTCAAAAGCCTGATCGATCGCAAGTTGCTGCTGCAAGGCGCGGCCGATTCGAAATTCGCTTTCTCCGAAGCTGCGCTGGATCAAGTGATCCTGCAGACGCCGGAATTCCAGGTGGATGGCCAGTTCAACGCTGAACGTTTTGACCAGGTGATCCGTCAGCTGGGCTACAGCCGTATGCAATTTCGCCAGATGTTGAGCCAGGAAATGCTGATCGGCCAGGTTCGTGCAGGCATTGCCGGCAGCGGGTTTGTTACCGATGCCGAAGTGCTCGCTTTTGCCCGTCTGGAAAAACAGACCCGCGATTTCGCCACCGTCAGCGTCAAGGCCAACCCGGGTGCGGTAAAACTCACCGACGACGAGGTCAAGGCTTACTACGACCAGCACGCCAAAGAGTTCATGACTCCGGACCAGGTGGTTATCGATTACCTGGAACTGAAGAAGGCTTCCTTCTTCGACCAGGTCACGGTCAAGGACGATGAGCTGCAAGCTCTCTATCAGAAAGAAACCGCCAACCTCGCTGAACAGCGTCGCGCGGCGCACATCCTGATCGAAGTCAACGACAAGACCACTGACGAGCAGGCCAAGGCCAAGATCGAAGAGATCCAGGCACGCCTGGCCAAAGGCGAGAAGTTCGAAGCCCTGGCCAAGGAGTTCTCTCAGGACCCGGGTTCTGCGAACAACGGCGGTGACCTCGGTTTCGCTGGCCCTGGCGTCTACGACCCAGCCTTCGAAACAGCGCTGTACGCGTTGAACAAGGACCAGGTCTCGGCACCGGTGCGTTCGAGCTTCGGCTGGCACCTGATCAAGTTGTTGGGCGTTGAAGCACCTGAAGTGCCATCGTTCGCCAGCCTGAAAGACAAGCTGACCCGCGAGCTCAAGACCCAACAGGTTGAACAGCGTTTCGTCGACGCGACCAAGCAACTGGAAGACGCTGCATTCGAAGCTTCCGACCTGGCCCAGCCCGCGTCGGACCTTAAGCTGACCGTGCACACCTCCGCGCCGTTTGGCCGTGAAGGTGGCGAAGGCATCGCTGCAAACCGTGCTGTGGTAACCGCAGCGTTCAGCCCTGAAGTACTGGATGAAGGTGCCAACAGCAGCGCCATCGAGCTGGATCCGGAAACCATCGTGGTGCTGCGTGCCAAAGAGCACTTGAAGCCTACCCAGTTGCCACTGGAAAGCGTTTCCACGGCCATTCGCGCCCAGTTGACCAAGGAGCGCGCAAGTGCTGCGGCGAAGACTCACGCGGACGAGCTGATTGCCAGCCTGCGTGATGGCAAGACCCCGCTGAACCAGCCGGTTGACGGCCAGGCCTGGAAAGTCACCGAAGCGGCCACCCGTGGCCAGGAAGGTATCGAGCCTGCCGTGCTGCAAGCCCTGTTCCGCATGCCCAAGCCTGCGGCCAAGGACAAGCCGACCTTCACCAGCGTGACCTTGCCGGACGGTAGCCTGATGATCGTGCGCTTGAACGCGGTCAATGAAGCTGCTGCCCCGAATGATGACGAGAAGGCTCAGTACCGCCGCTTCCTCGCCTCTCGTGTGGGTCAGCAAGACTTCGCCGCCTACCGCAAGCAGTTGGAAACCAAGGCTGAGATCAAGAAGTTCTGATCTCGTAACAGCCTGAATAAAAAGACCCCGGCCTGAAGAGGCCGGGGTCTTTTTTTATCCGTAGTATTCGGGGGGCGTTCAGTCGATGATTCAGGAGAGCAAGCCGTGAGCAAACGGATCTACATCAGCGGCGCTTCGGGCGCAGGCGTGAGTACCTTGGGCGCCGCTCTGGCAGGCAGCCTTCACCTGCGTTATGTGGATGTCGATGATTACTACTGGTACCCCACTGACCCTCCCTTTGAAAAATCACGCCCACCTGAAGAGCGGATCGCGTTGCTGATTCAAGCGCTTGCTGATTCCCCTTGGGTGCTGTCCGGATCAATGGATGGCTGGGGCGCCGAGGTGATTCAAAACGCTGACCTGGTGGTGTTCCTCGACACACCAACGGCACTGCGAATCGAGCGCTTGAAATCGCGCGAATCGCAACGGTTTGGCTCGCGGATCTTGCCGGGCGGCGATATGCACGAGAACCACCGCAAATTTCTCATATGGGCTCAAAGCTATGAGGCTGGCAGCCGGGCGGGGCGCAGCCGGCCCAGGCATGAGCTGTGGCTCAAGCAGATGACTACACCTGCCATTCGGTTGAACGGGGAAATCGCGGTTGCCGAGTTGGTGACAAAGGTCATCGCCGCGATTTCCGGTTTGACTCAACAACAATCCACCGGCGACTGAGTCAACGAGCAAACTTGAGCTTGCCCCACGTCAGGCCAATCACGGCGGCCAGGGACGACGCGGTCAGCACACTCAGCTTGGCGGCCGACAACAGCGCCGGATCGGAGAAGGCCAGCGACGAGATGAAAATCGACATGGTAAAACCAATCCCCGCCAGCAGGCCCACCAGGGCGACGCCGTTCCAGGTCACGCCTTCCGGCAGTTTGCAGATGTTCAGTTTGACCAGCACGACACTCGCCAGCATCACACCCAGCGGCTTGCCGAGTACCAATGCCAGGATGACGCCCATGAATACTCCGTGAGGCAGTGGGTCGCCGAGGTTGAACCCTTGCAGACTCACCCCGGCGTTAGCCAGGGCAAACAGCGGCATTACGCCGAAGGCCACCCAAGGGTGCAAGCCCGCTTGAATGCGCTGCACCGGCGGTAACATTTCCCGCTGGGCCTGTCGCAATTGCTTTAACGGTTTGGCGACTTGATGCGCGCTTTCAGCTGACTGCGAAAGCCGGTCCATCAGCTCATTGAACGTGCGACCGATAGTGTCGAGAGGGCGTTCCCGGGTGGGTCTGGAAGTGACAGGCGTCATCAGGCCAAGCATTACGCCCGCGAGCGTCGGGTGTACACCCGTCTTCAGCAGCCCAAACCACACAATTGCCCCCGGCAGCAGGTACACAACGGCCTTGCCGACTCCCATCCGTTGAAGCACCAGCACCAGCGCCAAGCCGCAGGCCGCGATCACCAGGCCCATGTAGTCGAGGCTCGCGGTATAGAAGATCGCAATGATCAGGATGGCGACGATGTCATCAATGATCGCCAGCGCCAGCAACAGGATGCGCACGCCAGCGGGGATTGATTTACCCAGCAATGCCAGCACACCCACGGCGAACGCGATGTCGGTGGCGGTGGGCACCGCCCAGCCACTGGCCGCTGCGGTGCCATGGTTGAGCAGGGTGTAGATCAGCGCCGGCATCAGCACGCCACCCAATGCCGCACCCAAAGGCAAGGTGGCCAGTTTCAGGTTGGCGAGTGCGCCGTCCTTGATCTCCTGGCGAATCTCGGCGCCCACCACCAGGAAGAAGATGGTCATCAAACCGTCGTTCACCAGGAAGTGCAACGAGCGCGAGACCGTGAAATCTCCCAGCCCGACAGTGAGCGGGGTATTCCAGAAGTGTTCGTAGGAGTCGGCGACCGGGCTGTTGGCCCAGATCAGCGCGACGATCGCTGCCAGCAGCAACACGATGCCGCTGACCGCTTCGATGCGTGAAAATCGCTCCAATGCAGACAGCGCGCCTTCGACCAAAACCTGGGGGCGAGGAATAGCAGGGTGTTTATCAGGCACGACAAGTCTCCATTGGCGGCCCGACCAATGCTTATCCTTTAACCTGCGCCGTGCCGTATGCAGCAACGCACCCAGGGCGATCATAAGAGTTAAGAAACATCACGTCACGTTTCTGTTTGAACATCGGTTAAACGAAGCGATGCTGTCAGGGCCAGCACGATCAATGCGGCGACCGCCCACGGAAACGAGGTCACTCCCCAACCCTGCAGCAACATGCCGCCGAGCAGGCCGCCACCGGCGATGCCCAGGTTCCATACGGTCACCAGCATCGACTGCGCGGCATCGGCTGAAGCCCCGGCCGCCTTGGCCAATGCCGTCTGCAGCAGTGCCGGCAGGCCGCCAAATGCCAGGCCCCACAATGCAACCGTGGTGTAGATGACTATCGGTGAGGTAATCCAGAACGCCAATGCCAATGCCGACAGCGCGAACATTGCGCAACTGATGACCAATAAGGCGCGCAGCCGCTGATCAATCAGCGCGCCAACGATCCAGATGCCCAGCAGCGCCGCCAGGCCAAACACCAGCAGCACTTGGTCAATGTCTGCGGCAATCCCGGCGGGCACCAAAAACGGCGCGATATAGGTATAGAGAATGTTGTGGGCCAGCACGTAGGTAAAGGTCACAAACAGCACCGCACGAATCCCCGGCAATGCCAGTACCTGACGCAGCCCCAGACGCTTTTCCGCGTGTTCCCCGGCGAAGTCCGGAACCTGCCAGCGCACCCAGGCCAGCAGCACAACGGTAAGGCCGGTCATGATCGCAAAGCTCAGGCGCCAGCCTACGGCGGTGCCCAGGAACGTCCCGGCGGGCACACCCAGTGACAAGGCCAGCGGTGCCCCGAGCATGGCCACGGCAATTGCCCGGCCCTGCAGGTGCGGCGCAACCATGCGGCTGGCGTATCCGGCCAGCAGCGCCCAAAGCAACCCTGCGAATACCCCGGCGAAGAACCTCGCTACGAGGGTCAGCAGGTAGTCGCTGGAAAACGCCGTGACGCTGTTGACCAAGGCAAACCCGCCGATGGCAATCATCAGCAAGGGCCGCCTGCGCCAGCCCCGGGTGGCGATGGTCAGGGGGATGGCGGCTAACAGTGAGCCGAGGGCGTAGAGGGTCACCAATTGGCCCACCAAGGCTTCGGACACTGCGAGGTCGGCGCCCATTTGCGGCAGCAGGCCCGCTGGCATGGCCTCAGTGAGGATGGTGATGAAGCCGGCGGTGGCCAGTGCCAGCAAGCCACCCAAGGGCAGTCGTTCACGGCTCGCGGCAAGCGTTGGGGACGGTAAGGCGCTGTCGCTCATGTTTCGTGGCTCCGGTTTTCAGACAAATGGGCAGGGAACCAGAGTAGGGGGCTGCGGGGCATAGAAAAACAGGCTAAGGTTCCGAACTTATCGGACGCCAACGTCCGCAATCCTCGGGAGCGAGACGATGGACAGCCTGGGCAGTATTTCAGTGTTTGTGCAGGTGGCAGAAACCCGCAGCTTTACCGAGGCCGGGCGCATGCTCGGGGTGTCGTCCTCGGCCATTGGCAAAAGCATCGCGCGCATCGAAGAACGTTTGGGTGTGCGGTTGTTCCATCGCAGTACCCGCAGTATCACGTTGACCAGCGAGGGTGCGCTGTTTCTCGAACGCTCCCGGCGCATCCTGGCCGAGGTCGAGGCCGCCGAACAGGAACTGAGCCAGGCATCCGCCACCCCACGGGGCAAGCTGCGTATCAGCCTGCCGCAAGTGCGCGGCCTGTTGATGCCGGTGCTGACGGATTTCATGCGGGCCTATCCCGAGATCGAGCTGGACGTGGACTTCTCCGACCGCATGGTGGACGTGATCGAAGAAGGCTTTGATGCGGTGATCCGTACCGGCAAGCCCGAGGACTCCCGCTTGATGGCCCGTCACCTCGGGTATTACCGCCTGGTGCTGGTGGCCTCGCCCGACTACTTGCGCCAGCACGGTGCGCCGCGCCTGCCCCGGGACTTGAGCGACCATGCCTGCCTGCGGCACAAGTTCTGCGCCACCGGCAAACTGGAAGCCTGGCCGCTGCGCCCGGAATTAGGCATGCCCGAGCCGGTGCTGCGCGCGCCGCTGGTCTCCACCACCATCGAATCGCTGATGCACGTGGCCCATGAAGGCCTGGGCATTGCCTGCCTGCCAGATTTCATGGTCCGCGAGTCGGTGGAGCAGGGCCGGCTGCAACGGGTACTCGACTACTACCTGGAACACAGCGGCAGCTTTTGGATGCTCTGGCCATCAAGTCGCCATGCCTCGGCAAAATTGCGTGTGTTTATTGACCATATGGGTGAGCGGCTTTTTCCTGCAGACACCGTTCCATAAGGTTGTGACGTTTTACCGACAGGAATTCGCGCGCCAAGGCCACGTTCTGTTGCACAATACCGGCCTGACTGTTTTCCTCAGGATTTTCGATGTCGACATCATTTCACTTGCGTAGCCTCGGGGTAGCGCTGGTGCTGGCGGGCGCTGCGGGCTGCTCGTCACCCAAGACCGCTATTTATGAACATGAGAATTTCGACGACTCCGGTACGTTTTCCCGTGATTACCCGGTCAGTGACACCGCGGCCTGCGAAGCGGCGCGCCGTGCGCTGTTGAGCCAGGGTTACATCATCACCAGCAGCGATCCAAAGCTGGTAGTGGGTAACAAGAGTTTCCAGCAGACCGGCGAGACTCACCTGCAAATCAGTTTCAACGTGGTGTGTGCCGACGATGGCAGTGGTGATCATCACTCGACGATGTTCGCCAACGCCTTGCAGGACCGCTACGCGCTGAAGAAGGTCAACAACTCCGCCAGTCTCGGCGTGGGTGTGCTGGGCTCGGTGTCGATGCCGATTGGTTCCACCGATGATTCGATGGTCAAGGTGGCCAGCGAGACGGTGTCTGCGCCAAAGTTCTACGACCGTTACTTCGCCCTGGTGGACGTTTTCCTGCCGCAGGAAGTGAAAAAGGCTGCGCATATTCCAGAGAAACCCAAGGCTGACCTGGGCATTCCAGAGCCGAAGGCAGCCCCGGTAGCCCCGGCAGCCGATAAGGTTGAGGCGCCTAAAGAAGCGCCAAAAGAAGTCCCCGCCACACCGGCAGCCCCCGTTGTGCCGGCGATAGAGCCTGCGGCATCGGAGCCGGTCGTACCGCCGGCAGAGCCTGCGCCAATTGCGCCAAAGGAAACCCCGGCACCGGCGCCAGAGGCCACCAACCCGGCACTGCCGGCGCCGACCGAAGTGATTCCGCCCCTGCCGACGCCTGCGCAGTAACTACACCGCTACGGGGTTGGCCTTGTCGACGTTGATCCCGTAGCGGCTGATCGCCTGCGCCACCCTGGCGCGGCTGATCATCCCGTCATCCGCCAGCGCCTTCAGGGCCGCCAGTGCAATGAAGTAACGGTCCACCTCAAAAAACTCGCATCTTGAAGTGCAGGAACGTCATGCCACGGACATTTTTTCGTCATGACGGCACTTTAGGCTGGTTGTGCAGGTCACTTAGCAACCCCTTTTCATAAAACAAGGAGTCAACCATGGACGAATACCAGGAAGAATTGCTGGAGTACCAGGCCTTTGAACTGGATCCGCTGGATCCGGCCGATGATGCCACCGAGCTGTAAGACAGACGTCAGGCGGAATGCCGCTGACTGCGGCGAAATTCCCCTGGGGTCTGGTTGTTCCAGCGCTTGAAGGCTCGTTGAAAGGCTTCCGCTGAAGCAAAACCAAGCAGATAGGCAATTTCACCGAACGCCAGTTCGGTATCGCGAATGTAGGTCATGGCCAGGTCGCGGCGAGTGTCGTTGAGAATCGCCCGGAACTGAGTCCCTTCCTCCGCCAGCTTGCGCCGCAAGGTCCAGGTGGGCAGTTTCAAGCGTGACGCCACTTCTTCCAGGTCGGGTTCCCGGCCACCATTGAGCATCGGCCCGAGCAACCGGGTAATGCGCTCGCGCAGGCTGCGGGTGCGCGTCAACTGCTCCAGTTCCCGTTCACACAACTGCACCAGCAACTGCCAGGTACTTGGGCAATGTTGCGGGTTGCGCATGCCCAGGGTTTGCTGGCTCAGGCGCAGTTGATTGTGCTCGGCGCCAAACTGGATCGGGCAATCTCCCAGCACGCTGTAGCGCTCGCTGTAGTCGGGTGCCTGGAACTCAATTTCGATGCGCTGCGCTTGCACCGGTTGCAGGCAAAGGCTCGACAATTGATGCAGCCAGCCAGCGATGATCGAGTCCACCACAAAGCGGTTATAGGCGTTGTAGGGGCTGATGGAATAGAAGCGCAGCCAGGCGCCGTTGGCGTCCTCGTGAAAGCTTGACTGGCCGCGATAGTTGGAGCCGTACAAGGCTTCGAAACGCGTGAGGGTGCGTGCGGCTTCGCGCACGGTGGGCGCCTGGGCGGCGGTAACACCGGCGAGGCCCGCCTGGCTCAGGCGGCTGAGTTGGCCCATGCGCAGGCCCAGCCCGGGGTCGCCGGTCAGCTGGATGGCCGCAAAACCCAGGCGCATATAGCGCGGGATCGACAAGCGGGCGCCAGCCTCGGCCAGGCGCGCCGGGTCGAGCCCGTATTGCAGCAGTAATGGTTGCGGGTCCAAGCCGTGGCTGTGGATCGCATCGGCCAGGGTGTGGACAAAGCCCACCGATAAATCCCCCAGCCGCACCGGCTTCATCGCCTTACAGCCACACGTTCAGCAGGCGTGCACCATGGGCATTGCCGTCGGCGAACACCTGGCCGTTGCTGCTGAGGAAGCTTTGCCCGGCGCTGCCCATGTCAAAGAACTGCCCGCGCAGGAATACGCTCATGCCGGCAGTCGCCTGGCTGATGGGCTGTTGGCTGATCAGGGTCAGGCGGTGCCAGGCTTCGCCTTCGCTGAGTTCTTCGGGCTTGAGGCTGATTTCCGGTGGCGTCGACACGCTTTTGAAGCCGCGCCAAGGCTTGTCCCAGGTCTCGCGGCCAATCACGAAGGCCGGCACAGCCACCAACTGTGCACCTTGCTCGTTGAGCTTGCGGTAGTTGTCGGGGTACCAGCTGTCGCTGCCGATCAGGATGCCCAGGCGCCCGGCAGGGGTGTCGACCACGCTGATGGTGTTTTCGTCTCCCGGTTCGATAAAGCCGCGCTCGTCGAAAATCGGGTACAGCTGGCGTTGCGGCTGGCCCAGTGGCAATCCGTCGCGGTCGAATACCACGCTGGTGTTGTACAGCGCGCCATGGCCGATGTGCAGTTGGCCCTGGCTCACGCTCGGGTTGGGCAGGGCGATGGAACCGGCCACCAGGGTCACGCCGAACTCCTTGGCCAGGCCGCCGAACAGCACCTGATAGTCGCGGGCCATGGCCTGGGCCTTCATGCGCAGGTAGGCGTCGTCGATGCGGTCATCACCCTTGGCACTGATCAATGCCCGCAGGAACAGCAACGGGTTGCTCGCCGACAACCAGTTCATCGCTTCCTTGAGGTTGGTGGCCTGGTACAGCTCGTTTTTCTCGCCACTGACCATCAGCCAGGTGCCGATATGTTCCGGCAGCACCACGATGGTCTTGTCGTTGATCAGCCCCTGGTCCCGGGCCTTCTGCAGATAGGCCGCAAATTTCAGGTGCAGGCGTTCCAGGCTTTGGTAGTCGGCGGGGAACAGTTCCGGCTGGATGCCCAGCAGGTTGCCGCGGTCGGCGGGCACGCCTTGGTCGACGGCCAGGTTGATCCGCAGGTCGGACAGGTAATGCCCCACGGGGCGCTCCTGGGTCCAGACCAGATAGGCAGAAACGGCGGCAACCAGGGCCATGGTTAGGGTGAAGGCAAAAAGCTTACGCATGGGAAAAAGACAACAAACCGGGTTCAGAGCATGAGTTTTCGTGTGACCTGAGAATGAGGATACACAGACTCAACGGCTAACAGGAATTATTGCGTAGACGCCGAGGTTTTTCTTCACACACATCGACATCTGTTTGCCGTCAACAGACGTGTCACGGTCGCGCCATCGAAACCATGGTCTGCAGCCAAATTTCTTTGAGGCGCTCTTAAGCAACTGAACCCTCAGCAGCCGTCGCCCAGTGCAAACCTAATCAACTGAGCGCCGAGGGCGGCGGGCGGGCTGTTGGCAGCAGGCAGCATCAGGGTTGCCGCATCAAGCTCTCCCTGGAGCATCAGCCGTTCCAGTTCTGAGCTCCAATCGGTGACGATCTGCATTTCCAGGCTCGGTAAGCGCGCTCTCATCCGGGAAACCACCTCAAACACCACCGCGTCCGCGACGATCTGTGTCAGGCCCACGCGAAATCGTCCGCTCGGCATCGCGTTTTCCTGGGGAATACTCAGCAGGTGTGCAGCGTCCCTGAGCAGTTCCACGGCTTTTTCATAGATGCGATACCCCATTGCGGTAGGTGAAGGAGGGCGCGTCGTGCGGTCGAGCAGCGTTTCATCCAGCGTCTCCTCCAGATGCTGGATGCGGCGAGACACGGCGGATTGCGTCAGGCACAGGGTAAGCGCCGCCTTGGTCAGCGATGCGCTTTCGATGACAGTGAGGAAAGCTTTCAGGTCCTCAAATAGCATGCGCAATCCTCATTATGTTTTTGAAAATTATGCGCTTGATGAATTTTGCCGTCGAGACTAGCGTTACACCACTGGCCACCGCCGTGGACTGGCCACCGACCTCGTCAAGGACTCTGCCATGCCTTTAGTTCGAATCGACCTCGCCGCCGACACCAGCGTTGAAACCGCTGCGGCGATCGGCGATGTGGTATATGCCGCGATGACCAACGTTGCCAACGTGCCTGAGCACGATAAATTCCAGATCATCAACCGCCACGCCAAGGATGAGTTGGTGTACCCGGCGGCGGGGTACCTTGGGGTCACGTACACGCCCAAGATCGTTTTTATCCAGGTGACGTGGAACGCCGGGCGCACCATTGAGGTGAAAAAGGCCTTCTACAGGTTCATCGCCGAAGGCATCCACGCCAAGACCGGGCTGCGTAAGGAAGATGTGTGGATCAGCCTGGTGGATGTGAAACGTGAGGACTGGTCATTTGGCAATGGCGAGATGCAGTACGCGCCAACTGAATGACTGAAACACTAAAAGAGGGGCGACTGATCCATTAGTCGCCCCTCTTTTTTATTGGGCGTTCAGTGTTTCCAGAAACTGTACGTGCAGCAACTCAGCGCCCTTGGCCGATAATCTTGTCTTTTAAGCTCATTGCTGTCTCTCGTGTGGCGGAGTTACTTTCGTTCCATTCAAAAATACATGATTATAAAAATCTATTAAGTAGAGTTTGAGTTGAATCTGTTTTTATTGTGGGTCTTGCCGGGCCACCGCTGCGCGATTTGATCATTAACTTGTCACTTTCAGTCATTGAGCACCAAACCCTGGGCTCTTAGTCTGTGGGACATAAACCGATGGAGTGCCATACGAGCGCTCCACGTCCCGTGATGATCCGTTGTGGAGCTGTACCATGACCGCTGCTGCCTACCCGCACCTGCTGGCCCCGTTGGACCTGGGTTTTACCACCCTGCGTAACCGAACCCTGATGGGCTCGATGCACACCGGCCTTGAAGAGAAACCCGGCGGCTTTGAGCGTATGGCGGCGTACTTTGCCGAGCGTGCCCGTGGCGGCGTGGGCCTGATGGTGACCGGCGGCATTGGCCCGAACGATGAAGGCGGGGTGTATGCCGGTGCAGCCAAGCTGACCACCGTCGAGGAAGCGCAAAAGCACAAGATCGTGACCCGGGCGGTGCACGAGGCGGGCGGCAAGATTTGCATGCAGATCCTCCACGCCGGGCGTTATGCCTACAGCCCGAAACAGGTCGCGCCGAGTGCGATCCAGGCGCCAATCAATCCGTTCAAGCCCAAGGAGCTGGACGAAGAAGGCATCGAAAAGCAGATCAATGATTTCGTTACCTGTTCGGTACTGGCTCAGGTGGCCGAGTACGACGGCGTCGAAATCATGGGCTCCGAAGGGTATTTCATTAACCAGTTCCTCGCCGCCCACACCAACCACCGCACCGACCGTTGGGGGGGCAGCTATGAAAACCGCATGCGCCTGCCGGTGGAAATCGTGCGCCGGGTGCGCGAAGCAGTAGGCCCGAATTTCATCATTATCTTCCGCCTGTCGATGCTCGACCTGGTGGAAGGCGGCAGCACCTGGGAAGAGATCGTGCAGTTGGCCAAGGCCATCGAACAGGCCGGTGCGACCCTTATCAACACCGGTATCGGTTGGCACGAAGCGCGCATTCCGACCATCGCCACCAAGGTGCCGCGTGGCGCGTTCAGCAAAGTCACCGCCAAGTTGCGCGGTGCAGTGCAGATCCCGCTGATCACCACCAACCGCATCAACACCCCGGAAATTGCCGAGCAGATTCTGGCCGAAGGTGATGCGGACATGGTGTCGATGGCTCGCCCATTCCTGGCTGACCCGGACTTCGTCAACAAGGCCGCCGAAGGCCGCGCCGATGAAATCAACACCTGCATCGGCTGCAACCAGGCCTGCCTGGACCACACCTTCGGCGGCAAGCTGACCACCTGCCTGGTCAACCCGCGTGCCTGCTACGAAACCGAGCTCAACTACCTGCCGGTCAAGCAGATCAAGAAAATCGCCGTGGTCGGTGCCGGTCCTGCGGGCCTGGCGGCTGCCACCGTTGCCGCCGAGCGCGGGCATCAGGTGACCCTGTTCGATTCGGCCAGCGAGATCGGTGGCCAGTTCAACATTGCCAAGCGCGTTCCGGGCAAGGAAGAGTTTTTTGAAACCCTGCGCTACTTCAAGCGCAAGTTGCAGACCACTCACGTCGAGCTGTGCCTGAACACCCGGGTCAACGTTGAGCAACTGGTTGCGGGCGGTTACGACGAGGTCATCCTCGCCACCGGCATCGCGCCGCGTACGCCGGCGATCCCGGGCGTGGAAAACCCCAAGGTGCTGAACTACCTGGACGTGATCCTGGAGCGCAAGCCGGTGCGCCATCGCGTGGCGGTGATCGGTGCCGGCGGTATCGGTTTTGACGTGTCGGAATTCCTCGTGCATCAGGGTGTGTCCACCAGCCTGGACCGCGAGGCGTTTTGGAAAGAGTGGGGCATCGACACCCATCTGCAAGCGCGCGGCGGTGTGGCCGGGATCAAGCCCGAGCGCCATGCGCCGGCGCGCGAAGTGTTCCTGTTGCAGCGCAAGGCTTCCAAGGTTGGCGACGGCCTGGGCAAGACCACTGGGTGGATTCATCGCACGGGCCTGAAGAACAAGCAGGTGCAAATGCTCAACAGTGTCGAGTACCTGAAAATCGACGATGAAGGCCTGCACATCCGCATCGGCGCCGAGGGTGAACCGAAGGTGCTGGCGGTGGACAATATCGTTATTTGCGCCGGCCAGGATCCTTTGCGGGAATTGCACGACGGCCTGGTCGCGGCCGGGCAGAACGTGCACCTGATCGGCGGTGCGGACGTGGCGGCCGAGCTGGATGCCAAGCGCGCCATCAACCAGGGTTCGCGCCTGGCGGCCGAGCTGTAAACACGCAAAAGGGGCGGTGGTAGACTACCGCCCCTTTTCTTGTGCAGAACTGCCCTCATGGGTCCTTTCGACTGGCTTCCCCGCGCGCCCCTTGAACTCCTGAAGCTCGACTGGATGGGGTCGGTGGAGGTGGCGGTGCTGCGCCTGGACCGCATCGACCCGCTGATCAGCGGCAACAAATGGTTCAAGCTTACCGAGCACTTGGCGCAAGGCCGGGCGGCAGGTGCTACCGGCATCATTAGCCTGGGCGGGGCCTACTCCAATCATCTGCATGCACTGGCGGCGGCCGGGAAACGCTTCGGCTTCCCGACCGTTGGCTTGCTGCGTGGCCATCCGCAAGACACGCCCACGGTGCTCGATCTCAAAGCCTTTGGCATGCAGCTGCATTGGTTGGGTTATGGCGGCTATCGTGCGCGCAATGAGCCGGACTTCTGGCTGCCGTGGCGCGAGCAATATCCGAACCTGCACGCGGTGCCCGAAGGCGGCGGTGGCTTGGCCGGTGCGTTGGGCTGCGGGGTATTGGTTAGTCAGGTGCGGGCGCAATTAAGCGGCCTGGGCTGGGCGGGCTATGACGGTTGGTGGCTGGCAGCAGGCACCGGCACCACGCTGGCGGGGTTGGTGCTGGCCGAGGTGGGTGCGCATCCGGTGTACGGTGCGTTGGCGGTGCCCGACGACCATGGGGTGGCGCAGCAGGTACAGGCGCTGGTGCAGGATGGTTTTGAATTGCTGGAGGCCAGTCGTGGCGGTTTTGCCAAGGTTGATCCGCAGTTGCTGGGGTTTATCGAGGCCACCGAGCAAGCCTGCGGGCTGCCACTGGAGCCGCTGTATACCGGCAAGGCGCTGTTGGCGTTGAAGCAGCAGATTGAAGCCGGCCGCTTCGTTCCTGGGACTCGCCTGATCTTCGTCCACACTGGCGGCCTGCAAGGCCGCCGAGGGTTTGCGGTTAGGCACTGTTGATGGGGTCGGTGGGTGGTGTACATATCCGTTATTCAGGTAACGGCTGATATGGGTTCCGCTCTTACAGCGGGTCACTTTTGAAAAGCGCAAAAGTAACCAAAACGCTCTGCCCCGCCTGTCGGCACCTCGCCTAGGCTCGGTGTGCCCTCACTCCGGCATTGCTCCGCGGGCCGCCGCGACGGCCCGTCCCTGGCCCGTCGCGGCTAAACCGGCGTCCTGCCGGTTTACCCGCTCCTCAATCCCTGCGTTCGGCCTCGGGCTGAATGGGGCAGTTAGATCAAGATCACAAGCAAGATCAAGGGCACGGCGGCCTGAAAGCCGACCTGAGTGTTAAAAGCCAAGGCAAAAGCTGTAGGAGCTGGCTTGCCGGCGATGCAGGCAACTCGGTCTTTCAGATACACAGAGGCGATGCCATCGCAGGCAAGCCAGCTCCTACATTTGAACCGTTCCTGCTTTAGCTTTTGATCTGGCTTTTAACACTCAAGCCGGCCTGTAGGCCGCTGTGCTGTTGATCTGCTTGTGATCTTGATCTTAGGCGCCCCGTCAACCACGCTGGCCGAACGCAGGTATTACGGAGCGGGTAAACCGGCAGGACGCCGGTTTAGCCGCGACGGGCCAGGGACGGGCCGTCGCGGCGGCCCGCGGAGTAATGCCGGAGTGAGGGCACACCGAGCCTAAGCGAGGTGCCGAGTGGTGGGGCAAGAGCCTTTTGGTTACTTTTGGGCTCCTTTCAAAAGTGACCCGCCGTAAGGGCGGAACCCATCTAAACCATCACCGAAAAAACGGATATGCCCCCCACCCGACCCAGCCCCAACACAAATTATGCGTCGATACCTATGGCTATCGCAGGCAACCTCCCTCCCACATCCAGTCGCAGAGTTTACTGACTGCTCTCTCGCTTGCCGGGCATCATCCGCAACGCAGTATTGTCGCGCAGCATGTAGTGGTGAACGATCGCGGCCAACGCATGCAGTCCGATCAACCAGTAACCGATCTTGCCGAACAGCACATGCCAGCTTTCAATCTCCTTGGCCAACGCCTTGTTTTCGGCAATCAGTGGCGGCAACTCAATGCCGTAGAACATCACCGAATGCCCCTCGGCACTGACGATCAGCCAGCCGGCGATGGGCATGCCGATCATCAAGGCGTACAGCGCCATGTGCATCAGGGTCGCGAGGAGGGTTTGCCACTGCGGCGGGGCCGGCACGATCTTCGGCGCCACGCCCAGGCTGCGGGCGAACAACCGTAGCCACACCAGCACAAACACGGTCAGGCCAAACATGAAGTGCATTTCCACGATCAACGTACGTGCACCGCTGCCTTTGGGAAACTGCCCGCGTAACTCAATGCAGGCGTAGACCACCGCCAGCAGCACCACCATCAGCCAGTGCAACGCAATCGACATGGTGCTGTAACGCGTATCGGAATTTTTCCAGGGCATCGCTTTCTTCCTCACTCATCAGGGCAAACCTCCGTTCTTTCGCGACGGAGTCCTTTCAATGTAAGCCTGTTTTACGAGGTTTGCCCGTGAGAGGAGGGCGCAGAGGCGATCTTTTGATCTCGATCAGTTGCCCTGCGGCATTTCACCCCGCGCCAGGCGTTGGTTAATGTCGGCAACAACGTCGGGCAGGTCGGTGATGGTGTCGATCATGTAGTGCGGGCGCGAGCCTTCGAACAGGGCCTGGATGCGCTTGCGTTCGCTGGCGAGTGTGTCCGCGTCCAGGGCACGGAACTGCTCGTAGGTCAGGCCCAGGGCGTTGCCCGAACAGGTCAGCGCCACGGTCCACATGCCGGCGCGACGGCCTTCAAGGATGCCCGGCACGGTGTCGTCGATCTTCACGCAGGCCGCTACATCATCAATTCCCAGGGCGATCACGTTGGCCAGGGCCTGGGCGGGCCACGGGCGGCCTTTGGGCACTTCGTCGGTGGCCACCACGTGGTCGGCGACGTAGCCATTGGCGGCGGCCAGCTCGACCACCTTGTCCATCACCTGCTTGGGGTAGCCGGAGCACGAGCCGATCTTGATCCCTTGCTTGCGCAGGCTGGCGATGGTGTCCAGGGCGCCGGGGATCAGTGCCGAATGTTCGGCGATTTTCTCGATCTGCAGCGGCATGAAGCGCTGGTAGATAGCGGTCACGTCGTCGTCGGTCGGCGTGCGGCCAAAAGCCTTGCGATAACGCTCGGCCACCTGCGGCTGGTCGCACAGGGTGCGGATGTGGTCCCACTTGCCCATGCCCATCGGGCCGCGGGCTTCTTCGATGGAAACCTGCACGTCGAACTCGGCGAAGGCCTCGACAAAAATCTGCGTGGGGGCGAACGAGCCGAAGTCGACCACGGTGCCGGCCCAGTCGAGGATCGCGGCTTGAAGCTGGGTTGGGTTTGCGTAGTTCATGGTTCAGATCCTGTTAGAGGTTGGCAGTCAGATGTCGAGCACGTTCATTTCTTGCAGCACCTCGGCCACCGCCGCGACCGCAGCTTGCATCTCGGCCCGGTTCACATGGCCGATGCAGCCCACGCGGAAGGTTTCGACCTGGGTCAATTTGCCGGGGTAGAGGATGAAACCCTTGGCCTTGACCCGCTCGTAGAACTCCTTGAACTGGTAGCGCGGGTCTTTCGGTGCATGGAAGGTGACGATGATCGGCGCCTGGATCGCGGCAGGCAGGAAGCTGCGCAGGCCGAGCTCGGCCATGCCTTCCAGCAGCGCCTGGCAATTGTCGGCGTAGCGCTGGTGCCGGGCGGGCAAACCGCCTTCTTCGTTGTATTGCAGCAGGGCTTCGTGCAGCGCCGCCACCACGTGGGTCGGCGGGGTGAAGCGCCACTGGCCGGTCTTGGCCATGTAGCTGTGCTGGTCAAACAGGTCCATCGCCAGGGAATGGCTGTTGCCTTGGGCAACGGCCAACGCCTGCTTTTCAGCGAACACAAAGCCCATGCCCGGTACGCCTTCCAGGCACTTGCCCGAGGCAGCGATCAGGGCGTCGAACGGCACTTCACGGGCGTCGATTGGCAAGGCACCGAAGGAACTCATGGCGTCGATGATCAAGCGCTTGCCATGGCGGGCGATGACCTGGGCGATCTCGGGCAGCGGGTTGAGAATCCCGGTGCTGGTTTCGCAATGGATCAGCGCGACATGGGTGATGCCCTTGTCGGCGTGCAGCAGGCGGTCGACGTCGGCGGCGGTGGTGGGTTCGTTTTCAGCGGTTTCAAAGGTGCTGAACGCGCGGCCGAGCACTTCGCAGATCTTCGCCAGGCGCTTGCCGTAGGCGCCGTTGATCAGCACCAGCACCTTGCCGTCCCGTGGGACCAGAGTGCCAATGGCCGCTTCCACGGCGAAGGTGCCACTGCCTTGCAATGGCACGCAATTGTGGCTGTGGGTCCCATTGACGATCACCAGCAGTTGCTCGCAGAGGCTGGCGGTCAGTTGGTTGAAGCGGTCATCCCATGAACCCCAGTCGACCATCATGGCCTGGCGGGTGCGGGCCGAGGTAGTCAAGGGCCCGGGGGTCAGCAGGATCGGCGCGGCAGTACTCATTCTATGTCCTCGCAAACGTTGGGATGAAGCTACGGGGCATAAATTGCAGTTTGGCTTGTCATCAATCAAATTGTTTGTTGTTATGCGAGCTATCAGTGAGGCCGATAGCTATGAACTTATTCCAACTGCGTGCGTTTGACGCCGTGGCCCGCGAGGGCAGTTTTACCCGGGCGGCCGAGCGGTTATTCATCAGCCAGCCGGCAGTGACCGGGCATATCAAGGCGCTGGAAGAGCACTACCAGATTGCGCTGCTGCGGCGCACGGCCAGGCGCGTGGAGCTGACGGAGGAGGGCACCAAACTCGCCGCGATCACGCGCGCCATCTTCGGCCTGGTGGACGAAGCGCAGACGTTACTGGAGGCCAACCGACAACTGCTCGCCGGGCGCCTGGAAGTCGCGGCAGACGGCCCGCACATGGTCATGCCGATGCTGGCCAGGCTGCGTGAACGTTACCCGGGGATCACCGTCAATTTGCGCCTGGGCAATGCTCAGGAAACCCTGGCCGCGCTGTTGTCGGAGCGTGCGGATGTGGCCGTGCTGACAGAGGTAGAGCCGCGCAAGGGGCTGCACCTGCAGCCGTTGATCGAGTCACGGATTTGCGCGTTGGTGCCGGCCGGTCATCCATGGTTGGCGCAGCCTGCGGGGATTCGGCTCAAGCAGTTGGATCAAGTGATCATGGTGCTGCGCGAGCCTGGCTCCATCACCCGACGCACGTTTGACGACGCCTGCGCCCAGACCGGCGTGCAGCCCAAGGTGTTGCTGGAACTGGACAGCCGTGAGGCGGTGACGGAAGCGGTGGCGGCTGAGTTGGGGGTTGGGGTGGTGTCGTCGATGGAGGTGAGTCGGGATCCACGGGTGCATGCGATTCCGATCCAGGGTGAGGGGCTGGTGAACCGGCATGTGATCGGGTGCATGGAGCGGCGGCGTAAGTTGCGGTTGATTCAGGCGTTTTTCGAGTTGGCGCCCTGAATGGGGGAGGGCCTCAAATTCAGCGCAAACTTTTGCGCATGATCTCCAGAAGCGTCGCCGTGCTCGGCGGGTTGCTGATTTCAGCTGCCGTCGCCCTGGTGATGGGCGCCTTGCACACCGCCAGCGTGGTGCTGGTGTTTATCGTGTTCGCCGGCGCGGCGCTGTTTTCCTTGCTGGTGTTGATGCCCTGCTGGAATGACAGGCCGGCGGTGCTGGCGCAGGTGGGCGACTTCGTACCGGGCCGTGAGCGCACAATCAATCCCTTGCGCACCTGAGGGGCATGGCCGGTTTTTTGGTGGATTAGAGTGTTTCAGCGCTATAAACTCTGCCCCCAAAGCGCCGGCCAGTAGACGTCTCGGTGCGATGGATAGAAGAGAGTGAGTCATGGGCGCACAGTGGAAAGTCAAACATAAAGAAGCGGCATCCAATGCCAAGGGCAAGATCTTCGGCAAGCTGGTGAAAGAGATCACTATTGCCGCCCGCAACGGTGCCGACACCACCACCAACGCACATTTGCGCCTGGTGGTGGAGCAGGCCAAAAAGGCCTCGATGCCCAAGGAAACCCTGGAGCGCGCGATCAAGAAAGGCGCCGGTCTGCTCGGTGAGACCGTGCAATACCACCGCGTGACCTACGAAGGTTTTGCCCCGCACCAGGTGCCGCTGATCGTTGAATGCGTAACCGACAACATCAACCGCACCGTGGCGGAAATCCGCGTGGCGTTCCGCAAGGGGCAACTCGGTGCGTCCGGCTCCGTGGCATGGGACTTCAACCATGTGGGCCTGATCGAAGCCTCGCCGGAAAGCCCCGACGCCGATCCGGAAATGGCCGCGATTGAAGCCGGTGCCCAGGATTTCGAAGACGGCGAGGAAGAGGGCAGCACCCTGTTCATCACCGAGACCACCGACCTGGACGCCGTGCAGAAAGCCTTGCCGGAGCAGGGTTTTACGGTGTTGTCGGCCAAGCTGGGCTACATCGCGAAAAACCCGGTGAGCGGTTTGAGCGATGAGCAGATGGCCGAAGTCGAAGCCTTCCTGGAAGGTTTGGACAACCATGACGATGTGCAGGATATGTTTGTCGGGTTGGCGGGTTAATTCCAGTCTGAAGTGAACCCGGTCCAAATGTGGAAGCGGGCTTGCTCGCGAATGCGGTGTGTCAGTCGATACATACTTGGCTGATACACCGTATTCGCAAGCAAGCCCGCACACACGTTGGTTTAGCGCAGTTAGGAAGACCGCAACAGGGTTGTGATTTCCTCAAACCCGGGCCGGGCAAGCACATCCGGCTGGCAGCAGTTATCCCGCAAGCTTTCCAGTGCCACGCATTCCTCCTCGCTCAACCCCGCATCAATCCGTTCCAGCAACTCCCCCAGCAACACCCCGAACGCCCGCACTTCGATGCGCTGCAACGCCCGGGTTTCCTGGCTGTCGAGCGAGGCATGAAACGACGCGGCACCAAAATCCCCGAGCAGACACTCACCGGCTTCATTCCACAGAATGTTATGTCCGTACAAATCGCCGTGGGTGATGCCTTGCTCATGCAGGTGCGCCGCCACCGAGGCAATACCCCGAGCCATGCGTAACGCCACGTCGGCGCTGAAGCGTGTGGTCGGTTCGTATATATCGCGGGTGCATGACGCCAGGCTCGGCAGGGCCGCAAGGTTGCGGTAGCTCGGTTCGATCAGTTGCATCACCAGCGCCGCCTGGCCTTCGGGATGGTCGACGACCCGGCCTTGCACCTTGATCAAATTGGCATGCAGCCCGGCAGCGATGCAGGCGTGCATTTCGTGCAGCGGCGAGCCGTCGCTGGTGATGCTGCCTTTATACAATTTGACCGCCACTGCCTTGGCCGGCCCGGTGGGCGGTATCCAGGACGCCTTGCGGATGATCCCGGAAGCGCCTTCGCCCAGCACTTCCCCCAACACCAATTGCGACCAGGGAATATTCGGCGTTGCGTCATCGCGGGCCACTTCCACGGCCATTTCCACCGGGTTGCCGGCATAGGCCAGCCAGGTCAGGCTCGGCAAGGTCAGCAGCCAGTCGGGCAGGTGGGTCAGGCGGTTGGAGGCGATGCGGATCAGTTCGAGCTTTTTGCACTGGGCCAGGCTTGGCGGCAGGTCTTCGAGGTGGTTACCGGCCAGCATCAGTTTTTGCAGCAACGGCCGTTCGCCCAGCTCGCTCGGCAACTGGCTGATGCGGTTATCGGTGAGGATCAGCCAGCGCAGCAGGGGCGGTAACGCAGCAGCAGGGACGCGGCTGATCTGGTTCGACTTAAAGCCGATCATGCTCAACTGCGCGCATTGGCCCAGGCATTCCGGCAATTCGGTAAAGGCGTTTTCCGAACAGAACAGCACGCGCAAATGCGGCAGGCGGTGCAGGTCATCCGGCAGGCTGCTGAGGGCATTGCCGGTGAGGTTGAGGATTTCCAGGGAGTCGGCCAGGTCGAAGATTTCCCGGGGGAACTCGGTCAGCCCGCAGCGCAGGTCCAGGCGTTTGATACCGGCCAATTGGCCGGCCTTGAGTTGGGCAAGGGTATCCATGAACAGCGCGTCACTCGGCAATAGGGGCGTGAATGGCGCTCATGATAGCGGGTTGCGGGCCGATCTTCTGCAACTGCCCCAGCCGGCTGGCGGTGCGTGCCAGGTCAATTGCCTGGCCGCTGAGGGATTCTTCCAGCGGCTGCTCGCCGATCAGCACCAAGTGTTTGTCCTGGTCGTAAAGCACATCTATCAGGTTGATGAACCGTTGCTGGGTGGCAATCGGGCTGTCTGCCAGGCAGGGCAAACCGTCGATGACCCAGCGATCGTAGTCGCGGCACAGCTGCAAATAGTCCATGACGGCGGTCGGTTGGTCGCACAGGTCGCCGAAGGTGAAGGCGATGCAGCGGCCCTGATGCCAGCGGGCGGTCAGTTGCCGGGCGCCGACGGCCAGGCTTATAGCGGCGTGACCCGCTGACCGCAGCCCCAAGGCTTCGCGTTGCGCAGGCGTACCCGGCCAGACGAACTGCCCAGCGGTGAAACGCTGATCGCCATGGGCCTGGGCCAGGCCACGATAATCCTGGGGCGCGCTGACTTCCATCACGTCCATGCGCGCACTGATCAGCTCGATGACCGGCTTGAAGCGTTGGTGGTACAACGGGTTCGGCAACAACCCGGCGGGCGGGTAGTTGGAGGTCACCAATACCAGCACGCCACGCCGGAACAGCGCCTTGAACAAGCGGCTGATGAGCATCGCATCGCCGATGTCGTGGACATGAAACTCATCGAAGCACAGCACGCGACAGCCATCGAGCAGCTCATCCAGGGTCACGGCCAGGGCATCGCGCTGCTGGCGATGGCTGAACATGCCCTGGTGCAGCCGGGCGAAAAAATCGTGGAAGTGCACGCGTTGTTTCTCGGCAAGCGGCAGTGCCTGGAAAAAACCATCGAGCAACCAGCTTTTGCCCCGACCGACGGCGCCGTACAGGTACAGGCTGCGGGTAGGGCACCCGGCCAGCAGGTGTGCGGCTTGCCGGGCCATGGTCTCGATGACCTGTAACTGGCTGGGGCTGAGGGTGTAGCCCTGTTGCCGGGCCTTGCCCAAAAAAAATGCCGTGATGCCGGGGTCGGCAACGGGCGCTGCAGGTTTACCCAGCAACCGTTTAAGCAGGGGCGGTAAAGCAGCCAATGGTTGTCACTCTGTGTTTCGGTGGTCGCTCACTTTAGAGCGCCGATTGCGGTTTGACCAATAGAGAAGTACGCCGCGAGCTCTCTGGAAACGGCATGACCTGACTGGCGGATTCCTCTTGAGTGACTAACCTCATACACAGCAGTCACCCCTGTACAAGGATTTGGGGCAGTGAAAGGACACGCAGTCTTGGCAGTCATGAGCGCGATGCTCTGCAACACGGTTTATGGTGCACAGCTCCAGGTGGAGGTGCGTATCGACGTGCAGCGCGGTTGCCAATTGGTCGGCACCACGCGTGACGCAGGCATCGAGCAACTCGGCGTGCTGGATTTTGGCAGTGGTTCCCGGCTGGACGACCCGGCAGGCCCGTTGAGCGCCGCGTTGATCAGCCAGCGCCAGCCACGCCTGGAATGCAACCCGGATACGCCGTATCAGATGCGTGTCGACGGCGGCTTGCATGGCGGCGTCGGCGAAGTGCGTTACCTGGGCGCCACGGCGCCTTCGATCAAACCCATTCCCTATCGTATTTATGTCGACGCCGCGCGCCGCATCCCCTTGGCGGTGGACGTACCGGTGAGTGGCCGCGTGCCCGACTCCGGCACGGTAGACCTGCCCCTCTACGGGCGCATCGAGCCGCTCAAGGACATCCCGGCCGTGGGGCGTTATTCCGACCTGCTCAAAGTGACGGTGACATGGTAAGCCGCGGCTTGGCCTTCGTGGCGCTGGGCGGCCTGTTGCTGCTGGCCGATGACGCCCAGGCGGCGGTCGCCGGGCAGATTCATGCACGGCTGGTGATCACCGCCAGTTGCCAGGTAAGCAAAGGCACCGACAGCGCGCCGGTCAGCCCGGACGGCGGCTCGGCCTTGCTCGACTTTGGGAGCCACGGGCCCACGTGGGACAACCGCCTGGGTGCCGGCATCAGTGACGGCGACAAGGCGGCCCTGGCGGTGTCGTGCAATCCCTCGGTGGTGAGCAGTTTCACCGTGACAATCGACGGTGGCGCCCACGGCGACGGCACCACGCGGCGCCTGAGCAACGGCCGGCAAACCATTCCGTATCGGCTGTCGGCCGATTCCGCGGGCCTGCGCACTTACAGCATCGGCCAGCAACGCAATTTCGTCGTGACCAAGGGCGCACAGGTACCGATCCCGGTATTCGGCTCGGTGGTGGCGAATACCAGGGCCCTACCGGCCGGCATCTACACAGACACCCTGACGGTGACTCTGGATTGGTAAATCATGAGGATGGACATCATGCATGCACTTGTATCGAAAGCAGTTTTCCCATTAATCGCGCTGGCGTGGGTGTCGGGCGCCCAGGCGGCGACCACCGTCACGGGGCAGATCAGTTCCACCCTGATCCTTACCAACAGCTGCCTGGTCAATGGCGCCGCCGGCACCACGGGCTTGAACTTCGGTACGATCAATTTCGGCACCACCAACAGCCAGTTCACCACGGCGACCGGCCAAGTGCTGGGCGGTGGCGGTGGCGCGTTGTCGATCCAGTGTTCTTCGGGCACTTCGCCGGTGATCACCGTGGGTGCAGGCTCCCATGACGGCCAATCCACTGGCGGCTCCCGCGCGCTGTATGACGGCGTGGCCAATTTCGTGCCGTATGACTTCTACACCGACTCCGGGCATTCGACGCTCCTGGCGATCAACGGCACCATCAATGTGGGCGCGAGCACGGGCTTGGCGCAAACCGTGAATATCTACGGCCAGGCCGTGGGCAAGACGGGACTGCCGGCCGGCACCTACACCGACACGGTGTCTGTCCAGTTGACGTTCTAAAACCATGAGGCGTGCCTGCTGTACGACGCTTTTGGTGATGGTGGGTTGGGGTCTGCCGTTGTCGCTGCTGGCGGTCACCAGCCAGACGTTACAGGTCAGCGCGACGATAGCCGCGGGATGCCTGGTGGTGGGCGGCGGGACGAATTACGGCAGCCTCGCGTTCGGCACGTATTCGGCGCTGGCCACCAGCACGGTCTCGGTGGCGTTGAGCAGTGGGGTAACGCTGCAATGCACGCCAGGGGTCACGTTGAACATGAGCGTCGATGGCGGCTTGCACAACGTCAGCGGCCGGCGCATGCAGCTCAATAGCGGCAGCGCCCAAGTGGCGTATCAACTGTTTCAAGACGCGGCGCTGAGTCAGAGCCTGGGGGTCAGCCAGAGCGTCAGCGTGGCCTACAGCAACGCAAACGCGATAACCCTGCCGATCTACGGCCGGGTGGTATTACCGGGTAATCAGCCTGGGGGGACGTACAGCGACGTGCTGCAGGTGCAGCTGTCCTGGTAAGGCGATTGGCATAAGGAGTGGAATCTATGTTTGCAGCTTCCCGGCGGTATTGGGTCGCGGGTTTTATCGGTTTGGTGGGATTGGGCGCCGGACAAGCCCAGGCCGCCAGCTCGGTGCTGATCTGGCCCATTGACCCGGTGCTGGAGGCCGACCAACAGGCCAGCGCCTTGTGGTTGGAGAACCGCGGTACAGAGACCGCGAACCTGCAAATCCGGGTGTTTGCCTGGAGCCAGGGCGGGTTTGACGAGCAGTACCAGAACCAACGTGATGTGATTGGCAGCCCGCCGGTGGCGAAGATCGAACCGGGGCAAAAGCAGCTGGTGCGCTTGACCCGTACCCGCGAAATACCGCCAGGCCAGGAACTGGCCTACCGGATCATCATTGACGAGATTCCTGCCGCGATCCCTGAAACCCCTGCCGCCGATGGCAAGACAGCCGCTGCCATCCGTTTTCAGATGCGTTATTCGGTGCCCTTGTTTGCGTATGGCGCGGGCCTGTGGAGCAAGGATGACGCCACTCGCCAGCGCGACCCCAAGGGCGCGGGCAAGCCCGACCTGAGCTGGAAGAAGGTCACGGTGGCCGGGCGCAACTATGTGGAGATGCGCAACCAGGGCGCCGTGCATGCACGGCTTACCGATGTGGCGTTCAAGCAGGGTGGGCAAACCCGGCCACTGGTGGATGGCCTTCTGGGCTACGTGCTGCCGGGCGCAACCATGCGCTGGCCGGTACCTGAGGGCGTGCAGGCCGATCAACCGTTACAAGTGCGAGTCAATGGCGCAACGCAACTGGAGAATCTCGCACCCGCACGGTAGCGCAACGGAATAGGGCATGGAGTAGCCCTTGGTCTTAACGGATGGAGATGTCCATTGATGGACACAATGCCTTGGTGAGCCAAGATCGGGCTCGTAGTCTGTGGCGATCGGTGTGGGTGGTGGGTGGGCTGTCTGGCCTGGCGCTTGCGCCGGTTGGCGTGGCCGCGACGTTGCCGCCGCCCCCCAGCAGTATGGAGGCTGTAGCCGATGCACAGTTGTTCCTGGAACTGGTGGTCAACCAGTTGGACACTGGCCGCGTGGTCGCCGTTGATCAACGCGGCGGCGGCCTGTTTCTGCCTGCGGCAACGTTACGGGACGTGGGCATGAAACTGCCGGCCGACATCACCACCGAGGTCGCACTGGACCACGTTCCCGGCCTGCATACCGATTATGACAGCCAGGGCCAGCGCCTGATGCTGACGGTACCGCCGGCGTGGTTGCCGGAGCAGTTCATCGGCAACCGCGATAACTACCCGCGCACCCAGGCACTCACCAGTTTTGGGGCGCTGCTCAACTACGATGCCTACCTCAATGACACGGATGATGCTGGCACCTACCTGGGTATCTTCAACGAAGTGCGGCTGTTCGATACGTGGGGCACGCTGTCCAATACCGGCCAATACCGCACCACCTTTGGCGGTCAAACCAGCGGCAGCACCCTGGACAACGGCTATCGGCGCTATGACACCACCTGGCGCTTTTCCGACGATGAACGCCTGCTGACGTATGAGGCGGGCGACGTGATCAGCGGCGCGTTGCCGTGGAGCAGTTCGGTGCGCCTGGGCGGGGTGCAAGTGTCGCGGGACTTCGGTGTTCGCCCGGACCTGGTGACCTACCCCTTGCCACAGTTTGCCGGCGAGGCGGCGGTACCGTCGTCGGTAGACCTGTTTATCAACGGGTACAAGTCCAGCAGTGCCGACCTGCAGCCGGGCCCCTACACCTTGACCAACGTACCGTTTATCAACGGTGCTGGCGAAGCCGTGGTGGTCACCACCGATGCATTGGGCCGGCAGGTTTCAACCACCGTACCGTTCTACGTCACCAGTACGTTGCTGCAAAAAGGCTTGTCGGACTTTTCGGTGGCGGCCGGCAATTTGCGGCGGGACTACACCATTCGGGATTTTGGCTACGGGCCGGGCGTGGCCAGCGGCACGTTCCGCTACGGGGTGTCGGACTCCTTCACCCTGGAAAGCCACGCCGAGGCCTCGGGCGACCTGACCCTGGGTGGGCTGGGCGGCAACGTGCGGCTGGGCAACTACGGGGTGCTCAATACGGCCCTCAGCCAAAGCCAGTTCGGCAACGAGAGTGGCCAGCAACTGAGCTTCGGTTATCAATACAGCAACCAGCGCTACAGCCTGTCTTACCAGCGAGTTGAGCGGCGCGACCAGTACGCCGACCTGACCCTGGTAGACACGCCTTACGCCAGCCTCAGCAAGCGCAGCGAGCAGGTGACCCTGAGCCTGAACCTCAACGACTTTGGCAGCATCGGCGCCGGTTATTTTGATGTACAGGCGGCCGATGACTCCCGCACCCGGTTGTTGAACCTCACGTGGAGCAAGCAGTTGTGGCGCAACACCAGTTTTTACCTGTCGGCTAACCGCGAGATCGGCGACAGCAACTGGGCCGTGCAAGCGCAATTAGTGGTGCCGTTCGACATCTACGGCAGCCTGGCCCTGAGTAATGAGCGCAGCCAGGCTGGCGAGAGCCGCCAGCGCGTCAACTACAGCCGCTCGGTACCGTCCGAGGGCGGGGTGGGCTACAACCTGGGTTACGCCAGTGGCGACGGGCCAGCCTATCGCCAGGCCGACCTGACCTGGCGCATGCAGTCGGTGCAGTTGCAGGCAGGCGTCTACGGCAGCAGTGACGCCGAGACCCGTTGGGCGGACGCCAGCGGCTCGTTGGTGTGGATGGACAACCAAGTGTTCGCGGCCAACCGGGTCAATGATGCCTTCGTGGTGGTGAGCACCGACGGGTACGCCGGGGTACCGGTGCTCTACGAAAACCAGCGGGTGGGTGAAACCGACCGCAACGGGCACCTGCTGGTGCCGTGGAGCAGTGCCTACTACCGGGGCAAGTACGAAATCGACCCGTTGAACCTGCCGGTCAACGTGCAGACCCCGAATGTCGAACAGCGCGTGGCGGTGCGTCGCGGCAGCGGCTACTTGCTGGAGTTCCCGGTGCGCCGGGTGATCGCGGCCAGTATCACTCTGGTAGACGCCCAGCATCAGGACTTGCCCCTGGGCAGCCAGGTACGCCATGAGCAAACCGGGGCGCGAGCGGTGGTGGGGTGGGATGGCCTGGTGTACCTGGAGAACCTGGCGGCCCACAACACCTTGCAGGTCACCCTGGGTGAGGGTCGTACCTGCCAGGCAACGTTCGACCTGGATACCAACGAGGAGCAGGTGCCGCTGATCGGGCCGCTGGTTTGCCAATGACATAAGGAGTGTGGGTGTGCGGGGCAAGGAATGGGTGTTTGCAGTGCTGGTGATGGTGAGCCTGGCTTTCGTGCAGCAGGCACAAGCCTTGTGTTCGGTGGGAGCGACCGTACCTGCAAGCTTTGGCACGGCGGTGAGCTCGATAAGTGTGCGCACCACCGCACAGACCAGCTCGACCAACTCTGGCGGCTTGAACTGCACCTCGGCCCTGATTTCGCTACTGGCCTCCACCGACCACTTCTACGCCACCATCACCGGCTCCTCGCAAGGCGGCATGGTGGGGCCGAGCGGTGATGTGATCAGCTATACGGTGTATGCCAACAACACCACCAGCTTTCCGATGGCCCGGGGCACCGTATTTGACTTTGGCGGCCCTGGCGGCATCGCACAAACAGCCGGGCTGATTTCCGGGCCGGGCACCAAAACCTTGCCGCTTTACATGAGCACGACTATCGGCAGTAACGTGGCAGCAGGCACCTATAGCGAGACCTTGAGTATTTTCTGGAACTGGAACTATTGCTCGGGTATTGGCATTGGCGGCATTTGTTTGGGGCGGGACATCAGCAGCGGCACCACCACCCTGACCGTCAGCGTGACGGTGGCTAACGACTGCACCATCACCGCACCGAATATCGCCTTTGGCAGCGCCCCGGTGATCAGCGGTTTTGCCCCCGTGACCGGGCAAGCCAGCATTGCCTGCACCAAGGGCAGCGCCTACACCGTGGGCATCAGCGACGGCCAGAACCCGGTGAGCGTGGGTGGGCAGCGGCGGATGATCTCGGGGAGCAACTTCCTCAATTACGATATTTTCAAAAGCGCCACCACCACGCGCTGGGGCAGTGTGAGCACCGCGCGGCGCGCCAGCTCCACGGCTGAAGTGAACCCCGGAAATGGCCTGGGCACCGGCAGCCAGGTGTTCAACTTCAACGCGGCGATCTATACCAACCAGGCCACGCCACCGGCAGGCACCTACCTGGATAACGTGGTGCTGGATGTTGGCTTTTAGAACCGCATCGTCTGCTTGAGCATGTGTGTGGTGGATGGGTCTTGCGGGCTGACCATCGCATAGTTATAGCCCGCGCCCGACCAGTACTCGGCCTGCAGCCCGTCGGCGCTGCGGCTGCCGCGGGGCAGAAGTTTGTTTTCCGGGCCCGGCGGGCGAATGTAGAAACTGATGCGCCGCCCTTGCGGGTCTTCATACAGCACCATGGCCGCTGCGCCTTGTTCGGTGCTCAACAGGCGCCCGCTGACCGCCTTGAACCCGGCCTGGCTCAGGTCCGGCAGGCGGTAGGCCTGGTTGAAGTAACGGTCGAGCCAGCCTTGCATGTCGCCGTCGCCTTGTACGCGGTAATCGGCGGGCAGGATGCCGTCCTGGGCAAACAGACGGTAGGCCTGCATGGCGTCGGCCATCGGCAGCACAGCCCCGGCAAGCGTCGCTTGCCGGGCGTGCCAGCCGCCAAGGCCGCCAACACTGACGGCGACCAACAGCACGGCGGCGCTTGCGAGGTGACGGCGTGATTGGCGCTTGATGCGTTGACGGATCAAGGTCGGGTCCAGCTCGGGGTTGGCCGGCTGTTGCAGCACGCCGCTCAAGGACGCTCTTAGGTGCTGCGCATCCTGTTGCCAGGCGTGCACCTGGGCGGCGACCTCCGGGTGGGCCGCCAGCCAGGTGTCGAGCTGGCGGCGGTCGACGTCCAGAAGCTGGTGATCGACGTAGGCATGCAAATCGCGTTCGCTGGGGGGCAGGCTGATCATTTGAGTATCCGCAGGGCAGGGCTGGTGATTTCGCCGTCGCTTACCTGGCGCAGGGCCTGGCGCGCACGTGACAGGCGAGACATCACGGTGCCCACCGGCACCTCAAGGATGTCGGCGACTTCTTTGTAACTCAAGCCTTCCACCGACACCCACAGCAGCAGCGCGCGTTGTTCGGTGTTCAATTTGTCGAAGGCCTGCAGGGTCGATTGTGCGATGACGGTGCGTTCGACCGATGGCTGCGAATCATCGCGGCCAGTGAAAAACTCCAACATGCGCGTGTAACGCCGGGAACGCCGATGGGCGTCGAGAAACTGCCGGTAGAGGATCGAGAACAGCCAGGCGCGCAAGTCGCCTTCAAGGCGTTTGTCAGCCCAACTGATGATCGCGCGTTCAAGGCTGGCCTGTACAAGGTCGTCGGCGCTGCTGCTGTTACGCGTCAACGACACAGCAAATCGCCGCAACCTGGGGATGAGTTCACGTAACTGTTCGTCAAGTTCGTGCATGGGGTGTCCTGCGGCTTCTCATCATTGGCACTGGGCTGTGCTTAGGAAGACGCCGGTCGTTGTAGGTTATTCCATTAATGAAAGAAAGAAACTGGACGATTGGGTATCAGTAATATCTGCATCACTCGGCGGTGTGTAATGACTCGCGTGCCCCTCAATCAACCCTCGTACCTGCAAGGCCATCGCCGGGCAGTGGACAGCAGAGGGTGGATGCATGAAGTCATTAACAACACAAACAAGATGCTTTTCCCGGCAAGGACTTGCCCATTTGCCTGACAGGCAACGTGATCTTTTCGAGCAGTGGGGCACAGGGCCTTCGGCGCGGCCGGCCTACACGCTGGTACACCACGCCATCGAGGCTCACGCGGCCTTGACACCCCAGGCCACGGCCGCCAAATGGGCCGGCCAGCACATCAGTTATGAGCAGTTGAACCGCCAGGCCAATCGGCTGGCGGTGCATTTGGTCGAGCTGGGCGTCAGGCGTGGCGACACCGTGGCGTTGTTTGTCGAGCGTTCGATTCCGATGCTGGTGGGCCTGCTGGCCGTTTTGAAAGTGGGGGCGGCTTATGTGCCGCAGGACGTCAGAATCGCGCCGCCGGTGCAATTGGCGATGATCCTTGAGTCGTTGTCGAGCCCCGTGGTACTGACCTTGTCTGCGTGGAGAGCCCGCGTCCCGCTGGCGCCGGAGCACCGTTGCCTGTGCCTGGACGAATTCCTTGACGAGACACCGCACGTGGGCGAGGCCAATGACAGGGCGTTTATCGCGCCTGAGCCCGACGACCTGTGCTTTGTGCTTTTTACCTCAGGCACCACGGGACGACCCAACGGCGTACAAATCAGCCATCGTAATGTGTGCAACATCGCGCTCACCGAACCCGGCCGATTGGGCATGGCACCAGGCATGAAGGTGGGGCAGATTCTCAACATCGGATTCGACATGGCAGCCTGGGAAATCCTCGGCTGCCTGGCACACGGCGCGACGTTATTGATTCGCGGCAAGGACATTCGCCAGACGGCCCGCGAGTGCCAGGTATTGATCGCCACACCGTCGATCCTTGCCACCCTTGATCCGCGGGAGTGCCCCGCGCTGGAAGTGGTCGCCGTGGCCGGAGAGCCTTGCTCCCAGGCTTTGGCGGATACCTGGAGTTCCCACTGCCGCTTCTATAACGGTTGCGGTCCTACCGAAACCACCATCGTCAATACCTTGCACCGCCATACCCCGGGCCGGCTGTTGACCATTGGCACGCCGACCCCCAACAACACCGTCTATATCCTGGACGAGCAGGGCCGCCCCTGCCGGATGGGTGAGGTCGGCGAAATGTGGGCCGGCGGTGCCGGTGTGAGCGCGGGCTACCTGAATAATCCCGAACTGACGGCCGAGCGCTACCGCCCGGACCCGTTCATGGGGGCAGGCGCGATGATGTTTCGCACCCGTGACCTGGGGTGCTGGACCGCCGATGGCCAGCTTGAACACCGGGGGCGTGTCGACGACCAGGTAAAGGTGCGTGGGTTTCGTGTTGAGTTGGATGCGGTCTCGACGGCGCTGGAGTCGTGCGACGCGTGCGCCCGGGCCGTTACGCTGAAGCTCGACAGCAGAACCCTGGTGGCTTTCGTAACCCCGGCCAGTGCGGACATCGAGGCAGCAAGGCGGCAGTGTGAGCAACGCTTGCCCTATTACTGCGTGCC
This sequence comes from Pseudomonas sp. Bout1, assembly GCF_034314165.1. Classification (GTDB taxonomy): domain Bacteria; phylum Pseudomonadota; class Gammaproteobacteria; order Pseudomonadales; family Pseudomonadaceae; genus Aquipseudomonas. The sequence goes on along the minus strand of NZ_JAVIWK010000001.1, from coordinate 4,763,533 downwards.
GTCGCAGATCTTCGCCGTGGAGCGGTTTGCACTCACTTCCCGGGGCAAGATCGATAAGGCACTGCTCCTGCAATTGGCCCGTGACCGTTGCGTGGCGCCGCTTGCGCTTGCGCAGTGTGGGGCCGCTGATGATTGATGCGCTGACAAAAACCGTGGTGCCCCGCAAACCTGTGGTGTGGCGACGCTGGTCTTCATTGCCGATGTTCTCCCAGTACAACTGCCTGGTAGTGATGGTGCTCGCTGCCAATGGGTTGTTTGCGGTGTTTGGCCTGGCCCGGCCGGCTGTTGAGGTCCAGACGCTGTCGACAATGGTGTTGATCAACCTGTCCCTGGCGATCCTGATCCGCCAGCAGTACGTGATCAATCTGCTGTTTTGGCTGGCCACACGGGTACCGGCGGGTTGGCCGTTATGGATCCGCCGCAGGGCGGCCAAGGTCTATCACCTGGGCGGGCTGCACAGTGGCGCAGCGCTGGCGGCGACCGGGTGGTTCGCGGTCATGGTTGCACTTCAGGGCGGGCGTTACTGGCAGCAGCCCTCGAGTGTTTCATTTGCTTGGCTATTGGTCAGCAGTGCGCTGCTGGGCCTGCTGCTGTTGATGGTGATCATGGCCCAGCCCTGGATTCGTGGGCGCTTTCATAATGGTTTCGAGCGTGTGCACCGGTTTGCCGGCTGGGCGGCGCTGTTGCTGTTCTGGGCGCTGACCCTGATGTCTGTGGCGCAAGGCGACCCGCAGGGTGGGTTGCTCCACGGCCTGATGCAGGCTGGCTCATTCTGGATGATGCTGTTGCTGACACTGAGCATCGCTTTGCCCTGGTTACGCTTGCGCAAAGTCCCCGTCGAACACCTGCGCCCGTCCAGGCATGCGGTGATCACCACGTTAGCGCATACCAGGCCGTTTCCCGGATCATCCACCGCCCTTAGCCTGCAGCCGCTGCTGGAGTGGCATTCGTTCGCCAACATCCCCACACCAGGACAGCCGGGTTTTCGCTTGATTGTTTCGCGTGCCGGTGACTGGACGGGACGTTACATCGAGCAGATGCCTTCCCATGTATGGGTCAAGGGGATCACCACCGCGGGTGTGGCGAATATCGAAACGCTGTTTAAGTCCGTGGTGTACATCGCCACTGGCAGCGGGATCGGCCCGGTGATGCCGCATTTGCTGGCAGCCCAGGTGCCGATCCAGTTGATCTGGTCCACCCGTAGCCCGAGGAAAACCTATGGGGATGAACTGGTTGACGAAATTCTGCAAGCCCAGCCCACGGCCGTCATCTGGGATACCGACGTGCGGGGCAAGCCCGACCTGGTGCAATTGGCCTATGGCGCGGTTCACGCCGTTGGTGCCGAGGCCGTGATCTGCATTGCCAACCAGGCGCTGACGCAACGGGTGGTGGAGGAAATGGAAGCGAGGGGAATTCCCGCCTATGGCGCGATATGGGACTCGTGAATCTTTCAGGGCGCTACAACATTCTTTGGACATTGTGGAGGTGGTGATGGATATCGTGGTCGAGCGTTACGGTCGAGTGGTGCTGGTCAGGCTTAATCGGCCCCAGGTAAAAAATGCCCTGAATTCGGCGCTGATGCGCGAGTTGGTTACGTGCTTGCAGGCCCTGGACCAGGATCCGCAGGTAGGGTGTTTCGTGATTACGGGGGCCACGGATTACTTCGCTGCCGGGGCGGATATCAAGGAAATGAGCGGCAAGACTTACCTGGACATGCTCAACGAAGATTACTTCGTTGGTTGGGAAGCCTTTGCCGCGTTGCGCACGCCGAAAATTGCCGCCGTTGCGGGTTTTGCTTTTGGCGGCGGGTGTGAGCTGGCACTGATGTGCGACATGATTTTTGCCGCCGATACCGCGTGTTTCGCCCAACCGGAGATCAAATTGGGCGTGATGCCGGGCATGGGCGCCACCCAGCGGCTGACACACCTGATCGGCAAGGCCAAGGCTATGGATATGATCCTCACCGGCCGGTTAATGACGGCGGTGCAGGCCGAACAGGCCGGATTGGTATCGCGCGTGTTTGCCGCTCATACCCTGCTTGAGCAAGCCCTCGCGGTGGCGCAGCAGGTGGCCAGCTATGCCAAGACTGCCACGGTAGCGGCCTGTGAGGCAGTCAACCAGGCGCAGGAGTTGGGTGTGCGGGACGGGGTGCGATTGGAGAGAAGGCTGTTCCATGGGCTGTTTGCGACCCCTGATCAGAAGGAGGGAATGCACGCGTTCCTGCAAAAGCGCGCGGCTTCGTTTAATCAGCCATAACAACGGAGAAAAGCTGGGCGGTGGTTGCCAAGAAAATAACTACAGTGAAAAGGGAATAAACCTACATGAGCTGCGTCTCATAGCACCTTCCCCCTGCGGCCCCGGCCCTGGAGCTTTTCATGGTAGATCACTCATCACCGCCCCGTGCGCCGTTGAGCACCGCAAGCCTGATAATTCGGTTGGCCAGCATCGGCGTGGTGGTCGCGGTTGTGGCCGGGGCTTTTGCCTACGTCAACGGTAGCCTCGACCCACAGCGGTTGCGGCCTAAAACCCTGGTCAACGCCCTGGAAACCAACAACGGCCTGCACCCGGGCTACCGTCGTAACCATGCCAAGGGCGTGTGTGTGGCCGGTTATTTCGAAAGCAGCCCCGAGGCGCGGCAGTATTCCAGTGCCCAAGTCTTCAGCGAGGCGCGCACCCCGGTGATCGGGCGTTTTGCGCTGCCCAGCGGCAACCCGTATGCGCCGGACAGCAGCGTGCCGATCCGCAGTTTTGCCTTGCAGTTCAGCCTGGCCAACGGCCAGCAATGGCGCACCGGAATGAACAGCATGCCGGTGTTCCCGGTGGGTACGCCCGAGGCATTTTTTGCGATGCTCAAGGCCGGGGCACCCGACCCCGCCACCGGCAAACCGAACCCAACAGCCATGCCGGCATTCTTCGCGGCGCATCCCGAGACCGCGCAGTTCCTGGCCTGGGTCAAAACCGCCAAGCCGTCTGCCAGCTACGCCACTGAGACCTATAACGGCATCAATGCGTTTTACCTGGTAAACCCCAGCGGTCAGCGCCAGGCCGTGCGCTGGGGCGTCGTGCCACAAAGCCAGGATGCCGCGGGTGCCACGGCACCGGCCGGCAGTGATTTTCTCGAAAAAGACCTGACGCAGCGCCTGGTGGCCGGCCCGTTGCGCTGGCAGTTGAATCTCACCCTGGCCAACCCGGGAGACCCTTTGGACGATGCCAGCAAGGCCTGGGCCGGCGAGCACAAGGTGCTGAATGCCGGGACGCTGGTGCTGCAAAGCAGCCAGCCGCAGATGGACGGTGATTGCCGCGACATCAACTTTGATCCACTGGTGCTGCCGAGCGGTATCGAAGCCTCAAATGACCCGCTGCTGGCTGCCCGTTCGGCGGCATACGCCAGTTCTTACCTGCGTCGCACCAGCGAAGTCAGCCAGTTGCACAGCGCCCCTCAGGAGTCGAAGCCATGAATGCCCAACCCCGGTTTTTCGCTCCGCTGGCGCGGCTGCTGCATTGGTTGATGGCGTTGATGATCATCGCCATGCTGTTTATTGGCGCAGGCATGGTGGCCTCGGTGTCAGAGCGTCATGAGTGGCTGATCCACCTGCACAAACCGTTGGGGATTGCGATCCTGGCACTGGTGATCGTGCGGCTGGTGGTGCGTTTTTCCACTCGCCAGCCGCCGCTTCCTGCTGACCTGCCGCTGTGGCAGGTGCTGGCGGCCAAGGCGTCCCATGTGGTGCTGTATGCCTTGATGCTGGTGTTGCCGCTGCTGGGCTGGGCGATGATTTCGGCGGCCGGCGACCCGGTGATGCTCAGTAGTTCGGTGCAACTGCCGGCGTTGGTGGGAGCAAACGCGCCGTTATTTGCTGTGTTGCGCAAGGCCCACGGTTATCTGGCTTATTTGCTGTTTTTGACGGTGCTGCTGCACCTCGCGGCGGCGCTGTTCCACGGGTTGATCCGGCGTGACGGCGTACTGCAGAGCATGACCGGCAGCAAGGACTGATACCTTGCCCGGCGACGGCGGCTGTGTAGCCGCCGTCGCCGGGCAAGGTGGACCCTTAGCGCAGTACGCCGACGATATCCGCCACGCTACTCAACACATCCTTGGCCAATTGCATCGAGCGTTTGCCCGACCAGCCGGTGTGCGGGTTGGGCGCGTCATCGTTGTCCTTGAAGGGCATTTCCAGGGTCAGGGACAGGCAATCGAACTTCTCGCCGACGCTGTTGCACGCAAGTGTCATGTTGGCTTCGCCGGGCAGGTCGCGGGTGTAGCCGTGCACCGTCTGGAAGTCGCGGGTGAGGCCACTCAAGTGGCTGCGAAAGTGTTTCTCCAACTGCTCGATGCGTGGCGTGTAGCCAGGGTTGCCTTCACAGCCAGCGGTGAAAACGTAGGGGATTTCTTCGTCGCCGTGGATATCCAGGAACAAGTCGACGCCGTACTTTTCCATTTGCTGCTGGACGAACAGCACTTCCGGGCTGATCTCCTGGCTTGCACTCTGCCAGGCGCGATTGAGGTCCTGGCCCATGGCGTTGGTGCGCAGGTGACCATGGAACGCGCCATCGGGGTTCATGTTCGGCACCAGATACAGGTCGGCGGCGGCCAGCAGTTTTTTCAACTCGGTGTCACCGTCCTGCTGCAGGCGCTCGATAATGCCCTCCATGAACCATTCGGCCATATGTTCGCCGGGATGCTGCTGGGCGATGATCCAGACTTTGCGCTTGTTGGCTTGGCCTTTACCACGGCGCAGCAGTTGGATGTCTCGACCTTCGACACTTTTGCCGGTGGCCAGCAATTGCGTGCCGGCGCGGTTCAGCGCCTGCCCGATCAGCCAGTCATGGCGTTCGCGGCTGTAGGGTTCGAAGTAGGCAAACCAGGCTTGTTTTTCGCGGGTTTCGAGGGCGATGTGTAACGTCTCGCCATCAAAGCGGGTGGGCACCCGAAACCAGTTGATATGGTCGTAGGACGCCACGGCGTTGTAGCCACTCCAGGCGTGCTTGTAGGAAGAATGGCTAGCGTTGCTCAGGCGAAAGGTGTGGGTGTGGCCCACGTGCATGCCTTCGGCCTTGAAGTGGAACCACTGGAAGTGTTGGCTGCGCGTGTCCGGCTTGATGGCTAACAGCAACTGGTGGGCATCGCTGGCGTCGAGCACCTGGATATTGCCGCTGTCGAAGTCGGTACTGATCTTGATGGAGGTCAAGGCCACGGTCATAGTCTGGGTGCCTGAATATGAGTGTTGTGGCGGGCATTTTACACCGGAGTGGGGTAAAGCCTGGATGCAATTTTTGCGGGGGAGGAGGGGGCGTCGTCCATGACGCCGCCGCAGCTTAGAATCTATGAGATTGATTCTCAAGTGCTATTTTTGAAAGAACCGGCCTAGAGCGCTCGATCGACTTTCTTTTGGCGATGGTCTTTTGCTACCATGCGCGTCATCAAGTAACACACAGTCTTCATTAGCCTGAAGCCACGCCAGAAAAAACTGGCAAAAAAAAGACCCGGCCAAAGAGCCGGGTCAAAAACCGTGATTAGCCTGATGAGGAGATATTCCAAGAGTCCGACCTAAGGTCTCTTGGGCTATCGACTGATCTCGCGATCAGCTAGGTCCAATAATAATCATTATCATTTGCAAGTCAAATGTTTTTATCCCTCAGATAGAAATATTTTTGCTTCGCCTCGTTACATTCTCGCCGAGGGTTCGGCCTCCCGGGCCGAAAGTCGCAGCGACCGCTCCACCATTACCTTCGCCATATCAATCAAGTAGACCACTGAAAACGCCAGGTCCCGGCTATTGCCGTGGGCGCTGTTTGCCGACTCATAAGCGGTGGCGGCTGCGCTGCGCAGCAGGTCGGAGGCGTGGACCAGCGCTTCTTCATCGCTGATGCCTGGCTTGACCTCGAACAACGCGTCGTCAACGGCGGGTGGCGCGGCAGATTCTTTCAAGTAATAGTCCAGCGCGCGCTGGGCGGCGCCGCTGCTGCGCATGAACAACAGCTCGTCGTCATCGCAGGTTTCGGGCAGGGGATGCGGGGTTGTCGTCATTAGGTCGGTGCTCTGGGTGGGTGTCGAAAGCCTGCAACCGATATTAGTACTAATCGTATTTATGGCGTTTTATTGATTACTACAAACTGTTTATTGTCGTTGTGAGTACACAACGTATTGTCAGGCCCCATGGATAGATGGATAGCGTTGGTCAAGGCCAGCATGAAAGACCGCAAGGTCACGCAGGATCAATTGGCGTCGCGCCTGGGCATGTCTCAGGGTGGGGTCGGCCATTGGCTGAACAAACGCCGGGTGCCGAGCCTTGCCGACATGAACCGAGTGATGGCAGAACTAGGCCTGGATTACCTTGAGGTCGCGCTGGTGGTGCGCGAAAAAACGGTCGCACCAGTGGCGCAAGCGCTGAAGCCGACGCCGCATGACAACCCCAGTTATCGTTACCCGGTGAGCGAAGGGAAGGGAGGGTACCTATTGCAGGAAGAACCTCGGCCATACGGCGCTGGCCGTTTGCAGATAAGCGACTATCACGCCCGTGGCAAGGCATTCTGGATGCGGGTGACGGGCAATGCCATGACCGCCCCCAGCGGTTTGAGTATCACTGAGGGCATGATGGTTCAGGTGGACCCGGCCATTAAGCCCGAACCCGGCAAACTGGTGGTGGCCCAATGGGCATTCAACCCCCAGTCGGTCCTGCGCAAACTGGTGAAGCAAAGCGGCCAGCTTTACCTGGTACCGCTTAACCCGACTTACCCGAAGATGCTCTTCACTGAAGAGTGCCGGATCGTCGGCGTGGTGGTGCAGGCGGTCACGAGGTTTTAACTCGTGGCTTCCAGTTCCACCAATGCGCTGCCTTCACTGACCATTTCACCTTCCTGGCAGTACAGCGCCTTGATCACCCCTGCATGGGGCGCGCGAATGCTGTGCTCCATCTTCATGGCTTCCAGCACCACCAGTTGCGTGCCGGCCTCAACCGTTTGCCCCGCTTCCACCAGTACCCGCACGATGCTGCCGTTCATCGGTGCGGTCAGGCCGCCCTCATGGGATTGGCCGGCGTCGACGGCGGCGATTGGGTCGAACAGGCTGACGCTGTGTACCTCGCCGTCCCAACGCAGAAACAGGCTGGCGCCCTCGCGTACCGCCAGATGGGAACGACGCACGCCTTGCTGGTCGATCAGCAACTGTTCACCGTGCAACTGTGGCGCATTGGCGCCGGTTTGCAGCTTCACCAGGCGATCCTGGCCGTTGCAGCTCAAGTGCAGGGACACTTCGGCCGGCAAACCGGCGCGAAAGCCGCGGGCGTCTGCCCAGGGCGAATGAGAGTCGCTGCTCGGTTGGGTGCATATCAGCGCCTGGCCTGCGGCCTGCCAGAACGCCTCGCCCAACTCGCCTGGCGCAGGCAGCAGTTCATCCTGATAACGCGGGATAAACCCGGTATCCAATTCAGCGGCTGCAAACGCCGGATGGCCGATGATGCGTCGCAAAAAGCCGAGGTTGGTCTTCAAACCACCCACGGCGAATTCATCGAGCATGCCCAGCAGTCGCAGGCGCGCCTGTTCGCGGTCTTCACCCCAGGCAATCAGCTTGCCGAGCATCGGGTCATAGAACGGTGAAACGCTGTCGCCCTGTTCTACACCGCTGTCTACCCGACGTCCCGGCCCGGGCTTGGATTCGCGGTACAGCGCCAAGTGTCCGGTGGCCGGCAGGAAATCATTGGCCGGGTCCTCGGCGTACAAGCGCACTTCAATGGCATGCCCCCGCAGCGGCACCTGCTCCTGGGTCATCGGCAGCGGCTCGCCCTGGGCCACACGAATCTGCCAGGCCACCAGGTCCAGGCCGGTGATCGCCTCGGTCACCGGGTGTTCCACCTGCAGTCGGGTGTTCATCTCCATGAAGAAAAACTCGCCGCGGGCATCCAGCAGAAACTCCACGGTGCCCGCACCTACGTAACCGATCGACTGAGCAGCACGTACGGCCGCTTCGCCCATGGCCTTGCGCTGCTCGGCACTCAGGCCGGGCGCGGGCGCTTCCTCGACGACTTTTTGATGCCGACGCTGGATCGAGCAGTCGCGTTCGTTGAGGTACAGGCAATGGCCGTGCTGGTCGGCGAACACCTGAATCTCGACGTGACGCGGCTTGAGCAAATACTTCTCCACCAGCATCTGCGCGTTGCCAAACGAGGACAGCGCTTCACGCTGGGCCGATGCGAGGGCTTCGGCCAATTGGCTGACGTCCTCGACCACTTTCATGCCCTTGCCGCCACCGCCGGCGGTAGCCTTGAGCAACACCGGGTAACCGATGCGCTCGGCCGCCTGGCGAAAGGTTTCCAGGTCCTGGGCGTCACCGTGGTAACCGGGCACCAGCGGCACGCCGGCGGTTTCCATCAGCGCCTTGGCCGCCGATTTGCTGCCCATGGCATCAATGGCCGAGGCGGGCGGGCCGAGGAAGATCAGCCCGGCGGCTTCAATGGCGCGGGCGAACCCGGCGTTCTCTGAAAGAAAGCCATAGCCTGGGTGAATCGCCTGGGCGCCACTGGCTTGGGCTGCGGCGATCAATTTGTCGATTTGCAGGTAGCTGTCGGCGGCCTTGCTGCCGCCCAGGTCAACGCGGATATCTGCCTCTCGGGCGTGCCGCGCGTCGCGGTCAGTGGCGCTGTGCACGGCCACGGTGGTCAAGCCCATGGCCTTGGCGGTACGCATCACACGGCAGGCAATTTCGCCACGGTTGGCCACCAGTACAGTGGTAAGCGTCTTCATGAACGCGGCTCCTGAGGCTGCCAGTTGGGCGTGCGTTTTTGCAGGAATGCGCGCAAGCCTTCCTGGCCTTCTGCGCTGACGCGGATCCGGGCGATGGAGTTTTCACAATAGCGGCGCAACGCCGGGGTGAGCGCGCCATGGCCGACCTCGCGCAACAGATCCTTGCTGGCACGCATGGCCGCCGGGCTGTTGAGCAGCAGGTTGGTGATCCACAGTTCAACGTGCACCTCCAGGTCAACGGCCGGATAACTTTCCGCCAAAAGCCCGATTTCTCGCGCACGCTGGCCGCCAAAACGGTCGGCCGTGAGGGCATATCGGCGGGCTGCCCGCTCGCCGATCGCCTGCACCACGAACGGGCTGATCACTGCCGGCGCCAGGCCGATACGCACTTCCGACAGGCAGAACTGCGCATCATCGGTGCCAATCGCCATATCGCAGCAACTGATCAGCCCGAGGGCGCCGCCGTAGGCCGCACCCTGAACCACCGCCAGCGTCGGGATCTTCAGCTTGGCCAAGTTGTACATCAGCTCGGCCAGCTCCCGGGCATCGTCCAGGTTGGTGTGGTAATCCAGCTCGGCCGACTGTTGCATCCAGGCCAGGTCGGCGCCGGCGCTGAAGTGCTTGCCGCGCCCGCGCAGCACCAGGAAGCGCAGGGCTGGATCGCCTTGCACCTGGTCCAGGGCGATGATCAATTCGCGGATCATTTCGGCGTTGAACGCGTTGTTCTTGGCTTCACGACTGAGCCACAGGGTGGCAAAGCCACGCGGGTCGGTGACCAGTTCGAGGGTGTTGAAATCGCTCATGGGTGCAGCTCCATTTACATGCGAAACACGCCGAAGCGGCTCGGCTCGATGGGGGCGTTCAGTGCCGCAGACAAGGCCAGGGCCAGTACGTCGCGGGTCTGCAACGGGTCGATGACGCCGTCGTCCCAAAGCCGTGCGCTGGAGTAGTAGGGGTGGCCCTGGGTTTCATACTGGTCGAGGATCGGCTGTTTGATCGCCGCTTCTTCCTCGCTGCTGAAAGCCTGGCCCGCGCGCTCGGCCTGCTCACGCTTGACCTGCACCAGCACGCCCGCCGCCTGCTCGGCACCCATCACGCCGATGCGTGCGTTGGGCCACATCCACAAAAAGCGCGGGTCGTAGGCGCGGCCACACATGCCGTAGTTGCCGGCGCCAAAGCTACCGCCGATGATCACGGTGAATTTCGGCACCTTGGCACAGGCCACTGCCGTCACCAGCTTGGCGCCGTGCTTGGCGATGCCGCCGGCCTCGTATTTCTGGCCGACCATAAAGCCGGTGATGTTTTGCAGGAACAGCAGCGGAATCCCGCGCTGGCAGGCCAGCTCGATAAAGTGCGCGCCTTTTTGCGCGGCTTCGGCGAAGAGGATGCCGTTGTTGGCCAGGATCGCAATCGGGTAGCCGTGCAGGTGCGCAAAACCGCACACCAGCGTGGTGCCGAACAACGCCTTGAATTCATCGAATACCGAACCGTCCACCAGCCGCGCGATCACTTCACGTACATCGAACGGCTGCTTGGCGTCGGCCGGGATCACGCCGTACAGCTCTTCGCTGCTATAAAGCGGCGCCAGCGGCGTACGTTGCTGCAACTGGCCCAGCTTGCGCCAGTTGAGGTTGGCCACACTGCGCCGGGCCAGGGCCAAGGCATGTTCGTCACTGTCGGCATAGTGGTCGGCCACCCCGGAAATCCTGCAGTGCACATCGGCACCGCCCAGGTCTTCGGCGCTGACGACTTCACCCGTCGCTGCTTTCACCAGCGGCGGGCCGGCGAGAAAGATGGTGGCTTGCTGGCGGACCATGATTGCTTCGTCTGCCATCGCCGGCACATAGGCGCCACCGGCGGTGCAGGAACCCATCACCACCGCGATCTGCGGTATGCCCTGGGCACTCATGTTGGCTTGGTTGAAAAAGATTCGCCCGAAGTGCTCGCGGTCTGGGAACACCTCATCCTGACGCGGCAGGTTGGCGCCGCCGGAGTCCACCAGGTAGATGCACGGCAAGCGGTTCTGCTCGGCGATGGTCTGGGCGCGCAGGTGTTTCTTGACGGTCAGCGGGTAGTACGAGCCGCCCTTCACGGTGGCATCGTTGGCGACGATCATGCACTCGACGCCTTCCACCCGGCCAATCCCGGCAATCACTCCGGCCGCCGGCACGTCTTCGCCGTACACCTGATAAGCCGCCAGTTGGCTGAGTTCAAGAAACGGCGAACCCGGGTCGAGCAAGCGGTTTATCCGCTCGCGCGGCAACAGCTTGCCCCGTGACGTATGCCGTTCCTGGGCCTTGGCGCCGCCGCCTTGCTGCACCTGGGCGAGCAGGCTGTGCAGGGCGTCGACCTGTTGGAGCATCGCCGCGCCGTTGGCGGCAAATTCCGCCGAGCGCGGGTTAAGCTGGGTGTGCAGGGTAGCCATGGGGCGCGCTCCGTTCAGCGGGTTTCGTTAAACAGTTCGCGACCGATCAACATGCGCCGGATCTCACTGGTGCCGGCACCGATTTCGTACAGCTTGGCGTCACGCAACAGACGGCCCGCCGGGAATTCATTGATATAGCCGTTGCCGCCGAGAATCTGGATCGCGTCGAGGGCCATCTGGGTCGCGCGCTCGGCGCTGTACAGGATCACCCCGGCGGCGTCCTTGCGCGTGGTCTCGCCACGCTCGCAGGCCTGGGCCACCGCATACAAATAAGCGCGGCTGGCATTGAGTTGGGTGTACATGTCGGCGACCTTGCCCTGGATCAGCTGGAACTCGCCGATGCTCTGGCCGAACTGCTTGCGGTCGTGGATGTAGGGCACGATCAGGTCCATGCAGGCCTGCATGATCCCGGTGGGGCCGCCGGAGAGCACCACGCGTTCGTAATCGAGGCCGCTCATCAGCACCTTAACGCCGCCATTCAGCGCGCCGAGGATGTTTTCTTCGGGTACTTCGACATCATCGAAAAACAGCTCGCAGGTGTTGGAGCCACGCATGCCCAGCTTGTCGAACTTGGTGCTGCGACTGAAGCCTTTGGAGTCGCGCTCGACGATAAATGCAGTGATGCCGTGGGCACCCTTCTCGAGGTCGGTCTTGGCGTAGATTACGTAGGTGTTGGCGTCGGGGCCGTTGGTGATCCAGGTCTTGCTGCCGTTGAGCACGTAGACGCTGCCACGTTTATCGGCGCGCAGCTTCATGGACACCACGTCGGAACCGGCATTCGGCTCACTCATGGCCAGGGCGCCGATGTGTTCGCCGCTGATCAACTTGGGCAGGTACTTGAGTTTTTGTTCGTGGGTGCCGTTGCGGTTGATCTGGTTGACGCAGAGGTTGGAGTGCGCGCCGTAGGACAACGCCACTGAAGCCGAGCCCCGGCTGATCTCTTCCATGGCCACCACGTGGGCCAGGTAGCCCAGGCCGGCGCCGCCGTATTCTTCCGGCACCGTGATGCCCAGCAGGCCCATGTCGCCGAACTTGCGCCACATGTCGGCGGGGAACAGGTTGTCGATGTCGATCTGCGCAGCGCGCGGCGCCAGTTCCTTGGCCACGAAGGACTGCACCTGGTCGCGCAGCATGTCGATGGTTTCACCGAGGGCGAAGTTCAGGGAGGGGTAACTCATGGACGGGCACCTTCTAGCGTTGTTTTTGTGTGGCCAATGCGCCGGGGGAGGGCGATCACCTTTACGTTAACGTAAACTTGCGTTGCAGGACTGTCAATCGTAGTTTACGTTTACGTCAAGCAACCCACCGTCCACCTACAATAAAGATAATAGGGGTCGTTATGGATCAACCGAATCAGAGCTACAGCCGTGGCTCCCAGGACAAGACCTTGCTGGCCATGACGATCGGCCAGGCATTCGACCAAACGGTCGCGCAGTACCCGGAAGGCGACGCACTGGTCGTGCGTCACCAGAACCTGCGCTACACCTGGCGGCAACTGGCCGACGCGGTCGACCTGCACGCCCGGGCCTTGCTGGCGCTGGGTTTGCAGACCGGCGACCGCCTCGGCATCTGGGCGCCCAACTGCGCCGAGTGGTGCATCAGCCAGGTGGCCAGCGCCAAGCTGGGGGTGGTTCTGGTCAACATCAACCCGGCCTACCGCAGCAGTGAGCTGGAATACGTGCTCAAGCAATCCGGTTGCCAATGGCTGGTGTGCGCCGGTTCGTTCAAGTCCTCCGATTACCATGCGATGTTGCAAGAACTGGTGCCGGAATTGGCCGAAGATGCCATCGGTGAGGTGAACAGCGACAAACTGCCGGACCTGCGCGGCGTCATCAGTCTGGACCCGCGACCGCCCTCGGGATTCCTGCCCTGGTCGCAGTTGTCGGCCCTTGGCGCAGACGTGCCGCCCGAGCATCTGCAAATCCGCCAGGCCAGCCTGCACTTCGATCAAGCCGTCAACATCCAGTACACCTCCGGCACCACCGGCTTCCCGAAGGGCGCCACCCTCAGTCATCACAACATCCTCAATAATGGCTACATGGTTTGCGAAAGCCTGGGCCTGACCGCGCAAGACCGCCTGGTGATTCCGGTGCCGCTGTATCACTGCTTTGGCATGGTGATGGGCAATCTGGGCTGCATCACCCACGGCACCACCATGATCTACCCGAATGACGGCTTCGATCCGCTGCTGACCCTGGCCGTCGTCGCCGAAGAACAGGCCACCGGGCTCTACGGCGTGCCCACCATGTTCATCGCCATGCTCGATCACCCGCGTCGCGCCGAGTTCGACCTGTCGCGCCTGCGCACCGGGATCATGGCCGGCGCAACATGCTCCATCGAAGTGATGCGCCGGGTCATCAGCGAGATGCACATGCGCGAGGTGCAGATCGCCTACGGCATGACCGAAACCAGCCCGGTGTCGTTGCAGACCGGGCCGGATGATGACCTTGAGCGGCGCGTGACTACGGTTGGCCGCACCCAGCCACAGCTGGAAAGCAAGATCATCGACGAGTCTGGCAACACCGTGGCGAGGGGGCAGATAGGCGAGCTGTGTACCCGTGGTTACAGCGTGATGCTCGGCTACTGGAACAACCCCGACGGCACCCGCGACGCCATCGACGACGCCGGGTGGATGCACACCGGCGACCTGGCAACCATGGACGAGCAGGGCTACGTGTGCATCGCCGGGCGTAACAAGGACATGATCATTCGCGGTGGCGAGAACGTGTACCCGCGGGAGCTGGAGGAGTTTTTCTTCACCCATCCGGCGGTGGCGGATGTGCAGGTGATCGGTATTCCGGATGAGCGCTATGGTGAGGCGATCGTAGCGTGGGTCAAGTTCCACCCCGGGCATGTCGCCAACGAGCTTGAGCTGCAGACGTGGTGCAAGGGGCGGATCGCGCATTTCAAGACGCCGAAGCACTTCAAGTTCGTCGACGAGTTTCCGATGACGGTGACCGGCAAGATCCAGAAGTTCCGAATGCGCGAGATCACCATCAAAGAGCTCAAGGACGCCTAGAGCCGCACCACAATCTTGCCGACCTGGGCGTTGGACTCCATGAAATCATGGGCCAGGGCAATGTCCTCAAAAGCAAATACGCGGCCGATCACAGGTCTTAGTTGACCGCTCGCCAGCCCCCGCAGGATAAAGCGCTTGGCCTTTTCCAGGCGCGCCGGGTCCTGGCTGATCTCGAACAGCTCGTAACCGCGCAGGGTCAGATGCTTGCCAAGGATGTCCATTACCCGCACCGACAAGTCGCGGCTGTCGAGGGCGCCGTACTGGAAAAAGATCCCTTGCAGGCTGAGGGCGCCAAGGATGTCCGACACCGCGGGGCCACCCACCGGGTCAAAGGCCATGCGCGCACCCTGGCCGTTGGTGAGCGCCATGACTTCGGCCTGCACATCCTGTTCGGTGGTGGCGATGACATGTGCGGCGCCGGCAGCCAGCAAGGCCTGGCGTTTTTCCGAGGTGCAGGTCAAGGCCACAGGGACCGCGCCCAGCAGGTTGGCGATCTGGATTGCCGCCAGCCCGACGCTGCTGGACGCAGCACCTGAGCGCTGCCAGTAGTGTGGAAACGGACGATACGTGCCATGGCATTTCCCCCTGAGGTGCTCAAAACGAGTAGCCGCGCATGCCGCCGTCGATGGTCATCACGGTGCCGGTGATATAGCGCGCCAAAGGCGAGGCGAGGAAGGCCACGGCATTGGCGACGTCCGCGGGCTCGCCGAAATCCCCCAGGGCAATATTGCGTTCGGCGAACTCACGGCGCGCTTCACCGGGGTACAGGCGGCGTATCTGCGCCGTGTCGATCAGCCCGGGTTGTACGCAATTGACCGTCACGGCGTGTTTGCCCAATTGCTCGGAAAGGCCTTTGGACCACGCCACCAGGCCGGCCTTGGCAACGATGGCGGCATTCACCACCTCGGGCTCCAGGTTGCCGCTGATATTGATGATGGTGCCACCCTTGCGGGCGATAAATTGCGCGAGCAATTGCTGGGTCAACTGTCGGTGGCGGTCGAAGTTGAGGGTCATGCCTTCAAACCATTCGCTTTCGGGCGCATCAATGGCCATCGGGCGGCTGCCACCGGCGCAGTTGATCAGGATGTCGACGTGGCCCAGGCGCGCCATGGCGTCGGCGGCGATGAGCGCCGGGGCATCGGCTGCCATGAAGTCCTGGATCAATGTCAGCGGCGCGGTGCCGTCACTCTGGCTGATTTCTGCTACCAGGCTTTCGAGCAAGTCAGCGCTGCGCGCTACACCGAGTACCTGCACGCCTTCTGCGGCGAGGGTTTTGCAGATGGCTCGGCCCAGCCCCATGCTGGCGCCGGTGACGAGTGCAGTTTTACCGCGTAGTTGCAGGTCCATGGTTGCCGCCTTTTTGAATCGTGGTTGATGCAACCCACGATAGGCGGATGGATTGGAAAGAAAAACGGCGGTATGGGTCTTTCATTGTTATAGAAATAATAACAATGCTTCAGGCCAGGCCTTGTTGCTCCAGCAGTTCGGTGAGCCAGTCAATAAACACCCGGACCTTGGGCGCCAAGTGTTGCTTGTTGGGATACAACACGGAAATCGGCTTGGGCTGCGGTGTCAGGCCGGGCAGTACCTGAACCAGGGCGCCACTGTCCACGTAGGGTTGCAGGGACAATTGCAGGCCTTGCAGCAAGCCGAAGCCTGCCAGGCCACAGGCCAGGAATGACTCTGAATCATTGACCTGAATCCCGCTTTTCAGGCGGGTGACGAGCGTTTCGCCATCGACGTAAAACG
This sequence comes from Pseudomonas sp. Bout1, assembly GCF_034314165.1. Classification (GTDB taxonomy): domain Bacteria; phylum Pseudomonadota; class Gammaproteobacteria; order Pseudomonadales; family Pseudomonadaceae; genus Aquipseudomonas. Next base: position 4,747,601 of record NZ_JAVIWK010000001.1, on the reverse strand, counting down.
ACCAGTCCATGATCTTGCGATGAGGCCCGGAGAAATAATTGACCGCTACATGCCGCGCCAGGTCCGCAAGTTGGGTCGGCACGCCATGCCGGTCCAGATAGCCAGGGGACGCACAGGTCAGCATCGGTACCGTTCCGATGCGTCGGGCGACGCTGCTGGAGTCGGTCAACTCCCCCAGGCGCACCACACAGTCCACACCTTCACCGACGATATCGATGGGCGTGTCGCTGCTGCCGACCACCAGTTCGATATTCGGGTAGCGCTGCTGGAACAGCGGCAGGGCGGGGATAACCACGGTTTTTGCCAGAATCACTGGCAGGTCCAGGCGCAACTTGCCGGCAGGGCTGTCAGCTGTAGAGGTAAAGGTGGCCAGTGCTGCGGTGACATCGCCGAGAATCTTCGCGCTTTGCCGGTAAAACTGCTCACCTTCGGCGGTCATGCTCAGGGTGCGCGTGGTGCGGTTCAGCAGGCGCACAGCGAGGGTTCGTTCCAGGTGCTGGATGGCTTTGGTAATGGCAGGACGATGCAGTTGCAGCACGTCGGCAGCCTTGCTGAAGCTGGCGCTGTCGACCACCTGAACGTAGATCTGCATGGCCTGAAACATGTCCATGGGCACTTCCCGCGCAAAAGGCCATGAGCATAACGTATTGCCGGTACGAATCGCGCAAAGCACAAAGGGGACCCGAAGGTCCCCTTTAATTTGTCGTTGCGTGCTCTTTTTTTATTATTGAGGGGCGGTCTATTGTTGTTTTTGGCAACCGTGGCCCTTTACCGCTGTTTTTGGCGACCCCCATCCGGGGTCAAGAGCAAACGTATTTTTTTGAGCGCTGATCTGCTTCTTCGCACGCGATCCAACCAGTGGGTAGCTACCTTGAGGTAGTTTTTTGTTCTTCTCTATCCGGTTGCGGGTTTCGGCATCTGCCGTTCCCTGCGAAGCACATCTTCTCCAAAAAAATCTGTTAGCTGCGTCTCTGCCGTGTTGTTTTTGTTATGTCAGAGTCGTTACGTCTTATTTTTATTAGGTTTGGTGCTTTTTATTCTTGTTATGCAATAGAGATAGCAGAAGCCGTGCCAACTTTATAAAGTACTTTAAAATCAATGACTTGATTTTTGTGTAGGAAATTTCTTTCAGTGAATGCGACAAAATATGTTCCCGTGTTACCCGATGTGTAGCCGCGAGGTAACACATCGTCACGGCAACGCTACTCAACCGGCGCTGCGCGCCTTCGCCACGCGCGAGCCGGTGGGGCGACCCAGTACGGTACAGATCTGCTGGCCCGCCAATACCAGCGTGTCCATGTCGATACCGGTTTCGATGCCCAAGCCATTGAGCAGGTACAACACGTCTTCCGTGGCAACGTTACCGCTGGCCCCCTTGGCATAGGGACAACCGCCGAGCCCGGCAATAGAGCTGTCGAACACCCGGATACCTTCCTGAAGGCTGGCGTAGATATTCGCGATAGCCTGCCCGTAGGTGTCATGGAAATGCCCGGCCAGCTTGTCACGTGGCACCTCGACGCCGACCACCTCGAACATCCGCCGCGTGGCTCCCGCAGTGCCGGTGCCGATGGTGTCCCCCAGGGACACTTCATAACAGCCCATGGCAAACAGTTCCCGGGCTACCGCCGCCACCTGTTCCGGCGCTACCTGGCCTTCGTAAGGGCAACCCAACACACACGACACATACCCGCGCACGCTCACGCCATGCTGCCTGGCCGCGTCCATGATCGGCACGAAGCGCTCCAGGCTTTCGCTGATGGAGCAGTTGATATTGCGCTGGGAAAACGCCTCGGACGCCGCTGCGAACACGGCGACTTCCTTCACACCCGCTGCGAGCGCATCTTCAAAACCCCGCAGGTTCGGCGCCAACGCGCCATAGGTCACGCCCGGCTTGCGCTGAATTTGCGCAAATACTTCGGCAGACCCGGCCATCTGCGGCACCCACTTGGGCGACACAAAGCTGCCGACCTCGATATAACCCAGGCCGGCTGCGGTCAGCGCGTCGACCAGTTGCACCTTGTCGGCGACGCTGATGGGTTGCGCTTCATTTTGCAGGCCGTCGCGCGGGCCGACTTCCACCAGGCGCACATGAGAGGGAAGGGACATGGCAGCTACCTTTTATGAATGGCCAACCTGGCTCTGAATGGTTTGTTCCAGCGCTTGGGTACAACGTTCTTCGGCGGTGTCCAGTTCCAGTTTCATCTGTTCGATGTCGAGCAACTGTTGCTCCAACTGCTCGCGGCGCTCGGCGATTTTCGCCAGCATGCTGTGCAGTTGCTTCTGGTTGCCGCTGGTGGGGTCGTAGAGTTCGATCAGCTCGCGGCACTCGGCCAGGGAGAAACCGATGCGCTTGCCCCGCAGGATCAGCTTCAAGCTGACCTTGTCACGCGGCGAATAAATGCGCTCCTGGCCCCGGCGTTCCGGGGCCAGCAGGCCTTGTTCTTCATAGAAGCGAATGGCGCGGGTGGTGATGTCGAGCTCGCGCGCGAGGTCGGAGATGCTGTAGGTCGTACTCATGGTGGCGCTCAAGGAGTGTCTTGAGCGTTAAGCTAATGGCTGGTTGACGTTAACGTCAAGCCTGCTGCTTATCCAGTTTCTTCTCATGGGCGGTCACTTGCTGGCACAACTCGATCATCTGCTCACGCATCCAGCGGTTGGCCGGGTCCTGATCGGTGCTTTCGTGCCAGTACAGATGGGTTTCCACCATCGGCACATCATTCACCGGCAGGTTGAAAAAGTGCAGTTCATGGCGCCGGGCAAACCGCTCCGGTACGGTCATCACCATGTCGGTTTGCTGCAACACTTGCGAAGCCATCAGGTAGTGCTGGGAGCGCAGGGCGATCTTGCGTTGCAGGCCCATTTTGCCCAGCGCCAGGTCGACGTGGCCCAGGCCATTGCGCCGGCTGGAGATATGAATGTGGGTCAGCGACAGGTAGTCATCCAGCGTGAGTTTTTCCTTGCCTGCCATTGGATGGCCCTTGCGCATGGCGCACACGTAGCGGTCTTCCATCAACTTGACGTGGCGCACTTGCGGGTCGGTGTTAAGCGGCGCATCCACGGCAAAGTCCAGGCGGCCTGCGGCCAACTCCTTGGTGGTTTCCCGGCGCTTGGACAGGAAACTCTCGATCACCACTGTCGGCGCCAGGCGGCGCAGGCGCTGGAACAGAGCGGGCAGAATCACCGCTTCGGTGAGGTCGGTCATGCTGATGCGGTAGGTCTTGGCCGCCTGTTGCGGGTTGAAAATCCGGCTTTCCTGCACCGACACCCGCAGCAACGACAGCGCATTACGCACCGGGCCGATGATGTTCTGGGCCATGGGCGTGGGTACCATGCCCTGGGCGGTACGCACGAACAGCGGGTCGTTGAAGGTCTCCCGCAGGCGGGCCAGAGCGTTCGACACGGCCGGTTGGGTAATCCCGACAATCTGCCCGGCGCGGGTCAGGTTGGCTTCGGTGTAGATCGCGTCAAAGACGATGAAAAGGTTAAGGTCGACCTTGCTCAGATTCATTTCGCTGCGCTCTTATTGTTAGGTTTCCATGCGCCGATCATATATCGGTGATGAATGTTAATACACGCCGAGAATAGGCTAGGTAAATTATCAACGCTGTTCTAGCATCAATTTCATGACCTAAACAACCTTCCTAAAGGGAGCTGCTCATGGATTTCGCTTATTCGCCCAAGGTTCAGGAACTGCGTGAACGCGTCACTGCGTTCATGGACGCTTACGTCTACCCGGCCGAGCCGGTGTTCGAACGCCAGGTCAGCGAAGGAGATCGCTGGCAGCCCACTGCAATCATGGAAGAGTTGAAACTCAAGGCTAAAGCCGAGGGCCTGTGGAACCTGTTCCTGCCGGAATCCGAACTGGGCGCTGGCCTGACCAACCTCGAATACGCGCCATTGGCAGAAATCATGGGCCGCTCGTTGCTGGGGCCAGAGCCGTTCAACTGCTCCGCACCCGACACCGGCAACATGGAGGTGTTGGTACGCTATGCCAATGAGGAGCAGAAACAACGCTGGCTCGAACCGTTGTTGCGCGGCGAGATCCGTTCGGCGTTCGCCATGACCGAGCCAGACGTGGCTTCATCTGACGCCACCAATATGGCCGCCCGTGCGGTACGTGACGGCGACGAGTGGGTCATCAACGGTAAAAAGTGGTGGACCTCCGGTGCCTGCGATCCGCGCTGCAAGATCATGATCTTCATGGGCCTGAGCAACCCCGATGCACCGCGCCACCAGCAGCACTCGATGATCCTGGTACCGGTGGATGCCCCCGGTGTGAAAATTGTGCGCCCGCTGCCGGTGTTCGGCTACGACGACGCGCCCCATGGCCACGCCGAAGTGCTGTTTGAAAACGTGCGTGTGCCTTACGAAAATGTTCTGCTGGGCGAGGGCCGCGGTTTTGAAATCGCCCAGGGGCGCCTTGGCCCGGGCCGCATCCACCACTGCATGCGTTCTGTCGGCATGGCCGAACGTGCGCTGGAATTGATGTGCAAACGCTCTGTCAGCCGTACCGCCTTCGGCAAACCGCTGGCACGCCTGGGTGGCAACATCGACAAAATCGCCGACTCGCGGATGGAGATCGACATGGCGCGCCTGCTGACCCTCAAAGCCGCCTACATGATGGACACCGTGGGCAATAAGGTCGCGAAAAGCGAAATCGCGCAGATCAAGGTGGTAGCGCCGAACGTGGCATTGAAGGTGATCGACCGGGCGATTCAGATCCATGGTGGCGCCGGCGTATCCAACGACTTCCCGCTGGCCTACATGTACGCCATGCAGCGCACCCTGCGCCTGGCCGACGGCCCGGACGAAGTGCACCGGGCAGCAATCGGCAAGTTCGAGATCGGCAAGTATGTACCGCGCGAGATGATGCGCAGCGGGCAGTAAAACCGAGGTGTCTTCATCGCAGGCAAGCCAGCTCCCACAGGGGAATGCAGTCAACTGTGGGAGCCGGGCTTGCCCGCGATGAGGCCAGTGCGCGCAATAAAGATCTTTAAGTCCTCAGTAAACCCAAACCTCCACTCGCCGGTTCTTGATCCTTCCCTCATCCGCCGTATTCGCCGCCACCGGCATCTCGGCGCCAAAGCCGCGAATGTCCCTCAGCACCACGCCGCTCTTGACCAATTCCCGCCGCACCGCCATCGCCCGCAACTTCGACAATAGCGCCGCCCGCTGCGCATCATTCTTGGCATCCCCAAACCCCACCAGTGTCACCTGCTTGTCCAGCTTGCCGTGGCTCTTTATATACGCCACCACGCGCATCAAGTCCTGGCGCGCCTTGTTGTCGAGGCTGGCGCTGCCTTCCTCAAAGCGGAAGTTCACCGTCAAGCGCTGCGCCTGCCGGGCAATCGCCTGGTAGTCCTCTGGCATCGGGGCCCGCGGCTCCACCGTCATGGCTTGCACCTGCTGCGCGATAAAGCCGTTGGCAGCAACGATGGCCTGGCCCTTGCTGCTTTGCGCAAAGTCCACCAGCGCCCTGGCCCACGGGTTTTGCTCAACCGGCGGCAAATAGAAAAACAACCGGCGCGACAGTGGGTAGTCCTCGGTGGCAATCAGGCTGTCCAGCGCCATCATGGGCTGTGAGTCACCATCGACAATAGCCACCGCCTTGGCCTGGCGCACATAGGGCAAGCCGATAAATCCGATACCTTGTGGATCGCCGCTGACCGCATCCGATAACTGCTCACTGGACTCGAACCGCTTGGCGCTGCCGTCCAAGGACTCGTTGCGACGGTTGAGCACCAGTTCCTTGAAGGTGTCGTAGGTGCCGGACTGATCATCCCGCGCATACAGGTGAATCTTGCCGCCGATGCCGCCGAGCTGTTCCCAGGTCGAGACCTTGCCGCTGAAAATCTGTGCCAGTTGTTCAGTGTTCAAGGTGTTCAGCGGGTTGCGCGGGTTAAGGATGATCGCCAAACCATCAATGGCGATGACCTGTTCGGCGTCCGGGCTTTTCAGGTCGCCGAGGGATTCCAGCTCCACCAGCTCGCTGTCCTTGATCGGCCGGGAAGACGCCGCGAGGTCAGCGCTGGCTTTTTTCAGTGCGACAAACCCGGTGCTGGAACCGTGGGCGGCCACGTCTACCGTCACCCGTTGGCCCTGACGAGTCTTGCCAACGATATGCTGCTCGTTGGCCTGGTCGGACGGTTCGCTGTGCACACCTTGCAAACCCTGTTGTTCCATCAGCCCCTTGACCAACGCCGGGCCCAGCGCCGCACCAATGGTGTTGGATCCCTGGATGCGCAAGGCCGGGCCGTTTTCGGGAACGGGCAGCGGGGTGGAAAAAGCGGCGAGGGGGAATGCGCTGAACAGGGCCAGCAGGGACAGAACGCGCAGCATCATGCCGGCACCTTCTCAAGCCAAAGGGAGTGCCGCGAGATTAAGTCAGGCAGGTTTCAGCAATATGACTTGAGGGCTGCCATCAAATGTGGGAGCTGGCTTGCCTGCGATGGCATTAATTCGATATGACCGACATACCGAGGTGTCTGCATCGCGGGCAAGCCCGGTTCCAAGATAAATCAGCTCAGTTCCAGCCAGATCGGCGCATGATCGGAGGGTTTTTCCATACCACGCAGGTCGTAGTCCACGCCAGCGTCCTTCACCCGGGGCAGCAACCCCTGGGAGGCCATGATCACGTCGATCCGCAGCCCGCGCTTGGGCTCGTCTTCAAAGCCACGGCTGCGGTAATCAAACCAGCTGAAGCGGTCGGCCACGTCCGGGTTGAGGTGGCGGAAGCTGTCTACCAGGCCCCAGTTCTTCAGGCGCGCCATCCACTCACGCTCTTCCGGCAGGAAGCTGCACTTGCCGGTCTTCAGCCAGCGCTTGGCGTTGTCGGCACCGATGCCGATGTCGCAGTCTTGCGGGGAAATATTCACATCACCCATTACCACCACTGCCTGGTCATTGCTGAACTGAGACTCCAGCAGGTTTTGCAGGTCCTCGTAGAAACGCTGCTTGGCCGGGAACTTGGTGGGGTGGTCGCGGCTTTCGCCCTGTGGGAAATAGCCGTTCATGATGGTAATTGGATTGCCGTTGGCGTCGGCGAAGGTGCCCCAGATAAACCGGCGCTGGGCGTCTTCTTCGTCACTGGCAAAGCCTTTATGCAGCGCCAGCGGCTCCTGGCGTGAGAGCAGGGCGACACCGTAGTGGCCTTTCTGCCCGTGGTAATACACGTGATAGCCCAGGGCCTGTACCTCGGCCAGTGGGAACTGGTCATCGTGGACCTTGGTTTCCTGCAAGCCGATTACGTCCGGCTGATGCTTCTCTATCAGCGCCGCCAGCTGATGAGGGCGGGCACGCAGCCCGTTGATATTGAAAGACACGATTTTCATGGTCGGCAGTCCAGTCTGGCAAAAGGGCGATGCTAGCCGACAAGTCGGACGGGGGCCAGCGTGGCGGTAGGACTTGGGCACTGCTAAGGTCTGAAAGCAGGGAACGAGTCAGTCTCTGTGGGCTCGTAGTAACAAGAGCGCAACCGTTTGAGTCAGCGCCCAGGGGAGATCCATTGTTATGCCTGATACCTCGACTGCCATCGCCCAGATTCACATGCTCGACAGCGGCTATTCCCGCGAGGCCCGTTCCTTGTTGTACCAGGCCTATCGCCATGAGCCGACCTTCGCCTACCTTTTCGAAGCCGAACGTCCTGGCTACGAACAACGGGTGCGCGCCACGGTGCGTGAACTGGTCAAGCAACACTTCTTCCAGAAACTGCCGGCGATTGGCCTGCTGGTCAACGACCGGTTGATCGGCATCGCCCTGATCGCGCCGCCCACACGCCGTCTGGGCATCACCGAAAGCTGGGCCTGGCAACTGCGCATGTGGTTGAGCACCGGCGTGCGGGGCACCCGGCGCTATCTGGAATACCATCAAGCGGTGCTGGCGTGCCTGCCCGCGGACTCGGTTCACGTGTTGCCGCTGCTGGGCATTCACCCACAATTCCAGGGCAAGCACTACGGCGAGCAATTGCTGGAGGCCGTGCACAACTGGTGCGCCGAAGACCCGCATTCATCCGGCGTGGTGCTGGACACAGGGAACTCCCGCTATCTGGAGTTCTACAAACGTCAGGGATACGAAGAGATCGGTGAGGTGGCTGTAGGACCTGTGCTGGAACACGTGTTCTTTCACGCAAATCCGCAGGTGTTACAGGCTGCAACGCTTTAAAACAGAATTCTTCAGACAATTCCGGGTTCTAACTCGCTCCCAAGCTCGTGTAGCATCCCGGCCTATGAAGTTTCCAGGAAGATTTACCAGCGGCTTGATCCTGCTGTTCACGAGCTGCGGCGCCTTGGCGCAAAGCGAATTGGATGTGCGCATCAAACCTTCAAACGACGCGTTGAAAGCCAACATCGAAGGCTACATCGGCGGGGTCGGCGATCGTGACGAAGAAGCCCTGCTGCGGTTCAGCCGTGGCGCCGAGGAGCAGGCCCGCAAGGCTGCCCAGGCGTTGGGCTTCTATCAGCCACAGATTGCCAGTGATGTGAAGGGCGGCAAGAACCCGCGCCTGATCCTCACCATCGACCCTGGCGAACCGGTGCATTTGCGCAACGTGACCATTCGGGTCGATGGCCAGGCCGCCGACCTCAAGGCCTTTCGCGTGCCCGCAAGCGACCAACTCAAACCCGGAGCCGTGCTCAACCACGGCAACTACGAGGACGCCAAGCGCGTTATCCAGAACCAGGCGTCACGCTACGGGTTTTTCAGCGGGCGTTTTACCCGCCAGAAACTCAGCGTCGACCCCCAGGCGGGCGTGGCCGATATCGAACTGATTTACGACAGCGGCCCACGCTACACCTTGGGCAAGGTCAGCTTTGCCGGCGACACGCCGTTTGATGAAGACCTCCTGCAACGCATGGTGCCGTTCAAAAGTGGTGCGCCCTACGACTCCGAACTGATCGCCGAACTCAACCAGAACCTGCAATCCAGCGGCTTTTTTGAAGGCGTGCGCGTGGACGCCGCCCCGGCCGCATCTACTAAAGACGTGATTCCGGTGGCTGTGCAACTGGAAACCCGCAAGCCCCGCACCATGGGCCTTGGCCTTGGCTACTCGACCGACGTTGGCCCGCGCGGCAAGGCCAACTGGACGCGTCACTGGGTCAACCCCCAAGGCCACAGTTATGGCTGGGAAGCCGAGCTTTCTGCGCCCCGGCAGAACGTCGGGCTGTGGTACGACATCCCCATGGACCCGCCACTGACCGACAAACTGCGCTTTGCTGGCGGCTACCAGAACGAAGAAATCGCCAACACCGACACCCTGAGTAAATTGCTCACCCTCGGCCCCGAGTGGCACAGCAAGTTGCCCAGCGGTTGGACGCGGGTTATCTCACTCAAATGGCAGCGCGAAGAATATCGTCTGGGCAATGACTCGGGCCTGAGTACGCTGCTGATGCCGGGCATCAGCTATTCCTACCTGCGCAGCGACAATCGCATCGACCCGCACAATGGCTATCGCCTGCTGTTCGATGCCAAGGTCGCCAAGGAAGGCCTGGGTTCCGACACCAACCTGCTTTACGGCACCGCGACCATCAAGGGCCTGACCACTCTTTGGGACAACCACCGCTTCCTGGCCCGGGCGCAGTTTGGCGGCAGTGCCACCAACGGCTACAAATCCGTGCCGCCATCGTTGCGGTTTTTTGCCGGTGGTGACCAGAGCGTGCGGGGTTACGAATACCAGACCCTGTCGCCGGAAAACGACCGTGGCGACCGCATCGGTGGCCGCTACATGGTGGCCCTGAGCGCCGAGTACCAATATTCCATCGCCGAAAAATGGCGGATCGCGACCTTTATCGACCAAGGCAACTCGTTCAACACCCTGGAGATGCCAAGCCTGAAAACCGGTGTGGGGGTGGGCGTGCGCTGGGTGTCGCCGGTCGGCCCGATCCGCCTCGACCTGGCCCATGCCCTCGAAGATCCGGGCGGCATTCGTTTGCACTTTTCCATGGGGCCTGAGCTGTGATGCGTGGTTTGAAAATAGCGGGGCTGGCCATTCTGGCGGTACTCGCAGTGACAGTGCTGGCGCTGTGGACGGTGCTGGGTACCCAAGTCGGCAGCCGTTGGGTGCTGGGCCATGTGCCGGGGTTGACCGTGGAGAATTTCCAGGGGCGCCTGGGCGGGCAGTGGAGTGCCGACCATCTGTTGTGGCAACAAGACGGCAGCCGCGTGGAGTTGCAGGCGCCGAAGTTCGACTGGTCACCGGCCTGCTTGATGCGCATGACGGTGTGCATCAACCAACTGGATGTGGAGCAGGTGAGCCTGCAGTTTCCACCCAGCACCGAAGAAAGCAGTGGCCCCATTACCCTGCCGGACCTGAAACTGCCGCTCGCCATTCAGTTGGGCGACATCCGTGTCGGCAGCCTGTTGTTCAATGGCAGCGAAGAACTCCAGGGCCTGCAATTGGCGGCACACTGGACCGCCGCCGGCATGCAGATCGACTCGGTGCACTTGCAACGGGAGGGCCTGGTACTCGACCTGTCGGGCCTGCTTCAACCCTCCGGCAACTGGCCATTGACCGCCAGCGGTAACCTGAGCCTGCCCTACGCTCCGGGCGGCGCGCCCTGGAAGCTGGCGCTCAAGGTCGATGGCGACCTGCTCAAAACCCTCAAGCTCGACGCCGACAGCAGTGGCTACCTGGCCGCCAAACTCAGCGGCGAGTTGCAACCGCTGGCAGAAAACCTGCCGGCACAGCTGCACATCACCGCCGACGGTTTCAAACCCAGCGCCGACTTGCCCGATACTTTGCAGCTCAATCAGTTGGACCTGACGGCCAAGGGCGACCTGAGCAACGGTTACCAACTGTTGGGCAATGCTGTACTCCCTGCGGAAAAAGGCCCGGTGAACCTGTTGCTGCAAGGCAAGGTCGACGCCAAGGGCGCGCAGATCGCCGGGCTGGATTTGAACGCCGGCGACAAACAAAGCCTTAAGCTCAGTGCCAATCTGGACTGGCAGCAAGGCTTCAGCGCCGACGCAAAAATCGACTGGCTGGACTTCCCCTGGCATCGCCTGTACCCGGTGATCGACGAACCCCAAGTCGCTTTGCGTACCTTCAATGGCGAGGTCTCCTACAAGGATGGCAACTACCTTGGCAACTTCAAGGCCGACCTCGACGGCCCGGCGGGCAAATTCAGCCTGGCCAGCCCGTTCAGTGGCGACCTCAAGCAAGTGTTCCTGCCCGAGCTGAAACTCGCTGCCGGCCAAGGCAAGGCCGAAGGCCACCTGAACCTGCAGTTTGCCGATGGCATCGCCTGGGACACGGCGCTCGACCTTTCGGCGATCAACCCGGCGTATTGGGTCGCGGAGTTGCCGGGCACTCTGGCCGGCCCGCTGCGCAGCAAGGGTGAAATGAAGAACGAGCAGCTCAAGCTCAACGCCGACCTGGACCTGAAGGGCCGTCTGCGCGGCCAACCCGCCGTGCTCCAGGCCAAGGCTGAAGGCGCAGGCGAGCAATGGACCCTCGGCACCCTGGACATTCGCCTGGGCGACAACCGCATCTACGGCAGCGGCAGCCTGCAACAGCGGCTGGCCGGGCAGATCGACATCAAACTGACGCGCCTCGCCCAGCTCTGGCCGCAACTGCGCGGGCAGATGACCGGCCGCCTCGACGTCGCCGGCACCCTGCAAGCGCCGCAAGGCAAGCTCAACCTGCTGGGCCAGCAACTGGCCTTTGAAGACAATCGCCTGCAAAACCTGACCCTGGACGCGAACCTCGATAACGCCCAGCGCGCCAAGATCGACCTGAAAGGCAGTGGCATCCAGGCCGGAGAAACCCAGGTCGGCACGTTCACCGCCAGCGCCCAGGGCGACATCAAAAACCAGAAAGTCCAGCTCGACCTGGCAGGCCCGCTGCTCAAGCTGGCCCTGGCCCTGGACGGCAAACTCGACCAAGGCAACTGGCGCGGGCGCCTGGCCAGCGGTGATGTGCAAGCGGGTGGCCAGGACTGGAAGCTGCAAGCCCCGGCGAAAATCGAGCGCATGGCCGATGGCAAGCTGACCTTTGCGGCCCACTGCTGGGTTTCCGGCCCCGCAAGCTTGTGCGGTGAAGACCAGCGCCTGATGCCCGAGCCCAAGCTGCGTTACCACCTCAAGCAGTTCCCCATCGAGAGCCTGGCGCAGTGGTTGCCCAAGGATTTCGCCTGGCAGGGCAAGCTCAATGCCGACGTGCAACTCGACCTGCCGGCCAGCGGCCCCAAGGGCGTGATCTCGGTGGACGCCAGCGGCGGCACCCTGCGGGTCAAGGACAAGGACCAGTGGCTGGATTTCCCCTATGACACCCTGAAGCTGGAAACCACCCTCAACCCCACGCGCATCGACACCCAGCTCAACTTCCGTGGCGGCAAGCTCGGCGAGTTGCTGTTGCAGGCGCAGATCAACCCGCTGGCGAAGAACAAACCGGTCACCGGCAATTTCACCCTGGCCGGCCTCGACCTCGCCGTGGCCCGGCCATTTGTACCGATGGTCGAGAAGCTCAACGGCAAGCTCAACGGGAGCGGGCGAATCGGCGGCAGCCTGCTGGCGCCTCAGGTCAACGGCAGCGTCAACCTGGTCGGCGGCGAAATCTCCGGTCCGCAGCTGCCCGTAAGCTTCGAAGGCCTGAATATCCAGGCGTTGATTGCCGGTGAAAGCGTGCAACTCAATGGCGGTTGGCGCAGTGGCAAGGCCGGGCAGGGCACCGTCAAGGGCCAGATCGATTGGGGCCAGGCACTGGCGGTGGACATCGCGCTGCAAGGCACGCAACTGCCGGTCACGGTAGAGCCCTACGCGACCCTGGAAGTGGCGCCCGACCTGAAAATCAGCATGAAGAACGACAAGCTGGCGATCTCCGGCAAGGTGCAGATCCCCAAGGGCGAGATCACCGTGCGTGAACTGCCGCCGTCGACGGTCAAGGTCTCGGATGACACGGTGATCGTCGGCAGCCAGACCGAAGAGGGCAAGCCGCCCATGGCCATGGCGATGGACATCGACGTGGAGGTGGGCAAGGACAAACTGAGCTTCGCCGGTTTCGGCCTCACCGCCAACCTGCAAGGCCACGTGCACATCGGCGACAACATGGACACCCGTGGCGAACTCTGGCTCAACGACGGCCGCTACCGCGCCTACGGCCAGCGGCTCACGGTGCGCCGTGCGCGGCTGCTGTTCGCCGGGCCGATTGACCAGCCATACCTCGACATCGAAGCCATCCGCCAGACGGATGACGTGACCGCCGGTATTCGCCTCAGCGGCAGCGCCGAACAGCCCACCACGCAAATCTTCTCCGAGCCGGCCATGAGCCAGGAGCAGGCGCTGTCCTACCTGGTACTCGGTCGCCCACTGAGCACCACCGGCGAAGACAACAACATGCTGGCCCAGGCGGCACTGGGGCTTGGGTTGATGGGCAGCGCGGGGGTGACATCGGACATTGCCAAGAACCTGGGCATCCAGGACTTTGAACTGGATACCCAGGGCAGTGGCACCAACACTGCGGTGGTGGCCAGCGGCAAGATCTCCGAGAAACTCAGCCTGCGTTATGGCGTCGGCGTGTTCGAACCGGCCAACACCATCGCCTTGCGCTACCTGCTGAGTAAAAAGGTGTACCTGGAAGTGGCCAGCGGCGTGGCCAGCTCCCTGGATATTTTCTACAAGCGGGATTTCTAGTCAGGCCACGGCCTGTGCCGCATCGCCGACCCATTGTGGGAGCAAGCGCGCTCCCACATTTTTTGCCCATCCGCACCCAGGCTGCTCGCCACTTATCGACTAATTAGCAAGCAACCTAACTATTCGTTTGACATTCGCTGCCTAGGCAGTAACATCGTGACACACATTCACTGCTTAGGCAGTTAATAGCAGAGTCTCGATTGTTGCTGCTGTTTTCAACAGATCCTAATTCTGCGTTGAACGTACGCTCGGCCTGTCAGCCGTGCCTAGGCAGTTAGAAGGTAGGTCTCGATGAAACACTTTTCCCCCGAAAACTTCCATAACTGCCACCTCGGCCTGCTGCTGGGCCGGGCAGCCCTGCTCAAAGACAAGATCATCGACACGCACATGGAGCCCCACGGCATCACTGCCGCGCAGTTCAAGGTGTTGATCATCATGGCCCAGTACGGCGTCGACACCCCGGCCGAGTTGTGCCGCAACCTGTCGCTGGACAGCGGCTCCATGACCCGCATGCTCGACCGTCTTGAGCAAAAGGACCTGCTGGCGCGCAAGCGTTCCGAGCAGGACCGGCGCCAGGTGCAACTGGTGTTGACCGTGGAAGGCCAGCGCGTGGCCGACATGCTGCCGCACATCGGCGCCCAGGCCTTGAACCAACTGGCGGGCGCGCTGGAACCGGGTGAATTGCAAACCCTGGAAAAAATCTTGAAGAAAATTCTGATAGCTGCGGGTGACCCCATCACCATTCAGCGGGTAGGTGGTGCATGAACAATCGCTCCTTGCGTGCCGGCCTCAGCCTTGTGCTGGTGGCCATGACTATGGCCGGTTGTGCCAATTTCAGCGGCTTGAACACAGAAGGCAAACGCCTCGAAGCCAATACTCTGCAAACCGGCAAGTCCCTCAGTGGCGTGACCCTGTCGAGCGCCGCCTGGCCCACCGCTGACTGGTGGAAAAACCTGGGCGATCCGCAACTGGATGGCCTGATCCAGGAAGCCCTGCAAAACAGTCCCGACATGCAAGTAGCCAGCGCGCGCGCCCACCAGGCCGAAGCCGCTGCCTATGCCGCCGATGCGGCGCGCATGCCGACCCTGGACGCCAGCGCCGGCATCAGCCGTTCGCGCCTGGCCAAGGACCAGGACCCGCTGGGCCAGGGCGATGCCTACGCCACCGTGCGTAACATCGGGGCCAGCTTCAATTACAACTTCGACCTGTGGGGTGGCCAGCGCGCCGCCTGGGAAGCCGCGCTGGGCCAGGCCCGCGCCGCCGAAGTCGACCAACAGGCCGCGCGCCTGACCCTGGCCGCCAACGTCGCCAAGGCCTACAGCGACCTGGGCCAGGCCCATATCGTGCGTGACCTGGCCAACGATGACCTCAAGCGTACCCGGCAGATGCTCGACCTGGGCCAGCGTCGCCTGAACTCCGGGATCGACAGCCAGTACCAGTACCAGCAAACCGAAAGCCTGGAAGCCAGCTCCCAGTCGCAACTGATCGATGCCGAAAAACAACTGCAGAGCGCCAAGATCGCCCTCGCCGTGTTGCTCGGCAAAGGCCCGGACCGTGGTGGCGAACTGGTCCGCCCTAACGTGCTCAAGCCCAGCGCCGTCGCCGTGCCGTCCGTGTTGCCTGCCGAACTGGTGGGCCGTCGTCCAGACCTGATCGCCGCGCGCTGGCGTGTGGAGGCGGCGAGCAAGGATGTCGCGGCCAGCAAGACCCGTTTCTACCCCAACCTCAACCTGAGCGCGAGCGCCGGGGCCGAGTCGTTGCTGGGGGATGCAATGTTTGGTTCGGCCAGCCGTTTCTTCAGCATTGCGCCGACCATCTCGCTGCCGATCTTCGACGGCGGCCGCTTGCGCGCCGACCTCGATGCTCGCGATGCCGACTACGACCTGGCCGTGGCCCAGTACAACAAAACCCTGGTGCAAGCCTTGGGCGATATCGGCAACACCCTCGTGCAACTGCGCGAGACCGGCCGGCAGATCCAGGCCCAGCAACATGCGGCAGACATTGCGCAGCAGTCCTACGACACCGGGGTCCAGCGTTACAGCTCAGGTATCGGGAATTACCTGGACGTACTCAGCATCGAACAGCAACTACTCCAGGCCCAACGTCAGTTGGCGACCCTGAATGCCGAGCAAATCGATCTTTCGATTCAATTGATGCAGGCCCTGGGCGGCGGTTTCCACGCCGAAAACGTGGCCTCGACCACCCCAGCCACGCGCACTGAATAATTCAAGGTACTTGTCATGGCCACTGCCGAAACCAGCAACAACGCTCCTGAAACAAACAAGGCTGAACAACCCAATACCACCAGCAACCCGCGCAAACGCAAAGTCATGCTGATTGTCCTGGCGCTGATCGTCATCCTCGGCGTGGTGGGCGTGTGGGGTTGGTACGAACTGTATGGCCGCTTCAGCGAAAGCACCGACGACGCCTATGTGAACGGCAACGTGGTGGAAATCACCCCGCTGGTCACCGGCACCGTGGTGAGCATCGGCGCCGACGATGGCGACCTGGTGCATGAAGGCCAGGTGCTGATCAACTTCGACCCCAACGACGCCGCGGTCGGCCTGCAAAGTGCACAAGCCAATTTGGCCCGCACTGTGCGCCAGGTGCGTGGCTTGTACAGTAACGTCGACGGCATGAAAGCCCAGGTACTGGCGCAGAAAGCCAATGTGCAAAAGGCCCAGGACAACTTCACCCGCCGGAAAAACCTGGCGGCCGGCGGGGCAATTTCCCAAGAAGAACTGTCCCACGCCCGTGATGACCTGACCTCGGCGCAAAATGCCTTGGCCAACGTCGAGCAGCAGTTCAAGACCACCAGCGCATTGGTGGATGACACCGTGATTTCGTCCCACCCGGACGTGCAGGCTGCCGCCGCGCAGTTGCGCCAGGCTTACTTGGCCAACGCCCGTAGCACGCTGATCGCGCCGGTGACCGGCTACGTGGCCAAGCGTACCGTGCAACTGGGCCAGCGGGTTCAGCCGGGCACCGCATTGATGGCGGTGATTCCGCTGGACCAACTGTGGATCGACGCCAACTTCAAGGAAACCCAGCTGCGCAATATGCGTATCGGCCAGCCGGTGGACATTGAGTCTGACATCTACGGCAGCGACGTAAAATTCAGCGGCACCGTCGACAGCCTCGGCGCGGGTACCGGCAGTGCGTTTGCCTTGCTGCCGGCGCAGAACGCCACCGGTAACTGGATCAAGATCGTGCAACGGGTGCCGGTGCGTATCCACGTGAACGCCGATGAGTTGGCCAGGCACCCGCTGCGGGTGGGCTTGTCCACCGTGGTCAACGTCGACCTGCACGACCAGAGTGGCCCGGTATTGGCCCAGCAGGCGCCGCAAAAGGCCTCGTTCACCACCAATGTCTACGATCGCCAATTGGCCGAAGCTGACGCCATGATCACGCAGTTGATTCATGACAACAGCGTCGCCGCTCCCAAGGCTGCGCAACGCTAATGAGCAATAACGCCTCCTTCACGCCGCCCAGCTTGCTGATGGCCACCATCGGCTTGTCCCTGGCGACCTTCATGCAGGTGCTCGACACCACCATCGCCAACGTGGCGTTGCCGACGATTTCCGGCAACCTCGGCGTGAGTTCGGAGCAGGGCACCTGGGTCATCACCTCGTTTGCCGTGAGCAACGCCATCGCGCTGCCGCTGACCGGTTGGTTGAGCCGTCGTTTCGGCGAGGTGAAGCTGTTTCTGTGGGCCACCATCCTGTTTGTGCTGGCCTCGTTTCTGTGCGGTATTTCCACCTCGATGCCCGAGCTGATCGGCTTTCGGGTGCTGCAAGGCCTGGTCGCCGGCCCGTTGTACCCGATGACCCAGACGCTGCTGATTGCGGTCTATCCGCCCGCGAGGCGCGGCATGGCCCTGGCGCTGCTGGCGATGGTCACGGTGGTGGCGCCGATTGCCGGGCCGATTCTCGGTGGCTGGATTACCGACAGCTACAGCTGGCCGTGGATCTTCTTTATCAACGTACCCATCGGCATCTTTGCGGTGATGGTGGTGCGTTCCCAACTGAAGAAACGCCCGGTGGTCACCAGCTACCAGCCGATGGACTACGTCGGTCTGTTGAGCCTGATCGTCGGCGTCGGCGCGTTGCAGATCATCCTCGACAAGGGCAACGACCTGGACTGGTTCGAGTCGAACTTCATCATCATCGGCGCGGTGATCTCGGCCATCGCCCTGGCGGTGTTCGTGATCTGGGAAATGACCGACGAGCACCCGGTGGTCAACTTGCGGCTGTTCGCCTACCGCAACTTCCGGATCGGCACTATTGTATTGGTGCTTGGGTACGCGGGCTTCTTCGGGATCAACCTGATCCTGCCGCAATGGCTGCAAACCCAGATGGGCTACACCGCCACCTGGGCGGGCCTGGCGGTGGCGCCGATCGGGATTTTGCCGGTGTTGATGTCGCCGTTCGTGGGCAAATATGCGCACAAGTTCGACCTGCGGTTGCTGGCCGGGTTGGCGTTCCTGGCGATTGGCTTGAGTTGCTTCATGCGCGCCGGCTTTACCAACGAAGTGGACTTCCAGCACATCGCCCTGGTGCAGCTGTTCATGGGGATCGGCGTGGCACTGTTCTTCATGCCGACCTTGAGCATCCTGATGTCCGACCTGCCACCGGCGCAAATCGCCGACGGTGCGGGCCTGGCGACTTTCCTGCGGACGTTGGGCGGCAGCTTTGCGGCGTCGCTGACCACCTGGATCTGGATTCGCCGGGCAGACCAGCACCATGCCTACATGAGCGAAAACATGACCACCTACGACTCGGCCACCCGCGACGCGCTGAATGCGCTGGGCGGGGCAGGGCACCAGGCGTATGCGCAACTGGACCAGATCCTGACCAGCCAGGCGTACATGATGTCTACCGTGGATTACTTCACATTGCTGGGGTGGATGTTCATGGGGTTGATCGTGATTGTATGGCTGGCAAAACCACCGTTTGCGGCGAAGGCCGGGCCGGCGGCATCGGGCCACTGATCGAAAGGCCGAGCTCGATCAATGTGGGAGCTGGCTTGCCTGCGATGCAGGCACCTCGGTACAGCAGATACATCGAGGTGATGCTATCGCAGGCAAGCCAGCTCCCACATTTGATTGGTGTTGTGCCTGAGGATCAGGCGCCGGGCAAGGCCAACTGCGGGTTGATGAAGTCGAAGGCAGAAGAAAAGCGGATTGGGAAGCACCCTGCTTGTAAAGAGGAACCTTCTGACATTAATCGCTGATAGCTACTCTTTACTCTCTGGTCTCTCGTAGAACCAGAGATTCAAGGAATGACCTCCAGCGTATTACCCAGTTTTTTCTTCGACCACAGCCGCCACAAACTCACCGTTCGCGACGTGAATGCTGTGCTCGACGTTCTTGCCTTCGAGGGCACCGAAGGCCTGAGCGAACTGTTCAGCTACCGCGTGGAATTCACCTGCCTCGACGGTGACATCGCCGCTGAAACAATGCTCGGTCAAAACGCCACGTTCAGCTTGTACGGCGCACCGCAAAAACCGCCGATGCGCCGCTACATCCCGCCGGTTACCGGCCCATTGCGCACGCTGCATGGCGTGGTCACCGGCTTCAAACGCCTGTCGGGTTCTGCTGATGAAGCCCGCTACGAAATCACCCTTGAACCGCACTTTGCCCTGCTGCGTCACGGCCGACAGTTTCGCATCTACCAACACCAGACAGTCCCGCAAATTGTCGAAAGCATCCTGCGCAGCCGCCACGACTTTGAAGGCCAGGACTTCTTCTTCAACCTCGTACGCGAATACCCCAAGCGCCAACAGGTCATGCAATACGGCGAAAGCGACCTGGCCTTCATCAGCCGCCTGCTGGCCGATGTGGGCATCTGGTACCGCTTCACCCGCGACGAACGCCTGAATATCGACGTGGTGGAATTCCACGACGACCAACGTCATTACCAGTTCAATGTCGAGCTTGCCTACCGCCCGCCCTCCGGCCTCAGCAGCACCGGCCAAGACGGTGTGTGGAATTTGCAATCCAGCCATCAAGTGGTGGAGCAGCGCGTCAATATCCGCACCTACCATCACCGCGTGGCCACCGCCCACTTGAACGGCGAGATCGACCAAACCCGTGGCGCCCGCGGCACCTATGGCGAGGCTTACCACTACGCCGAACCCTACACAGAAATGGGCGACCGTTACGCCTATGACGAAGACCTGCTAAGTGAAAGTGGCTACTTTTACGCCCGGTTGCGCCACGAGCGTTACCTCAACGGCCAGACGCAACTCAGCGGCGTCAGCAGCAGCGCCACCTTGGCGCCCGGCCAGGTACTCAAAATATCCGGCGGCGCGCCACAGGCCTTTGCCGCCGGCGCGGTGATCACCCAACTGACCACCCGCGCCGCCCGCGACCGCAGTTTCGACGTCAGCTTCAAGGCCATTCCCTACTCGGAAACCGTATGTTTTCGTCCGGAGCTGAAAGACAAACCGCAAATCGCCGGCACCCTCCCGGCCCGCGTCACCAGCCCGCAGGCCAACGACCCTCACGCCGAAATCGACCTGGAAGGGCGCTACTGCGTGAACTTCCTGTTCGACCGCGACACCTGGAAACCCGGCCAGGAAAGCATGTGGCTGCGCCTGGCCCGCCCGTACGCGGGCGATACCCACGGCCTGCACCTGCCACTGATTGCCGGCACCGAAGTGGCCATCGCCTTTGAACAAGGCGACCCGGACCGGCCCTACATCGCCCATGCCTTGCACGACAGCGAACACGTGGATCACGTGACCTTGCGCAACTACAAACGCAACGTGCTGCGCACACCGTCGAACAACAAGTTGCGCATGGACGACACGCGGGGGCAGGAGCACGTCAAGCTCAGTACTGAGCACAGTGGCAAGAGCCAGTTGAATCTTGGGCATTTGGTGGATGCCAAGCGCGAAAAACGCGGGGAAGGGTTTGAGCTGCGCACTGACGGATGGGGAGCGATCCGGGGCGGGAAGGGACTGTTTATCAGTGCTGATGAGCAGACTAAGGCCTGTGGCAATGTACTGACCATGGAACCGGCTTCCAGTCAGGTTCAGGGTGCGAAACAGCAAATCGCCGACTGGCGGGAAATCGCTCAAGCGCACCATAGCCGCCAGCCCGCGATTGACGGTTTGCAGCGGCTTCAGGACAGTGCCAAAGACCTGAACGCTTCCGCCATCCTGTTCAGCGCCCCCAAGGGCATTGTCGCGGTGACACCGGCCAGCCTGCTGCTTAAAAGCAGCGAGGCGCTGTACGTGCAAAGCAACGACGAGATCAACCTGGCCGCCGCCCGGCGCCTGTCCCTCCACGCTAACCAGGCCATTTCCCTGCTGGCCCAGCAGGAAGGCATGCGCCTGGTATCCGGTAAGGGGCCGCTGGAAATCGAATCCCACGGCGACGTGTTGAAGCTGATTGCCCAGCAAGACATCACCGCGCAGTCAGTACAGGGCCATCTACAACTAACGGCCAAAAACGGCATCACCCTGGCGTGTGGCGGCGGTTACATCCGCATCACCCCGGCCGGGGCCATTGACATCCACACGCCCGGCAAAATCAATCTCAAGGGGCAGCACGTGTGGGAAACCACGGCCAGCCAGAGTTTTCCGATGCCCGAGTTACCGCAGTCGGTGTGCAAAGAGTGTCTGAAAATTGCTCAAACGCAAGCGTCGGGCGCAGTCATGCGCACCGCCGGCTGAGGGTAGAAAATGCAAGAACACTACACACACTGGATCAAGCAGATAGAAAGCCTGTGCGACTCCGCGAACGTGAAGCATGTCGATGTCTTGGTTGATCAAGCAGCCTGGGATATATCCATACTGCCGACCCTTCGTCTGATGGAACCAGGCCTGTCCTGGGTTTCCTTGTTCAGCGCAACACCAGAAGAAGCACTGCTGACGCAGGCGCCCATTCTGATGCGAATCAACCTCGCCGACTGGCGACACAGAGCCTGGCTGGAAGAGCTGGTTGGAGAGGTTGGGCATCTGCCACGCCTGATGCTGTTGATCTCACCTATGCCGTTTGATGTTCTGGCCAAGTCCCTTCAGGCCCTCTCGCAGCTTGAATGGGGAGGCCAGTCTGGATTGTTGCGCTTCTACGACCCCCGTGTAATGCCTGAGTTGTTGGCCAGTGTATTGAGCCCTGAACAGAAAGAGCAATTTCAGCGCGTAACCCTGTTCTGGAGTTGGCTGGACCGGGACCAGCAGCCTGTTTGGCAGCCTGGCACCTATCGGTCGAACCAGACCTTGGCTGAAACCTTGCCTGCGATCAACTTCGATGACGCTCAATTTGACCGGCTGGGCAGCATCAGTGATGCGCAAAGTTTGTTAGACGTCGCCAGGGCGAAGTTTCCGGACCTTTCCCATGAGCAATGTTTTGTTTGTTGCTATCGCGCAGTGCTTCAGGCGAGTCAGGAAAATTACTTCGGCGATTTGAAAGTATACGCAACGCTGCATTTGAGCAGCGTGGATATTGCCTGACTGAGTGTCGCAGGTGTTTGTGGCGTACGTGAGCGCAAATAAGGAATAACGGATGAGTTATTTAAACGGCAGTACGGTGTGCCAATGGCTGGGCGGTTGTTTGCTTGTGTTACTTGTCGGATGCTCGCTGGGAGAGTCAAAGTTTTTGGGGGGTAATTTGAATGGGGTTAATCATACGTCGGCAGCCATTAATTATTTTTCCGTGAATGGTTATGGTGGTCCCAATATATCTCCACATGGCTATGGTGGTGGGATGTGCTGCGCGATGTTGCCAAGGCAATGGCAGCCAGGCCTGAAGCTTAAAGTGGAGTGGGAAACTGATCCGAACCCTAGTGCGCGTTTACCCGCTTTAGGAACCGATGCGTACCGAGCGGCGTATGCCATACATAAAGCCAATTATCAACAGCACAGCGCCATAGTGGATCTCCCAGCTTATGAGACAGAAACGCTGTGTTCATTAAAGGTTCATTTTTTACCGTGTAATCAGATTAAGGTCGCCACCGCATGTATGGCTTATGGTCAGCCTGGATATCCAATTAAAGAGCCTTTGAAAATGAAGGAGCCAGCCGTATGTCCGAAGTGAAGAGCCACGAATCGCTTTATGTGCCGGCCTTATTTCAAAAGGCGGGGCGTCTGCCCAGTGATCCACAGACGGTTAGCGATAATTACGACCTGCAAATGGCCCGGACGGTGAAGTATCGCCAGAAGTTGAATGCCTGCGCAGTCTGCATTCCAGCATGTTTTGCGACGTTACGAGCTACGGTGCCCATAAGGTCAGACCGAATAAGGAGTAAAGGATGAGTTATTTAAATGGCAGTGCTGTGTGCCAATGGCTGGGCGGCTGTTTGCTTGTGTTACTTGCCGGATGCTCGCTGGGAGAGTCAAAGTTTTTGGGGGGTAATTTGAACGGGGTTAACCATACGTCGGCAGCCATTAATTATTTTTCCGTGAATGGTTATGGTGGTCCCAATATATCTCCACATGGCTATGGTGGTGGGATGTGCTGCGCGATGTTGCCAAGGCAATGGCAGCCTGGTTTGAAGCTTAAAGTGGAGTGGGAAACTGATCCGAATCCTTATGCGAAATCTCCGCCTTTAGGCACGGATGAGTTTCGTGCATTTATGGTCAAGCACAAAGTCAATTACCAGCAACATAGCATAATAGTAGATCTTCCGGCTTATGAGACGGAAACGCTGTGTTCATTAAAAGTTCATTTTTTACCTTGTGACCAAGTTAAGGTCGCAACTGCATGTATGGCTTTTGGCCAGCCGGGATATCCAATTAAAGAACCGTTGGAAATGAAGGAACCAGCCGTATGTCCGAAGTGAAAAATATCGAATCAGTTTGCGTGCCTGCCTTGTTTCCGAAGGCAGGACGCCTGCCTACTGATCCACATACGGTTAGCGATAATTACGACCTGCAAATGGCCCGGACGGTGAAGTATCGCCAGGAGTTGAATGCCCGCGCAGGCTGCATCCCAGCTTGTTTTGCGACGTTACGAACTACGGTGCCCATAAGGTCAGACCGAATAAGGAGTAAAGGATGAGCTATTTAAGTGGCAGTGCTGTGTGCCAATGGCTGGGAGGTTGTTTGCTTGTGTTACTTGCCGGATGCTCGCTGGGAGAGTCAAAATTTTTGGGGGGTAATTTGAATGGGGTTAATCATACGTCGGCAGCCATTAATTATTTTTCCGTGAATGGTTATGGTGGTCCCAATATATCTCCACATGGCTATGGTGGTGGGATGTGCTGTGCGATGTTGCCAAGGCAATGGCAACCAGGCTTGAAGCTTAAAGTAGAGTGGGAAACTGATCCTAATCCTTATGCGAGGCTCAAGCGTAAACCATCCGGGTACGGCCCTGATGAAGAGGCCTACGCCAAACATAAAGCGAACTACCAACAGCACATTTCCATAGTAGATCTCCCAGCTTATGAGACAGAAACGCTATGTTCATTAAAGATTCATTTTTTACCGTGTAACCAGATTAAGGTCGCCACTGCATGTATGGCTTATGGTCAGCCTGGATATCCAATTAAAGAACCTTTGAAAATGAAGGAGCCAGCCGTATGTCCGAAGTGAAGAGCAGCGAATCGGTTTATGTACCGGCCTTGTTTCCAAAGGCGGGGCGTCTGCCCAGTGATCCGCAGAAGGTAAGCGATAATTACGACCTGCAAATGGCCGAGACGCAGAAGTATCGCCAGGAGTTGAATGCCCAGCGCGGTTTGCGCGGTGCTTCCACCTGTGCACGCAGTTTGCATATCAGCTTGTTCTTTGACGGTACTAACAACAACGAACCTTACGACACCCGTAAGGCCAAACCGCCCCACCCGACCAATATCGCCCGGCTCTACCACGCCAGCCTGGAGCAGCCGGAAGGTGGCTATTTTCGTTATTACATCCCCGGTGTAGGTACTCCCTTCCCCGAAATCGGTGAGCTGGACTTCAGCACATCCGGCCTGGCCTTCGCCAATCGAGGCGAGGATAGAATCAATTGGGGGTTGCTTCAGATAGCCAATGCCTTGTCCTTTGCCCTGACCAAAGATGAGTTGTCCTTGGCGACCCTGCAAGCCAAGTTAAAAATAATGGCCACCACCTGGCCACTGACGGCATTGGGCAAAAGCAGTCGACGCCAAGCCATGGCCTCGCTGCTGGAGCCCTTGCGGGTCAAGGTCGCAACCGCGCAACCAAAATTGCTCGCGATCAAGCTGTTCGTCTATGGTTTTTCCCGTGGCGCAGCGGAGGCCCGTACCTTCATTACCTGGTTGAGCGAACTGTTCGATACCCCGGAAGGAGCCGAACACCCTGAGCAGGCACTGCTCGGGATGCCGTTGACCATTGAGTTTCTTGGCCTGCTGGACACCGTGGCTTCGGTGGGCAGCGCCCATGCCGCGCCCTTTGCTGACGGGCATATGGACTGGGCCGATGGCACGCAGCAGTTGCCCGATGTCAAGAAATTCCCCGAGTGGATCAAGGTCTGTCGGCATTTTGTTGCCGCCCACGAACAGCGCTTGTGTTTCCCACTGGACTCGATCCGTTACGCCGATGGCCTTTATCCCCCTTACGCCCGGGAGGTGATCTACCCCGGCGTGCACTCGGATGTGGGTGGCGGTTACCCACCGGGGGATCAGGGCAAGGCCCGGGGTGGCTCGGGCGAGTTGCTGTCGCAGATTGTGCTGCATGACCTGTATGCGGAGGCGTTTGCGGCCGGTGCACCGTTGACGGTCCCTGAGGAAGTGCTGCCGGATAAACTGCGGCAGATCCGGCCTGCGCGACATATGACTCTGGAAACAAAAGAAGAGTTTGATACTACTCCACTACTCATCGACCGCTTCAACGCCTGGCGCAGCACCTTGGGCCTGGCCGAAGAAAGCAACCCACCCACCCCGTCGAACACCGAAGCTTTGCGCCTCGGTCACCCCCTCGAAGATGCCATGGCCGCGCAATTGGCCTGGCTCACCGGATGGCGCATCGAGCGCCTGGCCCGTGGCAGTTACGTCAATCAACCCTTCTTCGGCGAAGCCACGCAAACCAATGCTTCGCTGGAGAAAACCCAAAAGGCTATACGTGACGCCGAGATCGCCGAGGCCAAAAGAAAACGCAAGGAGGCACGTGGTCTCGAGAACGAAGCACAGCTTCTGTTGGGGGCGGCCGGCCCGCCAGCTTACGAGCCGGTAAAGGACCAGCAGCAGATCCGCGAAGCCGCCGTGGAGTTCGAACACGACTACCAGGGTTGGCGGCGCGATCAGAGCAGCGTGCAAGGCTGGGTGCTGGATGTAGCGCTTAGGGACACGGTGTACCTGCTCAATGATGACGACGAGCAACAGGAGTATGAGCAGATCAAGGCCGAGGGTGAAGCGCGCGCCAGGGAGTTGTTTGTTGAAATCGGCAGCAACCTCAATAGATTTCGCGTCAGCGACTCGCCGCAGAAGGCTGCGGTGGTTGCGCTGTTTGATGACCAGGTGCATGACTCGCGTGCCTGGTTTTTACACGACACTACGAGTTCACGGGAGTTGTGGGGGGATTACTTCCGTTACCGCATGGTGTATTTCGAAGGCGAGACCAACAAGCGCATGACCCCGGTGGTGGTGGCTGGGCGTGTGGTGGGCATCGCGCTGGTACTGGGCGGGGTGTACAGCATCCGTCGTCATGGCTGGAAAGGCATGGCGGGCACGTTGGGCGCTGCGTCGGTGGGTTACCAGGTGATCAACGTCGTCAGCGGCAAAGTCGAGCCTTTCCTGCCGGGGGCAGAGAAAATCCTGCAACCGACCTTTGCGATCGGTGAGGTGGTGGCGCAGCAAACGCAAGCCATTATCGAGGGGGAAGAAACCCTGCGCATGCAGAACATGCTGGACTATCTGAAGCGTACTGGCGGCTTGGTCGAGCAGGCCAAGGAGCTGGTGCCATGATGCCGCTGGTACGGGTGGGTGATCCGTTGCGGCCCTTTGGTGGTGAGGTGTTGTCGGGACACTACGAGGCCTTTGGTAAACCTGTGGCCTGTGTAGACGATCGAGCCCGCTGCAACCTGCATGGCATGACGCACATTACCGAGGGCGCCTCGGGTTCTACCATGGACGGCAAGCCGGTGGCGCTGGACGGGCACCGTTGTGCCTGCGGCTGTGAGTTGGTCAGCACCCTGGCGGCTACTTTTATGAGTGTCGCGCCATGAATGGCCCGCCGGAATACCCAGGCGTTATCGAGCCGGGCGAACCGCGCTGGAGGCGCTGGTGGCTAGGCTTGACGCTGCTGGTCGGGTTGCAATCGGCAGGCTGGCTGATGCTGTTGCCCAAGGAGCAACCGCGCCTGGAGTTGTGGCTCTGGAGTGCAGTGCTGCCGCTGTGCTGGGCGCTGGTGCTGGCGGTTCGCGTGTTGGCATGGCAGATCGAGTTGTTCAACCGCAAGGTGTATCTGCGCACCCTGGAGGCCGCCCTGCAACGTTGGTGGCAACGGCGTTCCCTCGGGTTGCCGGTGCAAGATGTGGTGTTGCTGGGCCCGGCGGGTGACCGGCAAGAGGATTACCTGAATTTGATGCGCGGTGCCCAGCCACCCTTGGCGATACCCGGAGCCACCCGGGCCAGCCTGCGTTGTTCAATGTCGTTGGGTGTGATCACCGAGCGTGCCCCTGCCTTGGCCCAACGCCTGGCTCGCTTGACCCTGGCGCTCGTTGGGTCATCGGAGTGCTGGCCGCAGTTACGGGCGATTGCCTGGGTAGGGGATGAGAGCAACCGGGCGGCTTTTGCAGAGGCGCTGGCCCGGGCGGGGTTGATGTTGCCCGAGGCCCGTTTGCCATTACAGAACCTGGCCGATTTGGATGACCTGATCGATGACTATCACCGCGATTGCCCTGACGAGGGCGATTGGCTGTTGTGCGCCGGCGTGGTGTCGGTGGAGAGCGCCGACGAAGGTGAGCTGCCCGGCGAAGCCGGCTTCCTCTGGCGGGTAAGCAGACAGGGCCGGCAGTTGTTGCATCGGGGCGAGTATCTGGCGGGCGAGTCGCCTGCCGAACTCTGCGCGCAGTTGCAGCGTTACGCCGGGTTGCAAGCGCCGCCAGATACCTGCCTGGCCATGAATAAAACCAGTCAGGACGCGTTTGTGGCGGGTGGTTGGTCGGCGGTGGAACATCAACTGGTTGGGCAATGGGGTGTGCTGGCAGACCTGGCGCCCTTTATCGGAATGTCCCTGGCATTGCTGCAAGCAGGAGAGGCGGGTCAGCCCTGTGGTTGGCTGAGTCAGGATGGAAACAAACGATTGGCGATTGGAGTGGCGGTGCCTCATGGCAACAGTTAAGGAAGTGAGCAAGGGCTCTTTGGTACGCGTGGGGTTGGGTTATCTGCTGATCATGACGCTGATGGTGGTGCTCGGTGGCCTTTTGTATGGCTTGTGCAGTGCCTATCTGGGCTGGCCGCAAATTCCGATCAAGCAATTGCTGCTGTGGGGGCTGGGGGTGTGGTTCGTACTTTGTTGGTTCTGCCCGGTCATTTTGCTGGCCTGGGACCGTCTGGCGCTGCGACTGGCGCAACGGGTTGTGTGGCCGGAGACCGAAACGCCGACCTCGCGATTGAACCGGGCGCCCTCATCGACAGATGAGGCAAAGGCTGCAAAGCTGCGTGAGCATCTGCGCAAGTGCTACGGCTATTTCTGGCGCCGCAAAGTCCGCCTTTTGCTCGTCATCGGCGAGCCCGCCGAAATCCAGGCCATCTGCCCGGCCTTGGCCGAGCAGTTCTGGCTGGAAGGCCAAGGCACCGTCCTGCTGTGGGGTGGTACCGCCCAGTCCAGGCTGGATCAATCATTCGCAAACCGATGGAACGGCCTCAGCCGCTGGCGTGCATTGGACGCTGTGGTCTGGGCCCTGAACAAAACCCAGGGCGCCGATGACGCTGCCATGGGCGCCGGCGTGCGCGAGGTGCAGCGCCTCGCCAGTAGCCTGAAGTGGCAGCTGCCGTTGTACCTCTGGCAAGTCTGCGAAAGTGAGTGGCCTCAAGACTCCCGCAAGACCCGCCCAGTGGGCTGTGTATTGCCCGAACGCTTCACGCCGGCGGCACTGGAAACCGCCCTGACCGGCTTGCTCGAGCCGTTGCGCCGGGTGGGCATGGCGCAGATCAGTACGGCGATGGAGCAGGATTTCCTGCTGCGCCTGTCCCAGGAGTTGCGGGACGAGGGCATTGCCCGCTGGCGTCATACGCTGGCGCCGATGGCTGATGAGTTTGCCGGTGGTGTGCCGTTGCGGGGTGTGTGGTTCAGCCTGCCGATACAGCGCTCACCACATGATCGGCAGCATGACTGGTCGGTGGCCCCGGTGTGGCACGGTGTACTTGGCGATAACACCCGCCACCGTCGGCTGGGTTGGAGCGCACCGCGCGTCGGGTATGCGCTGGTGCTGGGTTTGGCAGTTTTGTGGGGCGCAGGAATGCTGCTGTCGTTTGTCAGCAACCGCGTACAAATCGCCCACCTTCACACTTCATTGGCAGCCTTGCAGCAGTCGCAAAGCCCCGACGAGCAACTGAGGGCATTCAACGACTTGGTACGTGAACTCGACCGCCTTAATTATCGGGATGAGCACGGCGTGCCCTGGTACCAGCGCTTCGGCCTGAACCAGAATCAAAACCTGCTCGCGGTGTTGTGGCCGCGCTACGTCGAAGCTAACAACCGCTTGATCCGCGACCCGGCGGCGGCCAACTTGCAGCGCCAGCTCAACGCGTTGATCAGCCTGCCCCCGGCCAGCGAACAACGAGTAGAGCGTGCCCAGGAGGCCTACGAGCAATTGAAGGCGTACCTGATGATGGCGCGCCCGGCAAAAGCCGACGCCGCGTTCCTGACCCAAGCCCTGGGCAACGCCGAGCCCTTGCGCGACGGTGTGTCGCCTGGGCTGTGGCAAGGCCTGTCGCCGAACCTGTGGCGGTTCTATGGTGAACATCTGGCCGCGCACCCGGCCTGGGCGATCCAGGCCGACTCAAGGCTGGTTGCCCAGGCCAGGCGGGTTCTACTCGGCCAGTTGGGCCAGCGCAACGCCGAAACCCACCTGTACCAGCAGGTCCTCGACGCAGCCGCCAATCAATACCCGGAGCTGGGCGTGCAAAACATGGTCGGCGAGACCGACGCCATGGCGCTGTTCCATACCCAGGCGAGGGTGCCTGGCGTGTTCACCCGCCAGGCTTGGGAAGGGCAGGTGCGCCAGGCCATTGACGATATCGCCGAAGCCCGTCGCGAAGAAATCGACTGGGTGCTCAGCGACAATCAGGCCGATATTGCCGCCGAGCTGACCCCGGATGTGCTCAAGGCGCGCCTCACCGAGCGCTACTTTCAGGATTACGCCAACGCCTGGCTGGACTTTCTCAATAGCGTGCGCTGGCAAAACGTCGCCAGCCTGCCCGATGTGATCGACCAACTCACGCTGATGACCGATGTGCGCCAGTCACCCCTGATCGCCCTGATGAATACCCTGGCCTATCAGGGGCAGGCCGGCACCCGCAGCCAGGCCTTGGCCGACTCGCTGATGCAGTCTGCGCAAAAGCTTGTGGCGAAGGACAAAGTGCCCATGATTGACCCACGGGCACAAGCCCCGCGCGGTCCGCTGGACGCTACCTTCGGTCCATTGTTGAGCCTCATGGGCCAAGACCCGGAGGGCAGCGAGCGGTTGAGCCTGCAAGCATTCCTGACCCGTGTCACCCGCCTGCGCCTGAAATTGCAGCAAGTTAGCAATGCCCCCGATCCGCAGGAAATGACACAGGCTTTGGCGCAGACCGTATTTCAGGGCAAGAGTGTTGTCCTGACGGACACCCAATCTTATGGCAGCCTGGTGGCCGCCAGCCTGGGAGCAGAGTGGAGCGGGGTGGGCCATACCCTGTTTGTACAGCCGCTGGACGAAGCCTGGCAACGCGTCTTGCAACCCTCGGCTGCGGGCCTTAACAGCCAGTGGCAGCGCTCAATCGTTCGTGATTGGCAGGGCGCTTTCACCGGGCGCTACCCGTTCGCTGCAACCACCAGCGATTCCTCGTTGCCGATGCTGGGGCAGATGATCCGTGCAGATTCCGGGCGCATCGAGCAGTTCCTGCGCAGCCAACTGAGCGGTGTGCTGCGCAAGGAAGGCAGCCGCTGGGTTGCCGACCCACGCCATAGCCAAGGGCTACGGATCAATCCGCAATTTCTGCTGGCGATCAATCAGCTCAGTCATCTGGCCGACGTGATCTATACCGACGGCGGCATGGGATTGAGCTTCGAACTGCAAGGCAAACCGGTGCGTGATGTGGTGCAAACCACCTTCATCCTCAACGGCGCACGTCATCAGTATTTCAACCAAAAAGAGTTCTGGCAGCGCTTCAGTTGGCCGGGCCGCGGTGATTACCCGGGCGCCAGCCTGAGCTGGACCAGTGTGCATACCGGCGAGCGCCTGTTGGGTGATTACCAGGGCACCTGGGGCCTGATCCGCTTGCTGGAAAAAGCCCGCATCACCGTGCTGGACGACGGCGACAGCCGCTACCGCATGGAGCTCAAGGCCCCCGACGGGCTGAACCTGACCTGGAACCTGCGCACCGAACTGGGCGCGGGCCCGTTGGCGTTGCTCACGCTGCGGGGCTTCACGTTGCCGTCGCAGATCTTCCTCAATGAGGGGCCAGGCTATGCGCAGATTGGGAGAAGCGAATGAGTGTGCATCGTTTCCGTTCAGGCGCCTGGCAGGGCCAACTGCGGGTTGACGAAGTCAAAGGCCGCCAGCGCAAACCCTTGCTCATCCACCTGCAACGCCCACCCTTGCTTGTCCCAATCCCCCAGCACAATGCGCTTGGCCGCCTGTTCGCCAATCTGCAACTTGTGAATCGCCGGGCGGTGCGTGTGGCCATGCACCAACGTACGCACGCCGAATTGCTGCATCACCCTCGGCACTTCCTCAGGCGTCACATCGACAATGTCGTTGGCCTTCATCCGCACCTGGGCGCTGCTTTCACTGCGCAGCTTGCGCGCCAGCTTGTGCCGCGTACGCAACGGCAGGTGGCGCAGGATGAACAAAGTGATGGGGTTACGCAGGATGCGTCGCAACTTCATATAGCCAACGTCGCGGGTACACAGGCTGTCGCCGTGCATCAAGAGCACGGGCTCGCCGTAAAACTGCACCACACTCGGGTCCTTCAGCAAGGTGGCGCCTGCGGCTTTGCAGAACGCCTTGCCGATCAGGAAATCCCGATTGCCATGCATGATGAAAATCTGGGTGCCGCTGTCGCTCAGCTCGCGCAGAGCCTGGCCAATCGAACGC
The DNA here is from genome assembly GCF_034314165.1 of Pseudomonas sp. Bout1. Lineage (GTDB taxonomy): Bacteria > Pseudomonadota > Gammaproteobacteria > Pseudomonadales > Pseudomonadaceae > Aquipseudomonas. The sequence continues at coordinate 4,715,776 of NZ_JAVIWK010000001.1, read as the reverse complement.
TGGAAGGGTGTCATCCCATCGTCGCCAATCCAGGCTTCAAAGAAGTCCCCCAGAATGTACAACGCCTGGGCGCAACGGGCGCGACCGTTCAGTAAATCCAGAAACGCCCGGGTTATATCCGGGCGCTCCTCTTCCAGATGCAAGTCTGAAATCAGCAATATCACTCAACGATCTCGGCTTTCTCGACGATAACGTCTTCTACCGGAACGTCCTGGTGACCTGCCTTGCCGGTGGTTTGCACACCTTTGATCTTGTCGACAACGTCCTGGCCTTCGGTGACTTTACCGAATACCGCGTAGCCCCAACCCTGCACGTTCTTGCCGCTGTGGTTCAAAAAGGCGTTGTCGGCCACGTTGATGAAGAACTGCGCGGAGGCCGAATGCGGCTCCATGGTACGGGCCATGGCGACGGTGTACTTGTCGTTGGAAAGGCCGTTGTCCGCTTCGTTCTGGATGCTTGGACGCTTGTCTTTCTTTTCTTTCATGCCAGGCTCGAAACCGCCGCCCTGGACCATGAAGTTGCCGATGACACGGTGGAAAACAGTGTTTTCGTAGTGGCCGGCTTTAACGTACTCGATGAAGTTGGCGACGGTGATCGGCGCTTTCTCGGCGTTCAGCTCGATGACGATGTCACCGTGGTTGGTGGTCAGTTTGACTTGAGTCATGTTCACTACTCTTTCAAGGAATTCGTGGGTTTGGGCGTTTTGCGCCTTACCTGCTTGGCAAAACGGCAGCCAAGGCGCGCAGTTTAGCGTGACCTGCGGGAATTTCGAGGTGGTTTTTTACCAGCGGTGCGTTAAATGCACCTGAACTCTGTCAGCGCCTTGACAGCATCAGCTATGATAAGCCCTTTGTTTTATCGGCCTCACTTCTGGCCAAGTACTTCGTCTGTTCAAGGATCCTATGAGCAAGCCCACTGTCGACCCTACCTCGAATTCCAAGGCCGGACCTGCCGTCCCGGTCAATTTCCTGCGCCCGATCATCCAGGCGGACCTGGATTCGGGCAAGCACACGCAGATCGTCACCCGTTTCCCGCCTGAGCCCAACGGTTACCTGCACATCGGCCACGCCAAGTCGATCTGTGTGAACTTCGGCCTGGCCCAGGAGTTCGGTGGCGTCACGCACCTGCGTTTCGACGACACCAACCCGGCCAAGGAAGACCAGGAATACATCGACGCCATTGAAAGCGACATCAAGTGGCTGGGCTTTGAATGGTCCGGTGAAGTGCGCTATGCCTCCAAGTATTTCGACCAATTGTTCGACTGGGCGGTGGAATTGATCAAGGCCGGCAAGGCCTACGTTGACGACCTGAGCCCGGAACAGGCCAAGGAATACCGCGGCACGTTGACCGAGCCGGGCAAGAACAGCCCGTTCCGTGACCGTTCGGTGGAAGAGAACCTGGACTGGTTCGCCCGCATGAAAGCCGGTGAATTCGCAGATGGCGCTCGCGTGCTGCGGGCCAAGATCGACATGGCCTCGCCGAACATGAACCTGCGCGACCCGATCATGTACCGCATCCGCCACGCCCATCACCACCAGACGGGCGACAAGTGGTGCATCTACCCGAACTACGATTTCACCCACGGTCAGTCGGACGCCATCGAAGGCATCACCCACTCCATCTGCACCCTGGAGTTCGAAAGCCACCGTCCGCTGTACGAATGGTTCCTCGACAGCCTGCCGGTACCCGCGCACCCGCGCCAGTACGAGTTCAGCCGCCTGAACCTGAACTACACCATCACCAGCAAGCGCAAGCTCAAGCAACTGGTCGATGAAAAGCACGTGTTTGGCTGGGACGACCCGCGCATGTCGACCCTGTCGGGCTTCCGCCGTCGCGGCTACACCCCGGCGTCGATCCGCAACTTCTGCGACATGGTCGGCACCAACCGTTCCGACGGCGTGGTGGATTTTGGCATGCTCGAATTCAGCATCCGCCAGGACCTCGACGCGAACGCTCCGCGCGCCATGTGCGTGCTGCGTCCGTTGAAAGTCGTGATCACCAACTACCCGGAAGACAAGGTCGAGAACCTCGAACTGCCGCGTCATCCACAGAAAGAAGAACTGGGCGTGCGCAAGCTGCCGTTCGCTCGCGAAATCTACATCGACCGTGATGACTTCATGGAAGAGCCGCCAAAAGGCTACAAGCGCCTGGAGCCGAACGGCGAAGTGCGCCTGCGCGGCAGCTACGTGATCCGTGCCGACGAAGCGATCAAGGACGCCGATGGCAACATCGTTGAACTGCGTTGCTCCTACGACCCGGATACCCTGGGCAAGAACCCGGAAGGCCGCAAGGTCAAAGGTGTGGTGCACTGGGTGCCGGCGGCTGCCAGCATCGAGTGCGAAGTGCGCCTGTACGATCGCCTGTTCCGTTCGGCCAACCCCGAGAAGGCCGAAGACAGCGCCAGTTTCCTCGACAACATCAACCCTGATTCGCTGCAAGTGCTCACTGGTTGTCGTGCCGAGCCATCGCTTGGCGACGCACAGCCGGAAGACCGTTTCCAGTTCGAGCGCGAAGGTTACTTCTGCGCGGATATCAAGGACTCGAAACCAGGTCAGCCGGTATTCAACCGTACCGTGACCTTGCGTGATTCGTGGGGCCAGTGATGCAGCCGTGAGCGGCTTTGCATAGAGAGAAAAGGAAGCATCGTGCTAACGATCTACAACACGTTGAGCAAAACCAAAGAAGTCTTCAAGCCGCTGGATGGCAACAAGGTGCGCATGTACGTGTGCGGCATGACCGTGTACGACTACTGCCACATCGGCCACGGCCGCAGCATGGTTGCCTTCGACCTGGTGACCCGCTGGTTGCGCTTCAGCGGTTATGACCTGACCTACGTGCGCAACATCACCGACATCGACGACAAGATCATCAATCGCGCCAACGAAAACGGCGAGTCGTTCGACGCGCTGACCGAGCGCATGATTGCTGCCATGCACGAAGACGAGGCTCGCCTCAACATCCTCAAGCCGGACATGGAGCCGCGTGCCACGGACCATATCCCCGGCATGCACGCGATGATCCAGACCCTGATCGACAAGGGTTACGCCTACGCCCCGGGTAATGGCGACGTGTACTACCGCGTCGCCAAGTTCATGGGCTACGGCAAACTGTCGCGCAAGAAAATCGAAGACCTGCGCATCGGTGCGCGGATCGAAGTCGACGAAGCCAAGCAAGACCCGCTGGACTTCGTGCTGTGGAAAGGCACCAAGCCTGGCGAGCCGAGCTGGGAGTCGCCATGGGGCGCCGGGCGTCCGGGTTGGCACATCGAATGCTCGGTGATGTCCACCTGCTGCCTGGGCGAGACCTTCGACATTCATGGCGGCGGCAGCGACCTTGAGTTCCCGCACCACGAAAACGAAATCGCCCAAAGCGAAGCGGCCACCGGCAAGACCTACGCCAACGCGTGGATGCACTGCGGCATGATTCGCATCAATGGCGAGAAGATGTCCAAGTCCTTGAACAACTTCTTCACCATTCGCGACGTGCTGGAAAAGTACCACCCGGAAGTGGTGCGTTACCTGTTGGTGTCGAGCCACTACCGCAGCGCGATCAACTATTCGGAAGACAACCTCAAGGACGCCAAGGGTGCGCTTGAGCGGTTCTACCATGCGCTGAAAGGCCTGCCAGCCGTGGCGCCTGCCGGCGGCGAAGCGTTCGTTGCGCGGTTTACCGAAGTGATGAACGACGACTTCGGCACACCGGAAGCCTGTGCGGTGCTGTTTGAAATGGTGCGTGAGATCAACCGTCTGCGCGAGAGCGATCTCGAAGCAGCGGCGGGGCTTGCGGCCCGTTTGAAAGAGCTGGCGAGCGTGCTGGGCGTGTTGCAGATGGAAGCCGATGACTTCCTGCAAGCGGGCGCTGAAGGGCGTGTGGATGCGACTGAAGTGGATGCGCTGATCCAGGCACGTTTGACTGCCCGGGCCAACAAGGACTGGGCGGAGTCTGACCGGATCCGTGACCAACTGACCGCGATGGGTGTGGTGTTGGAAGACGGCAAGGGCGGGACGACATGGCGGTTGGCTGATCAGGCCTGATCGGTAAACGCTGAATGAAAAACGCCCCGACTGGTTCGGGGCGTTTTTTTGCCTATATATCCGTTATTCAGGCAGTGGCTGCTATGGGGGCCGCGCTGGCAGCGGACCACCGGCCGGACACCTGTGCGGGTACATAGTTGACATGTTCAAGGACAGATTAGGCCGGTTCAAGATCAAGCGCAGAGCTGCTTAATGTGGGAGCTGGCTTGCCTGCGATACAGACACCTCGGTACATCAGATACACCCAGTTGATGCCATCGCAGGCAAGCCAGCTCCCACAGTTGACCGCGCTCGCTTCTGATTTTGCTGTTGCTGTTGCTTCACCACACTCAAGCCGGCCGGCAGGCCGCTGTAAGAGCGGAACCCATATCTGCCCTGACCAAAAAAACGGATATGTACTCGATTCAACCCAATCGCTCAATGAGCATCAGCGCTTGCCACTCACCTCATACCGGCTTTGAACAAACCCGTTATCCGACGCATACGTGCCAATATGCCGAAGCTCATGCCCACTGCCCGACTGGCTGAACAAGGGAATCCCCTGGCCCAGCACAACCGGAATACGCGTGATGATCAGCTCGTTGATCAAGCCCGCCTCAAGAAAAGCCTGAATCGTCTGGCCTCCTTTTCTGTGCGTTTGAAAACACCGACTGCCATTGTCCGGCAACGCTAATGTTAATTTAATCTTGCGGTGTAATAAGCGACCATTGCCAAAAATAACCACGGGCTGCCCGGCATGTGCCGATGCCCTTTTTTGTAATGCGAGGATGTAATGCGCCGTTGGTTAATCCGCTACCGTTACGCAATCATCTTTTGGCTGTGCTTCGGCGTGTTCCGTACGTCTTTGGCCGACTGGAACCCTATCCCGTCCGGCTCCATGCGCCCCACGTTGCTTGAGGGCGATGTGGTGCTGGTCAACCGCGTGGCGTACGACCTCAAACTGCCCCTTACGGACATATCCCTGGCCAAACTGAATAACCCCCGGCGCGGCGATGTAGTGACATTCTCGTCACCCAAGGACGGCATTCGTCTGATCAAGCGTATCGTCGGCATTCCCGGCGACACCCTGGAAATGCGCGATGAGGTGCTGTGGGTAAACGGCACACCGGCCACCTACAGTCATGGGCAGGACATCAGCGAGCCCCTCGCGCCTGGCCAGACAGTCCCGGGAATCAAAGTGACCGAGCTTGCGAACAACAGTCAGCGCACGATTCAGTTCATGCCGACGGTCCGTGCGTTGCGTAATTTCGGCCCGGTGGTCGTGCCTGCCGACAGTTATTTCATGCTGGGCGATAACCGCGACAACAGCGATGACTCTCGGTACATCGGGTTCGTGCCCCGTCGGCTGTTGATCGGCCACGCTCACCACATCGTGGCGTCAGCGCAGATCCTGGATCATTGGATGCCGCGATTGGGTCGATTTGGCGCGCCCATACTGTAGTGGGCTGATCAGGCTTTCGCGTTCAGCGCCAGCAGTGCAAACCCTGCAATGCGCTCCAGTTGCTCAACCGCCGCGCCGCCCTTGCTGGCGATTTTCATGCCGCTGAGGGTGGCCATCAGAAAAGCACAGGCGCCCGACAGGTCGGTGGCGGCGGCCAATTCACCCTGTTGCCGTGCTTGTTCCCGGGTTTGTTCGAACGCGTTGTGCAAGCGGCCGGCGCTGTGGGCGGTGAGTTGATTGACTTGCACGTCCTGCTGCCCAAATTCGCAGATCGCATTCACCCCCCCCCATGCACCCCGCCGTGCCTTCGTGCAGGGCGCGGGTGGCGAAGGATTGCAAGGTGTCATGCAGCGCCTAGTGTTCCCGATACAGGTGCCGGGATCAGCGATTGAGGTTCTATTTTATGGGTTCTATTGTCGACCGGATTTCACCACCAAGGCGCCTGTCGGGGGGCTATTTCAGGTCGCTGTAGGTCAGGCGGAACTCCGACAACGCCGGGTGGCCGGCCTTCCACTGGCGCCCAAACGCCTTGCCTGCTTCTATTTTTTCAGCGTCCAGCTTGTCGGTCAGTTGCTGCAGATAGACGGCGGCATCACGGTGCTTCGGGTGTTGCCGGGTGCTGTCTGTCACCAGCCAGAACAAGCCGTAGGCGTGGGCCGGGTTTGCCGCGTAGCCATAGCGGCTGACGCCATTGTCATCGACGTCGAACCCGGCGAGCGCTGTCGCGTAGGTCAGCACGGCGTTGAGTTCATTGAGCGCCAGGCGCCTTTCCAGGTAGGTCTGTTGGTAGGGAATGTTGTTGTAGTAATCCCTCATGTTGGCCAGCCACGCCATCGCTGGCGGATAACCCTGCGCGGTGGCCGCATACCTCAACATCGAGTCGCGGGTGCTGGTGTTGTCGCCAACGGTTTTTTTGTCGAGCAACAGCGCTGCAATGTAATAAGCCTCTGCGCAACCGGCCTGGCCTGCCTTTACCAGCCAGGACTGGTCCTGGGTCAGCTCGTACAGTTGCAGTTTGGCGTCGCCGTCGCCCGCATCGGCAGCCGCCTGGGCGAGGCTGCGGGCTTCAGCCAGGGAGGCTTCGTCGCCCAGGCGCATCAGGGCGTAGACATGGCCCTGGGCAGCGGCCAGCCGGTACCAGGCCCGGGCGTCGCGACCAATGCTGCCTTCGCGGCGCCGAATCGCTTCACCCAGCGCATATTGGGATTGGACATCGCCAGCGGAGGCGGAGATGGTCAGCGGCGTCTCGCATTCCTCGAACTCGCCAAGGTGATACAGCTCCAGGCCCTTTTTTCTGGCGGCCTGTTGCTGGGCGTTAAGGTGGGAAATCAGCGAGCTCAAGGAATGGAGCAGGTCAAACAGCGTGGTCAGTGCATCGGAATGGGTGTACATGGGCATTACCTGTATGAAGAAGGAACGTTACCCAGTCAAGGTAAGGTGCCCGCGCCATACAGGGGTGGCAGATAATTATTGTGCCGGGTCAGCCGGTTTTTCAGCCCGGCGGCTGCTCACTTCGGCCGGCACATTGTCGCCGGCCATACGCTTGCGGAACAACGCCGTACGCGCCAGCAGCAACGTGGTGACCGGCACCGTGATCGACAGCAAGATCGGGATCAGCCAGCCGTGCAACACCGGCCCGGACTTGAGCACCGAAAAGTAGATGATCGATGCCAATGCCACACACCACGCGCCCAGGGTCGAGGCCAGCGCGGGCGGGTGCATACGCTGGAAGAACTCCTTCATCCGCAGCAACCCCAGCGCGCCGATCAGCGCAAACGCGGCGCTCGTCACCAATAAAACCGCGACGATCACTTCAACCCACAGCGGCAACACATCGATATTGATCATTCGATCACCTCCCCACGCAGCAGGAATTTCGCCAGGGCAAACGACCCCACAAAACCGAACAACGCAATCAACAGCGCCGCTTCAAAATACGTGTCACTGGCATACCGGATGCCCAACACCAGCATCATCAGCATCGCCAGGATATACAGGTAGTCCAGCGCCAGGACCCGGTCCTGGGCCGACGGGCCCTTGAACAGGCGGATCAGCGTCAGCACCATGGCCAGGGAAAACAGGAACAGGCTGAACAGGATCGCATTGGAGAGCAGGGCGCTCATTCGAAGATCTCCATCAGGGGCCGTTCGTAGGCGTGTTTGAAGTGCTCGATAAACTGCGCTTCGTCATCCAGGTCGAACACGTGGATCAGCAAAATGCTGCGGTCCAGGGCCAGTTCCGACCATATGGTGCCGGGCGTCACGCTGGTGATCATCGCCAGCACGGCGAGGCCGTTGGCGTCGCGCAGGTCCAGGGAAATTTTGATAAAGCGTGAGCGCGGTGGGCGTGAACCGCAGACCAGGATGCCCCAGGCCACGGCGAGGTTGGAGATGATCACGTCGCGGCCCACCAGGAAGAACAGACGGATGATCACACCCGGGCGACGGATGCGGATCGGCAGCGGGCGCAGTGGCGCCATCATCAGCGGCGCCGCGAAGCCGAGGATCGCCCCCAGCAGCAGGTTGCCGGGGCTCACGGACAAGTTCAGCACCAGCCACAGCAGCCACAGCGCCAACGACAGCCACGGGGCAGGGAACAGGCGCTTCATGGCTGCACCTCCAACGCGGCGGCCTTGGCTTCAGGGCTTGGTACCGGGCGCGTCGCCATGACCGCCATCACGTAGTGCTCCGGGTTGTTCAGGCTTTCGGCGGCGGCCTGGGTGTAGCGCATCAGCGGCTCGGCCTTGAAGGTCAGGGCGATGCTCAGGCCCAGCAGGAAGAAGATCGGCACGCATTCAAAGCGGCGCAGCAGCGGCGACGGGCGTTCTTCCGGGGTCCAGAAACGCTGGATGCCGAGGCGGGCGAAGGCGATCAACGAGGCCAGGCCAGAGAAGATCAACAACGCTACCAAGCCCCACGCTGCCGGGCGTATAGGCTCATCGACGGCATTGCCCAGGCCCATCGGGTTGATCAGGGCGCTGAGCAGACTGAGCTTGCCGATAAACCCCGACAGCGGCGGCATGCCGATGATCAGCAGCGCGCAGGCAATAAAGCTCAGGCCAAGAAAAGCCACGGTCCAGGGAATGACCTGGCCGACGACGGCTTTCTGTTCATCATCGAGGTTGGTGCCGGGCATTGGATGCAGGGATTCCATGGCCTTGGGCAGGGCTTCTATTTCATCGTCCAGGGGCATGTCGTTGGCCGAACGTGAGCGCTCGATCAACTCGGCCAGCAGGAACAGCGCGCTCAACGCCAGGGTGGAGCTGACCAGATAAAACAACGCTCCAGCGGTCAGGCTTGGCTGGGCAAAGCCTACCGCTGACAACAGAATGCCGGCGGACACCAGGATGCTCAGGCTGGCCATGCGCTCCAGGCGTTGCGCGGCGATCATCGCCAGCGCCGCGCAGACGATGGTTGCCATGCCGCCGTAGATCAGCCAGTCACCACCAAACAGTGCCGAGGCACCCGCCTGGCCGGAGAACAGCAGGTTCCATAGGCGCAGCACGGTGTACACGCCGACCTTGGTCATGATCGCAAACATTGCCGCTACCGGCGCACTGGCCGAGGAGTAGGCGGGCGCCAGCCAGAAGTTCAGCGGCCACATGCCGGCCTTGGCCAGGAACGCGACGGCGAGGATGCCCGCTCCGGCGTGCAGCAGGCCGCGATCGGCTTCCGGCACCAAAGGAATTTTCAGCGCCAGGTCGGCAAAGTTCAGGGTGCCGGTGACGCCATAGATCAGCGCCGCGCCTATCAGGAACAGGGTAGAGGCCAGCAGGTTGATCGCGATGTAATGCAGCCCCGACGACACCCGCGCACGGCCCGAACCATGCAGCATCAGGCCATAGGAGGCCGCCAGCAGCACCTCGAAAAACACGAACAGGTTGAACAGGTCGGCGGTCAGGAAGGCGCCATACAGGCCCATCAGCTGGATCTGGAACAGCGCATGGAAGCTGGTGCCTGCCCGGTCCCAGCGCGCCATGGCGAACAGCAGGGCGCTGACGCCGATGACCCCGGTGAGCACCAGCATCATGGCGGACAGTTGGTCCACCACCAGCACGATGCCGAACGGCACTTGCCAGTTGCCCGGCAGGTACACGCCGATGGAGCCTGGGCCGCCTTGCTGGGTCCAGTACAGCAACAGCACCGCAACGCCCAGGCCCACCATGCTGGAGAACAGGTTGATCCGTGCCTTGAGCGGGCGGTGTTTCTCGCCCAGCATCAGCATCAGCGCGGCGGTCAGCAACGGCAGCAGGATCGGCGCGATGATCAGTTGATTCATCCAGGTCATTCCTTGGGCTCCCGGCCGTCCACATGGTCAGTGCCGGTCAGGCCCCGGGATGCCAGCAGCACCACCAAAAACAGCGCGGTCATGGCAAAACTGATCACGATCGCCGTCAGCACCAGGGCCTGGGGCAGCGGGTCGGTGTAGTTGAGCAGGTCTTGCGGTACGCCGCTCTTGATGATCGGCTCCTTGCCGATAAACAGGCTGCCCATGCTGAAGATGAACAGGTTGACCCCATAGGACAGCAGGCACAGGCCCATCACTACCTGGAAGGTCCGTGGCCGCAGGATCAGCCACACACCGGAGGCTGCCAGCACCCCAATGGCAATTGCGATGACTTCTTCCATCAGGCGGCTCCTCCTGGGCTGGCAACGGCTTTCGCCTGGTTGCCGGGTTTATGGGCACGTACCGATTGGTGACCCAGGGCGGTGAGCATCAGCAAGGTCGAGCCGACCACCATGGCGTACACGCCGACGTCGAAGAACAGTGCGCTGGCGACGTGAATGTCGCCCAGCACCGGCAGGCTGAAGTGCCAGGTATGGGTGGTGAGGAACGGGTAGCCGGCCAGCAGCGCGCCAAGCCCGGTCAGGGTTGCCGACAGCAACCCAAAGCCCATCCAGCGCATTGGCCGCAGGCTCATCTGTGCCTCGACCCACTGGGTACCGGCGACCATGTACTGCAGGATGAACGCCACCGACATCACCAGCCCGGCGACAAACCCGCCGCCCGGTTGGTTGTGGCCGCGCATGAACAGGTAGAAGGAGACCACCAGGGCAATCGGCAGCAGCAGGCGCACCAGCACCGCCGGGACCATCATGAACCCCAGGGCGGTGTCGCTGGCCTGGCGCGGGTTGACCAGGTCGGTGGCCACGTCGGGTGCAAGCTGACGCTGTTGCGCGGGCAGCTCCATGCTTTCTTTTGAAGGGCGGAAGCGGCGCAGCAGGGCGTACACGGTCAGCGCCACGGCGCCGAGCACGGTGATTTCACCCAGGGTGTCGAAGCCCCGGAAATCCACCAGCATCACGTTCACAACATTGCTGCCGCCGCCTTCGGGCAGGGCGCGGCTGAGGTAGAACGAAGAGATGTCGTTGGGCGTCTGGCGGGTCAGCATCGCGTAGGACAGCAGCGCCATGCCGCCACCCACGACGGTGGACAACAGAAAGTCCCGCAGGCGACGGATGCGTGCCTTGCGCAGCGAACTGGGCAGCGGCGAGACTTCTTCGATCCGCCGTGGCAGCCAGCGCAGGCCCAGCAGGATCAGCACCGTGGTAACCACTTCCACCACCAACTGCGTCAGCGCCAGGTCCGGCGCCGAGAACCAGACGAACGTCACGCAGGTCATCAAGCCGCACACGCTGACCATGGTCAGGGCTGCCAGCCGGTGGTACTTGGCCTGCCAGGCAGCGCCCAGCGCGCAGGCAATCGCCAGCAGCCACAGGGTGACGAACACGATGGAGCCCGGGATCTTCGGCCGGTCGCCCCAACTGATGCCGCTGTAAAGCATCGGGATCAACCCGGCGATCACCGCCGCCAGCACCAGCAGGAACAGTTGGCTTTGCAGGCGCTTGGTGCTGATGCGTTTTTCGATCTTGCGCACCCCGCGCATCATCACCACCAGACAGCGCTCGAAGCCGCGCTTGCCGTTGAAGTAGCTGATGATCGGCGGGTATTTGAAGCGCCCCAGCTTGAGCTGTTTACGCAGCAGCAGGTACAGCACCACGCCGCCGGACATGGCCACCAGGCTCATGATCATCGGCGCGTTCCAGCCATGCCAGATGGCGAGGCTGTATTCCGGCAGCTCGCCGCCGACCACCGGCAGGGCCGCGGCGGCGAGGATCGAGCCGACCACCTGGGCCGGGAAAATCCCCACCAGCAGGCAGGTGAACACCAGCAATTCCACCGGCGCACGCATCCAGCGTGGCGGCTCGTGCGGGGTGTGCGGCAGGTTGGTGGCCTTGGGGCCGAAGAACACATCCACGGTAAACCGCAGGGCATAGGCCACGCTGAAGGTACCGGCGATGGTCGCGATGACCGGCAGGGCGATTTCCACCCAGGCGGTGGCAGAGATGAACACCGTTTCGGCGAAGAACATTTCCTTGGACAGGAAGCCATTGAGCAGCGGCACGCCGGCCATGGACGCACTGGCGACCATCGCGAGCGTCGCGGTAAACGGAATCAGCTTGAACAGGCCGCTGAGCTTGCGAATGTCCCGCGTGCCGCTTTCGTGGTCGATGATCCCGGCCGCCATGAACAGCGAGGCCTTGAAGGTGGCGTGGTTAAGGATATGGAACACAGCGGCGACCGCCGCCAGCGGGCTGTTGAGGCCCAGCAGCAAGGTGATCAGCCCGAGGTGGCTGATGGTGGAGTAGGCCAGCAGGCCCTTGAGATCGTTCTGGAACATCGCGCAATAAGCGCCGAGCAGCAAGGTAATGGCGCCGGCACCGCCGACAATCCAGAACCATTCTTCGCTGCCGGATAGCGAGGGCCACAGCCGGGCCAGCAGGAACACGCCGGCCTTCACCATCGTCGCCGAGTGCAGGTAGGCCGACACCGGCGTCGGTGCCGCCATGGCGTGGGGCAGCCAGAAATGGAAGGGGAATTGCGCGCTTTTGCTCAGGGCACCAATCAGCACCAGAGCGAGCATGATCGGGTACAGCGAATGGGCACGGATCTGATCACCGGCAGCCAGGACCTGGTCCAGGTCGTAGCTGCCGACGATATGCCCGAGCAGCATCACCCCCGCGAGCAGGCACAGACCGCCTGCGCCGGTGACCATCAGCGCCATATACGCGCCACGCCGGGCATCGGCGCGGTGGTGCCAATAGCCGATCAGCAGGAAGGAAAACAGGCTGGTCAGCTCCCAGAAAAACACGATCTGGATCAGGTTGCCGGAGATCACCAGGCCGAGCATGGCGCCCATGAAAGCCAGGAAAAACGCGAAGAAACGCGGCACCGGGTCATCCGGCGACATGTAATAACGGGCGTACAGCGACACCAGGGTCCCGATGCCCAGCACCAGCATCGAGAACAACCAGGCAAAGCCGTCCAGGCGCAGCACGAAGTTCAGCCCGAGGCTGGGTAGCCACATGAATTCTTCGCGAATCACGCCACCGTGGGCGATCTGGGGGTAGAGCAGGGCGACTTGAACGGTCCCCACCAGGGCCACAAGGCCGGCCAGCAGGGACTCTGTGTTACGTGCGTTGTGCGGCAGCAAGGCCGCCAGACAGCTGCCGATAAAAGGCAGAAGCAGTAGAACTATCAGGGACATAGGCTTCTAATCTGCGGGAGTTTGGGATGCATCATACGTGCCGGAATCTTGATCACCAAACGGCAAGATGTGGCAGGATCCTACAAGGTAGGCTGAAAAAGGCTATTTCGCATTGTTTCAGTAGGTGGACAGCAAACCCTAGCCCTGGGTTTCCTGTTCCAACTCATTCTGTGCCTCGAGCGCCTTTTGCCCCCGCGTCTTCATCTCGCTGACAATCACCGCCGCCACGATCAACGCCGCGCCCAGCATGGCAATCGGCGGGAAGCGCTCGCCGGCAATCCGCCCGACCACGCCGGCCCACACCGGCTCACCGGCATAAATCAGTGTGGCGCGAGTCGGCGAGACGCTTTTCTGTGCCCAGTTCATCGCCACCTGGATCACCGCGCTGGTCAGGCCCAGGCCCACCGCGCTGAACAGCAGCAACCAGGAAAACCCCGGCAGCGCCTCGCCCATCGGCACCACCATCAGGAACGACAGCACCGACGCCGTGGCCAATTGCACCACCGTCACCCGGCGTACATCCACCTGGCCGGCAAAGGCGCTGATCAGGATGATCTCGGCAGCAATGGCGATTGCACCGATCAACGTGGCGATTTCACCAGGGCTGAAATTCAGCGATGCACCCGCCGGGCCGGTCAGCAGCATCAACCCGGCAAACGCCAGCATGATGCCGATACTCGGCATCAATCCCGGCCGGCGGCCCAGCACCAGCCATTGCAGCAACGGTACGAACGGCACATACAGCGCGGTAATAAACGCCGACTGGCTGCTCAGGATTGTCTGCAAGCCAATGGTCTGCAACCCGTAGCCAAACATGATCGCCACACCGATAAAGCACCCGGCCTTCAACTCAAACAGAGTCAGGCTACGCAGGCTGCGAAAGGAAAACGCGCCGACGATGAGCGCCGCCGCGGCAAACCGCAGGCCCACAAAAAACATCGGGCCGCTCACGGCCATGGCGTGCTGCACCAGCAAAAAAGTGCCGCCCCAAATCATGGTGATCACCACCAATACACATTCGGCTTTACTGAAACGGGAAAAAACGGGGAGGTGGTCATGGCGGCTCGGTCTTGCACAGGAGGGGCGCGGACCGCACAATGCGCCGCAAGCTGGGCAGTATACTGCGCAACCCCACCCTGTGAGCAATATAGTGCACAAAGAAAATCCGCAACGGGCCTCGGTCCTGCAACACGTCAGCCAGAACGTTCGGCGCCTGCGCCATGCGGCGCAGTTGAGCCAGACGGCGTTGTCCGAAAAGTCCGGCGTGAGTCGGCGCATGCTCGTGGCGATTGAGGCCGGGGAGAAGAACGTCAGCCTGTCGACCCTCGACCGAGTGGCCGAAGCCCTGGACGTGGCCTTCAGCGACCTGATCCAGGCGCCGGATGCCCCCGACCACAGCCGCATCAACGAACTGGCCTGGGCGGGTGAAATCCCCGGGAGCAAGGCGGTGTTGTTGGCCAAGGCTACTGCGCGGCGGGAGGTGGAATTGTGGGAAATGCGCCTGGAAGCCGGTGACCGCTACATGCCCGAGCCCGATCCCGAGGGCTGGAGCGTGCAGCTCTTTGTATTCGAAGGTGCACTGACACTGGTGCTGGGTGACGAGGAAAAACACGTTGCCACCGGTGAGTTCCTGATGTTCCCCAGCCGCCTGCTTCACGCCTATCGCAATGACGGTGAAGTGGCCGTGCGGTTTGTGCGCAACGTGGTGATCTAACTGTTGGCAGCGCAACAGTGGTTGGACACTTTGCTGTTCTGAACCGCCCGCTACACCGCTGAATTGCCGGCAACCCGCTGATTTCATTGGTCATTGGATTCAGGCACGACTCCTGCAATTACCCCAGTATCTCTCTGGAGCCTGGAGTCGGCCCATGTCAGCCCAACCCCAACACCCTGCCCACATCATCCGCTCGGACGCCGAAGCCATTGCCGTCGCCACCGAGTTGGCCAAGCGCTTCGCCGTGGAAGCCGGTGTGCGTGATCGCGAACGTCGCCTGCCGGTGGCCGAGCTGGACGAATTCTCTGCCAGCGGCCTGTGGGGCATCACCATTCCCAAGGCCTACGGCGGCGCCGGGGTTTCCTACGTGACAGTGGCCGAGGTGATCAAACTGATCTCCGCCGCCGACCCGTCCCTGGGGCAAATTCCGCAGAACCACCTGGGCGTCGTCGACATCCTCCTGCAAACCGCCAGCGAGGAACAAAAGCAGCATTACTTCGCCAAGGTCCTGCAGGGCTACCGTTTTGGCAATGCCTTCTCCGAAGCCAAGAGCAAGAACGCCGGGACTTTTGACACGCAAGTGCGCTTTGACGGCGACAGCGCCTACATCAATGGCGAGAAGTTCTACTGCACCGGCGCACTGTTCGCGCATATCGTGCCGGCGGTGGGTGTCAACGAAAAAGACCAGGCTTTCATCGCCTTTGTCGAACGGGACGCACCGGGCCTGCAAGTGATCGACAGCTGGGACGGCTTCGGCCAGCGCACCACCGCCAGCGGCGGCGTGACCCTGGACGGTGTGAAGGTGCCGCTGAGTGCAGTGATTCCCGCTCACCAGGCTTTCGACCAGCCCACCGCCAACGGCCCGATTTCGCAGATCATCCAGGCGGCGGTGGACACCGGCATCGCCCTCGGCGCGCTGGAACAAGCCAAGGTCTACGCACGCCAGGCCCGGCCCTGGATCGACAGCCAGCAGGAGCACGGCTGGCAAGACCCGTTCACCATCGCCGCCATCGGCGATCTGGAATGGCGCGTCCATGGCACCGAAGCGATTCTGGCCAAGGCCGGCATTGCCGTCGACCAGGCCCTGGCCAACCCCAACGAAGACACCGTGGCCAACGCCTCGCTGGTCGTCGCCCAGGCCAAGGTGCTGTCGGCGGAAACCGCGTTGCTCGCCAGCAGCAAACTCTTCGAATTGGCCGGCACCCGCTCGGTGTCCGGCAAGCACAACCTCGACCGCTTCTGGCGCAATGCGCGCACCCACACCCTGCACGACCCGGCCCGCTGGAAATACCACCTGATCGGCAACTTTGTGCTCAACGGCGTCAAGCCTGCACGCCATGCCTGGAACTGAGGAGCTTTATCCATGACCGCACTGAATCAGGCGCGCCAACTGCTGGAAAACACCAGGCGCTTTGTCGAGAAAAGTGATGACCCGTACGTAATCAGTCGCTTCGGCGATTTGCAGATTCGCGTGGAGGTAGCGGCCGCTTTGTTTGAGCGTGCCGAAACCCACCCAAGTCCGGTTGCCCTCACAGAAGCCCAGATCGCGGCGGCCGAAGCCCTCATCGCCGCCAGCAACGCCGAATTCGAATTGACCGGCCAGCGCACCGCGCTGCCACCGACCCTCGACGACCCGTTGCGCTGGAAATACCAGATTG
Organism: Pseudomonas sp. Bout1; assembly: GCF_034314165.1. Taxonomy (GTDB): domain Bacteria; phylum Pseudomonadota; class Gammaproteobacteria; order Pseudomonadales; family Pseudomonadaceae; genus Aquipseudomonas. The sequence goes on along the minus strand of NZ_JAVIWK010000001.1, from coordinate 4,699,380 downwards.
TCGGCAACTACCACCTCAACGGTGTCGCCCCTCGGAGTACTGTTTAATGCCTCGTGAAATCCGCTTGAACGCCTTCGACATGAACTGCGTCGGCCACCAATCCCCAGGTTTGTGGGCTCACCCACGTGACCGCTCGTGGCAGTACAAGGACCTGGAATACTGGACCGACTTGGCAAAAATCCTTGAGCGCGGCAAGTTCGACGGCCTGTTCATCGCCGACGTGCTGGGCATCTACGACGTGTACAACGGCAACGGTGACGCGGCGATTCGCCAGGCCACCCAGGTGCCGGTCAACGACCCGCTGTCGCTGATCGCGCCCATGGCGCTGGTCACCGAACACCTGGGTTTTGGCCTGACGGCGTCGCTGTCCTTCGAACACCCGTACCCATTCGCCCGGCGCCTTTCCACCCTCGACCACCTGACCAAGGGCCGCGTCGGCTGGAACATCGTCACCTCGTACCTGGAAAGCGGCGCGAAGAACCTCGGCCAGAAAGCCCAGACCGAACACGATGCGCGCTACGACTACGCCGAGGAGTACCTGCAGGTTTGCTACAAACTCTGGGAAGGCAGCTGGGAAGAGGGCGCGGTGCTGCGCGACCGCGAGCGGCGGATCTTCAGTGACCCGAGCAAAATCCACGAGATTCGCCACGTCGGCAAACACTTCCAGGTGCCCGGCATTCACCTCTGCGAGCCTTCGCCACAGCGCACCCCAGTGCTGTACCAGGCGGGCGCCTCCAGCCGCGGCAAGCAGTTCGCCGCCGAGCAGGCCGAGTGCGTATTCGTGGCCGCACCGTCGAAAGTGCTGCTCAAGAAAACCGTCGCCGATATTCGCCGGCGTGCGGCAGAAGCAGGGCGTGACCCGAAGAAAATCCTGATCTTCAACCTGCAGACGGTGATCGTTGGCGAAACCGATGCGAAGGCGAAAGCCAAGTTTGAAGAGTACAAATCCTACGTCAGCTACGAAGGCGCGATGGCCCTGATCTCCGGCTGGACCGGCATCGATTTCAGCCAGTTCAAACCTGATGAGCCGCTCAAGCATGTGCATACCAACGCGATTCAATCGGCGGTGGAAGCGTTCTCCACGGCAGACCCGAACAAGGTCTGGACCCCAAATGAACTGGCAGACTGGGTTGGCATTGGCGGCTTCGGCCCGTTGTTTGTCGGCGGCCCGCAAACCGTGGCCGACCTGTTGCAGGAGTGGGTTGAGGAGACCGATGTGGATGGCTTCAACCTGGCCTATGCGCTGACCCACGAGACCTTTATCGACGCGGTCGACTTGTTGGTGCCGGAGTTGCAAAAGCGCGGCGTGTACAAGACCGAATACGCCCAGGGCACCCTGCGGGAGAAATTGTTTGGAGACGGTGCGCGGTTGGCGGACAACCATCCTGGAGCCAGCTATCGTGACCTGAAGGCCACCGCGATCTAACGGGAAAAACTGAATCAATGTGGGAGCTGGCTTGCCTGCGATAGCGGAGTATCAGCCGGTAGAGATGCAAGCTGACTCACTGCTATCGCAGGCAAGCCAGCTCCCACATTTGATCTTCATCGATCCAACGATTTCAGCCAGCGGACCACCGCATGCTTGTGTCACCAATAGGAGCATCACCCTATGAGCGTGCGTGAACTCGAACTGCCACTGGACGTGGAGTGGCCCGCCGAACGGGTCACGGTGTTGCCCGAGGCGTTGGCGCAGTTGCGCCATTGGGCGCAAGTGACCCCGCTGCACAGCGCCCTGCGCCACAAGCGTGACGGCCAGTGGTATGCCTGGCGCTGGATTGATGCCCTGCGCGATGTCGAGCGCCTAACAGATGGCTTGCGCCAGCAGGGCTTTACCGAGCGTTCGCGGCTGGCCCTCAGCGGTGCCTTCGAGCCCGGTTTGCTGTTGCTGGCCCTGGCTGCCCAAGCCATCGGTGGGCGCATTTTGACCTTGGCCGATGACCTGGAGCCCACCGCCCTGGAGCAGCAACTGTGGCGTATCCGACCTACCCATGCCTATGTGCAGGGGCTACAGCCGGCGGCGATTGTGCAACGGGTCGGCGCCGTGGATACGTCACAACGGCTGTGCCGCTGGTGGCAGTCCTGCGGCAAGACCGAACTGTGGAGCCAGGAAAGCACCCACTGGCAAGGCGGCCTCGCAGCCGTGCTGGAACAATGGCTGAACAGCGGCCAGAGCCTGGGCTTCCCCGAGGCGCACTGAACTAGGCGTACCGTGCCGATGTGCTGGATACTGCACGGGGCGATGATTACCACAACCATTCAGGCACACAGTAAGGGCGCAATTTCATGAATGAAACCGAACGCGGACAGGCGACGAGCGCCATTCGCAACGCTGATGTGCTGATTGTCGGCGGCGGCCTGAGCGGCACGATGCTGGCGGTGCAGTTGCTGCGCCTGCCGGGCAAACGGCAGATCCTGGTGGTCGAACCGCGCCAGGAACTGGGGCGCGGCGAGGCCTACAGCGCGGTGGAGCTGGGCCACACCTTGAACGGCAACGCCGCACGCATGAGCGTCGACCCGGACAACGCCGACGACCTGACCCAATGGTTGACCGCCTACATCGCCGGCGGCGGCTGGCCCGAGTCGGATCAGCAGCACGTGCCCATCAGCGAACTGTTTCCGCCCCGCGGGATTTTTGGCCTGTACGCGCAACAACGGCTGGCCGAGGCCAAGGCGCTGTCGGCGTCGACCGTGGAGCATGTGCGCGCCGAGGTGGTGGACCTTGAGGTGGATGAACACGCCACCTTATTGACCTTGAGCGACGGCCAGCAACTGCGCGGTGCCTGTGCGGTGTTGGCCACCGGCATGTTCCCGGCGGCACGCACACCACAGACCGAGTCCAGCGGCTTGAATGCCGCCGCGGTGGACCCGTGGGATGTGCCGGCCATGACCCAGCTCGACCCGCAAGCCACCGTGCTGATCATTGGTTCCGGCCTGACCATGGTGGATGCCGTGGTGTCCCTGGAACAGGCTGGTCATCGCGGGCCCATCGAGATTTTTTCGCGCCACGGCTTGCTGCCCCACGTGCGCCGGCAGCCGCCAACCTGGGTCGATTTCCTGGGTGAAGACCACAGCCTGCGCAGCCCCCGGCAATTGCTGCGGGAAGTGCGTCGCCAATGCCGGCTCGCGTTGGAGCAGGGGATTGACTGGCAAGCGCCGCTGGACACCGTGCGTGCCAATATCGGGCGGTTGTGGAGCCAGGCCAGCGAGGCCCAGAAACGTCAGTTCGTGCGGCATGTGCGGCCCTGGTGGGAAAGCCATCACCACCGTTCGCCGCCGCTGAGTGCCGAGCTGGTGGCGCGGTTGCACGGGGAAGGGCGGTTGCGGATTCAGGCGGCTTCGTACAAGGGGCTGGTGTCTTCGCAAGGCGATGTCACGATTCGCTTGCGTCATCGTGGCGAGCAGGCGGTCGTCGAGGTGGCGGGGGCGGCGCTGATCAATTCCAGCGGGATTGAATATGACTGGCGGCGCGTGGCCAGGCCGTTGCCCCGGCAGTTGCTCAAGCGCGGGTTGATCCAGCCCGGGCCGTTGGCGTTGGGGATTGCGGCGGATGCTTGCGGGGCGGTGCTGGATGCTCACGGGAATGTCAGCCAGCGCCTGTTTGCCATGGGCCCGCCGCTGCGCGGAATGTGGTGGGAAAGTACGGCGGTGACCGATGTGGCGATTCAGGCCAAGGCACTCGCCGCCAGGTTGGCACGCATCTAAATCTAATGTGGGAGCTGGCTTGCCTGCGATAGCGGTGGGTCAGCTGCATCTTTATCAACTGACAGATGGCTATCGCAGGCAAGCCAGCTCCTACAGGTCGGGTTCATGGCCCGGCCTTCACAAACCCCGGCTTCAGCCCGAACACCTCAACCCCTTGGGCGGTGGATTGCCCGGTGGTCACTCTCACTCGCTCCACCGGCTGATCCATCGCTGCCCGATACTCCACGGTCATTACACCCTCGCTGCGGCTGATCGCTTGGGCCGGCACCACAATCGCCTGGTCATTGTTGTAGGTCACGATGGTCAACCGCGCACTCATCCCCAGCCGCACCCGTTGCAGCTGTTGCGCGGTCAACTTGGGAATCGACAGCGTCACCGGAAACTGCGCACTGCCCTGGCTGTCGCTGGCAATCGCCAGCCCGCTGACCACGCTGACCGAGCCGGTCAATCGCTCGCCGTCAAACCCGTCGCCCATCACCTCTACCGCCTGGCCCTGGTGCAATTGGTTAATGTCCAGTTCCGAGACCTTGGCGACGATTTTCAGCTTTTCGATATTCGCCAGCCCAAACAGCACCTGGCCCTGGCTGACCTTGCTCCCGGCCTGCACCGGCGCGTTGTTGTTCCCGCTGCCCTGGGCCGATGAGCTGCTGCCCGGCGGCGGCACCACGATGCCAGAGAACGGTGCCTTGACCTCCTTGCCCTCGAGCAAGGTGCGCAGGGCGTCGTATTTCACCGTGGCATTGGTCAGTTCCATATCGGCGATCTGCCGGTATTCGCCCTTGCCTTGTTCCATCGCCTGTTGCAGTTCGCCGCGGGCGGCCAACAGGTCCAACTGTTGCTGGGTAGTCTGTTGCTTGAGGTCATCGAGTTCGTTGCGCGGGATGATGCCGCGCTTGAACAGGTTTTCGCTTTCGGTGAGTTTGCGCTGGGTGTTGCTGGCGGTCATTTCGGCGGTGCGCAGGTTGCGGCGCGCGCGGCCGACTTGCTGGCCGCTGTCCCAGTCCTGCATTTCCTGCACGGTGCGCCGGGCCTTGAGCTGGGCGGAAAGGGCATCGCGCAGTTGCACCTCAAGGGTGGCCGGGTCCATGCGCAACAGTACCTGGCCGGCGTCCACCCGCTGGCCCTGTTCCACCAGGTTGGCCTGCACATTGCCGTCGAAGGGGGCGGTGAGGGTGATGGTGGTGTCGGGCTCGATCTTGCCCACCAGGCCGATCTGGTGCACCAGCGGGTCGACCTTTACCGCCAGCCATTGTTCGGCGTTGCCGAGCGGGTTGGCGGCCGGGCTCTGACGGCCGAGCAGGGTGATGCCGACACCGGCCACCAGCACGATCAACACGGCGCCCAGCAGGCGTTTTTTATCAGTAGTCATTGAGGGCGATTTCCCAACTTTCCAGCGTCATGCCCAGGGTCAGGTCGAACTGAGTCTGGGCGTTCAAATAGGCAATCAACGCATTGAGCCGCGAGTTTTCGGCGTTGCGCAGGTCGGTTTCGAAACTCAATACCTGGAAGTTGGTGGAGCGCCCGGCGCTGAGTTTTTCGCGTTCGATGTCGATCTTGCGTTTGGACAACTCCACCGCCCGCTGGGAAATTTCATACTGGCGCCAGCGGGTGCCAAGGTCACGCACCACATCGTTGACGTCGCGCTCCAGTTGCTGGCGGGCGTCGGCGATGATGATTTCCTGGTTTTCTACGTCGACCCGCGCGTGCACCTCGGCCTGGCGGGTGCTGATATCGCCGATGGGGATCTGCACCTGCACGCCGGCGTAACTGTCCCAGCGCCGGTTGTTGGTATTGCCGGCATCGTTGTTGTAGGCGTCACGCACCTGGTTGGCGCCGGCCACCAGGTCCACTTGCCAGCGCCCGGAGTCCTTGGCGATTACCAGGTTGAGGTCGGCCTGCTGGCTGCCGAGCAGGGTGGCGAGGTATTCCGGTTGCTGGTTTTGCGCCAGGACGAAGGCCTGGCGCTTGTCGATGTCCATGCGCTTGGCCTCCAGCGCCTCGGTGGCGCGGATCGGCGTCGACAGGTCAAGGGCCAGCAGGCGCAGCAGGGCCAGGCGACTGGTGTCGAGTTGGTTCTGGGCTTCTTCCACCCCCAGTTGCTGGGTGGCGATATCGGCTTCGGTCTGCACGATTTCGAACTCGGCCATGCGCCCGGCACTGATCAGTGCCTTGTTCACTTCCAGCAGTGTGTCGGAGCGCTTGAGGGCGTCCTGGACGATGCTCAACTGTTCCTGGGCCCGCAGCAACTCGCGGTAGGTGGCGATGATATTGCTGATGGTCTGCGCCACGTTGGCCTTGAGGTTCAGGCGGTTGGCCTGTTCCGCCAGGCGTGAGAGGCGCAGCGGGGCGGTGGTGGCATCCCAGCCGGCACCGCGCATCAATGGCTGGATCACCGACAGGTCGAGGCCGTCGCTGCGGTAGCGCCCGGCGCGATCGGCGTTGTTCAGTTGCTGGGTCCAGTTCATGCTCAGGCGCGTGCCGTACTCGCCGAGCAGGGTGGCATTGGGTGCCAGGTTGGCATTGCGGGCATTGTCGTCGGTGCCCCGGGTGGCGCGGTAATAGCTGTTGAGTGTCAGTTTTGGGTTGAAGGTGTCTTCGGCCACCCGCAGGTCGAATTTTTGCGCCACCCGTTGCAGGTATGCGCTGCGAATCGCCGGGTTGTTGCGCAGGCCCAGGTACACCGCATCGCCCAGGGTCAGGGTGGTGGACTGGGCACTCAACGACACGCTGCGTTCATAGCCGCTGCGGGTGGTGCTGGGCGCCGAAGGACGGATCACCACGTCAGCGGCCACGCTGTGCAGGCTGAACAGGGCGAGCATCAACAGCAGCCGCTTATTCATCGCGCAGGGCCTCCACCGGCTGCAGGCGCGAGGCCGACACGGCCGGGTAAATCCCGAAAAACAACCCCACCAGCAGCGTACTGCCCACGCCCAGCGGCAATGCGGCAACCGCCAGGGAAAATTGCCAGCCAGAGAGCCACGCATACAGGTAGGCGGCGGTCATGCCCAGCACTGCGCCGCACAGGGCACCGACGGCGGTCAGGGTGACGGCCTCCAGCAGGAACAGGTTGCGAATGTCCCGCTGGCGCGCGCCCAGGGCCATGCGAATCCCGATTTCCCGACGCCGCTCCGAGACGTTCATCAGCATTACGTTCATCACTCCCACGCCGCCGCCCACCAGGGATATCGCGCCCAGGGCCAGCAGCAGGTAAGCGAAGGTACGGCTTTGCCGGGTCATGCCATCGATCATTTGCTGGGGCACCTGGATGTCGACATCGTGGTCGGTGAGTTGGGTTCGCAGCGCCGCCGCTGCGTCCTGGGCGACGCGTTCCATGTCCTGGCCCGGGGTGGCGCGGATAATCACGTTGCCGATTTGTGGGCTGGCGAAGATCCGGCGCATGCCCGGGGCGGGGACGAACAGCGATTCGTTGGCCTGTACAGGGATCAGCATTGCCCGGGGCTGGCTGTGCAGAACGCCCACCACCAAAAACAGATAATCGTTGATACGCACTCGGTCGCCGACTTGCAGCGGGTCGCCCGGAGCGCTCAACGCCTGGACGATTTGGTCGCCGACGACTGCGTAGGTTTCCCCCACATCGAAACTCGACAGCGAGCGCCCGTCGCGCACCGACAGGCGCATCGCATCCTGCAAGTCTGGCGTACTGCCCACGAAGCTTGCGTTGAAGGTGCGGCCATGGAACACCACCGGCCCGCTGAACAACGAGACCGCACCGATATGGGCGATGCCGGGCACGTTTTTGCGCACCGCTTCCAGGTCCAGGCTGGCAGGCATCGGCGCGGTGCTGGCGCCTTTTGGCGGGAACTGCGCCACCAGGGTATCGGTGCCCATATCCTTGAAAATCATCGCTGCGTCTTCGGCGGCGTTGTGCCCGATATTGATCAGCGCCACCACCGACGAACTGCCGATGACGATGCCCAGCAAGGCCAGGATCGAGCGTTTGCCCAGGGTGCGCAGGCTCACAAACGCCTCGTGCAGCAATTGGCTCAGGCTGTGTTCGACCCGCAGGCTCATAGGCGCCCTGCCTCTTGAACCACACCATTGCGCACCAGGATCTTGCGGTTCAGGCGCTCGGCGATGTGTGGGTCATGGGTGACGATAATCAGCGTCACCTGTTGCTCGCGGTTGAGCCCCAGCAACAGGTCCATGATCTCCTGGGCAGTGGTGCTGTCGAGGTTGCCGGTGGGTTCGTCGGCGAGGATCACCGACGGGTTGCCCACCAATGCGCGGGCGATGGCCACCCGCTGGCGCTGGCCGCCGGACAGGTCGGCCGGGCGATGGTGGGCGCGCTCGGCCAGGCCCACCTGGTCGAGCATGCGCATTGCCTGTTCCACCGAGTCATGCCGGGACACGCCGCGATAGCTCAGGGGCAGGGCGACGTTGTCCAGGGCGCTGAGGCGCGGCAGCAGGTTGAAGCTTTGAAAGACGAAACCGATCTGCTGATTGCGGATCGCCGCCAGTTGATCCGGGCTGGCGCTGAAAATGTCATGGCCGGCAAAGTGGTATTCGCCGCAGTCGGGCAGGTCGAGCAGACCAAGGATATTGAGCAGGGTACTTTTGCCGGAGCCGGACGCGCCGAGGATGCCGCAGCTGTCACCGGTTTTGATGGCCAGGCATACGTCATTGAGAATTGACAGGTGTTGACCGGCCAGCTGATAGCTTTTGCCGATGCCTTTTAGGGAGATGAGGCCTGGGTGCGTGGGGGTATCGGTCATCATGACTACGCCTGCAGCCTCGACCACGCCATGCCTCCTCCGAAAATCCTTGTAACAAGTTCGGGAGCTGCCTGGTACGCGTCACGGACTGGTTTTATTTCTTGTTTTTAAAATATTGTTTGAATACTAACCGCGATCCAGCCGTTCCGCCAGCCATGGATATAGAGCGGTTTTACCCTTTGAAACGATTCTTCAACATAGCTTTTCAAGCCGCCAAAAATTCCTTCGACTACCCTCAATGAGCCCGTCAGTGCTGGCTTTGGGTTGTATGGCGCAGTGTCACTACTTGCTTTCGGGCTGCGGCCCCGGTATAAAAAATCAAATTAATTTTTAAAACAATATTTCCGCAGTGGAACTCCAACCCTTATGGTCGCGAAGAAACTCAGCGCTCCAAACGTTACCAAGACTCGATTGCTGGATGCGACAGAGGCTCTTTTCATCAAATACGGCTATGACGCCGTTTTGTTGCGGCAGATAACCGAGAGGGCCCAGGTCAATCTCGCTGCGGTGAATTACCACTTCGGGGATAAAGACTCCCTGATGAAAACCCTGCTGATGCAGCGCCTGGAGCCGCTTAACGAGCAGCGTCTGGAGTTACTTGCCAGGTGTGAAGCGGAGTCCGACGGCCCGCTGGATTGCGACACCTTGCTGGGCGTGCTGTTTGCCCCGGCCATGGGGCTTGAGCGCAGCGATCCGGCGAGTGGGGAAGGGCGCTCGTTCATCCGTTTCCTGGGGCGTGTGTACAGCGACACCTCGCCGTTTATCCAGGAATACCTCAAGGTGCATTACCAGCCGGTGTTCCAACGCTTTTTTGAAGCGTTCGCCCTGGCCTTGCCAGACCTGCCGCGCAACGAACTGGGGGTGCGCTTGCAATTTGCCCTCAAGGCCATCTCCGGGGTGATGGCCGGTACCGAGCTGCGCTTGCTGATGAACTCCATGAGCCTGGGCCGCCCGGCGACGGATGCCGAGGTCATGGCCAAGCTGATTACCCTGGTGTCGGCAGCGATTCGTGTGCCGCAGCAAAGTCCTGAAGCCGAAACGGCTCTGGCGCGGGTGCTCGATACCCAGCGCGCGATACGTGAGCAAGCGGCGTCGCCTGTCGACAAGATTGCTCGCTGATCCATCAAGACCGGCTCGCAATGAGCCGGTTTGCTTCGACTCCTCTCTGAAGAAACCGAGTGAACACTCAAATCCCGGGCAAAAAAAAACCCGCTGGGGCGGCGGGTTTTTAACTACAGCGTTTGTAACGGATGAGGCTTCACCCTACGTCTCTGGATGTGAATAAAACGTGAAAAATATGTAAGAGAAAGTGTGAAGTCTAGTGGCTTGTGTAAACCCGACAAATGGCGTCAGCGTTGACTGTGAACCCGGCCAATAAAGTCCAAAAGGTACTCACTCACCCTTTCCGGCGCATCCTCCATCAGAAAATGCCCGGCGTCTTCCACCACCTGCAGCACTGCCCCGCGAATGTCGTTTTGCAGGCGATGTGCATACGCCAGCGGCTGCCATTCATCTTCAGCGCCCCACAAAATCTGCACCGGCAAATCCATGCCCGGTAGGCGCTCCGCAAAATCGGCGGTATACCGCGAGTCGTAATGCGCCACCTGATGCTGGTAGAACGCAGGCTGGCCGATCACGCCACTGATCGGCACCAGGTATTCCTCCAGCAGCGCGCCCTGCATCACGCTCTTGTCGAACACGGCCATGGCCAACTGTCGGATCATCAACGCGCGGTGTTCATCCGGCGTCATGCGCGCATGTTCGGCAAATCGCTGATGAATCCCGCGCCAGGTGGGCGATGGCCACGAGTCATAGCTGGGGGTGTCGGCGACCGTCAATGAGTGCACCCGCTGCGGATGGTCAAGGGCAAACAGCAGCGCGTTGACGCCGCCGATGTCATGGCCTACCAGGTGCACCCGCTCAAGCCCCCAGTGGTCCAGTAAATCGCCGATCAAGCGGCTTTGTGCGGCCACCGACGTATCGGCCTGGAGTGGGCGCTCTGAAGCGCCAAAACCCAACAGGTCGAACAAATGGACCTGTGTGCCGGCGGCAGTCAGGCGCGGGACCACTTTGCGCCAGATGATGGAATGGGCGGGCGTGCCGTGCAGCAACAACACCGGTAGCCCCTCACCATGGCGGCCAGTGGCAATGCGCCAACCGTTGATCAGTGCGGTTTCGTTAAGCAGGGCAGTCATGACAGATCCTCGCGGTTAATGAAGGCTTTACCCTAAAGCCCGGCTGGTCATGACACCAATGACAACTTACTCTCTACCTATCCTGTTTTTGTCATAGGTGTTGATCATGAACCAGCGACTGCCCATTGATGTGCTGCGTGCCCTGCAAACCGTGGTCGAAACCGGCAGTGTCACCCGCGCGGCCGAGCGCCTGAACCTCAGCCAGTCGGCGGTCAGCTGGAAGATCAAGCGCCTGGAGAAACAACTCGAACGGCCATTGATCCAGCGCGAGGGGCAGCGCCTGGTGGCCAGTGATGACGGCGCGCAGCTGTTGGTCCACGCCCGGCGCATCATCGAGGCCCACGACGCGGCGTTGGCGCATTTCAATCCAGTGCAGTTGCAGGGCTCCATCCGCCTGGGCGCCACCGAACAGGTGCCGATGGCCAAGTTGTCGAACTTGCTCGGCCAGTTTTCCCGGCAACACCGCCAGTTGGATGTACGGATCGTGGTGGAACAGAGCCACGTGCTTCGCCAGGCCCTGGTGGACCGCGAGTTGGACCTGGCGCTGCACCAGGATTTCATCCCGCGTATCGAAGCGCGGGACCACTTGCTGTGGACCGAACAGGTGCACTGGTGCGCCCGGCCCGGCTGGCAGGCCGCGCCTGACGAGAGCGTGCGGCTGATCACCTTCGGCCCCGGCTGTTTTTACCGGCAACTGGCCCAGGAACGGTTGAGCGCCTTGGGCATTCGCTGGCAGGTGGTGGTGGAGTGTGGGTCGGTGGAGGGCGTGGTATCGGCCATCGCCGCCGGGTTGGGCATCGGCCTGCTCAACAGTGACCATCTCGACAAGCGCGTGGAAGTGTATCGCCCCTTCGACCAACGGATGCCGCTGCCCGAAGTGGCGAATGTGTTGCGCTTTGCCGAGGACAGCCCCGAGCCCCGGTTACAGGCGTTGCAGCAACTGCTGGTACAGGCGCTGCAGCGGGGCTGATCAGATTTTCCAGTGGCTGGCACTCTTGGCCAGGCGCTGGCGCATGCCATCAATGTTCGCCGCCAGTTGCAGGGTCAATAACCGGTAACCGTCCAGGGCGTTGGCCACCGGCACTTCAAATGTCTGCTCGTGGGTCGGCGTGTTGCTCGGCCGTTCCAGCCGGTCGGTGGCCCCGGATTGCAACGCCCGCGCCATGCCAATCAACTGCACCCGAATCTGCCGATGCTCGGCCTTCAATGCCACTTGCATACGCGCCAGGGCGTCCTTGTCCCGTGGATCGGGCCGGGTATTGCCGAGGATCTCCAGGGTGCTGATGCACATCCGCAAATGCCGTTGGATGGTGTCCAGTTCGGTCATGGAAATCCGCACTTCCTTGGACACCGAAGGCATCAACGAACGCAGTTGCAGCATCGCGGCGTTAAGCCGATTCAGCAGCTTGAGGTGTTCATCATCGGTGACCGACTGGCCGCTGATGATCCGGCTATAAATTGCCGCGCAATCGCGCAAGGCACTGGCCAGGTTGTAGCGCCAGGAATACACCGCATACAGCGGGAGGGCGAAGGAAAACGCCAGGGCCAGGACGATGCCGATCAGGATGTCGACCGTGCGCCACAGCCCGTCCGATATCGGATTATCGCCATGGCCCGCGACGATAAATACGGTGATCGCCGAAAGCAACGCGATGTATCCGCCCTTGCCGATGGCGTGATAGGAAAAGAACCCGCACACCACCGACATCAGCAAATAGGTCAATAACGGCTGCCCCAGATACGCCTGTTGCAGCACCAGCAGCAAACCGACGCTGGCGCCGATCAACGTGCCGTAGGCGCGCTCGACGGCTTTCTTGCCGATATTGCCATGGTGCTGCAAACCGCCGATCACGATCAACATCGTCACCGAGGCCCACTCACCGTGGGGCAGGTTGATGCCGGTGGTGAGCAGGATCGTTGCGAGCAAACCGATGGAAACCCGTACTGCGTGGATCAACTTGGCGTGACGGTAGCGCCGGTACGGGTCCAGCAAAGGACGCAGCAAGCGGCGGGCGAAGAGGGGCAAGTGCAGGTTCATCAATCTGGATGTGGCCTCGTCAGTAAGGATTCACGCGGTCAATATGTGGGAGCCGGGCTTGCCCGCGATGGCGGCGTGTCAGTCACCACAGATGTCGACTGTCGGCCCTCAGCGCGGGCAAGCCCGGCTCCCACATTCTTGAGCGGCGCCAGGCTCAGAAAATATAATCAGTGGTCAGAAAGCTCGACGTGCGCTCCTGCAGGATATCGCTGACCAGTTCCTTGTTGCTCGCCTGGAACTTGGTCGCCACCAGGGTACGGATCGAAAACACCCGCAACGCATCATGTACCGACAGCGTGCCCTCGGCCGAGTTCTTGCGTCCGTTGAACGGGAAACTGTCCGGCCCGCGCTGGCACTGGGCGTTGATGTTGATCCGGCCCACCTGATTGGCGAACGCGTCCACCAGGCGCCCGACTTCGCGAGGGCTGGTGCCGAAGATACTCAGTTGCTGGCCGAAGTCCGACTCCAGCACGTAGTCGATCACCGTTTCCAGGTCGCGGTAAGGCACGATCGGCACCACCGGGCCGAACTGTTCCTCGTGGTACACGCGCATCTGCGGGTTCACCGGGTACAGCACCGCCGGGTAGAAAAACGAGCCACGGCTGGCGCCGCCATTTTCGTTCACCACGTTGGCGCCGTGGGCGAGTGCATCGGTCACCAACCCGCCCAGGTAATCGACCTTGCCCTGCTCGGGCAGTGGCGTCAGCGACACGCCGTCTTCCCACGGCATGCCGGGTTTGAGGGTCGCCAGCTTGTGGTTGAATTTCTCGATAAAGCTGTCGACCACATCCTCGTGCACAAACAGGATCTTCAACGCGGTGCAACGCTGGCCGTTGAACGAAAGGGAACCGGTAACCGCTTCGCTCACCGCATTGTCCAGGTCGACCTGGGGCAGCACGATCCCCGGGTTTTTCGCATCCAGGCCGAGTGCCGCACGTAGACGGTGAGGTTTTGGGTGGAGCTTTTTCAGGTCGCTGGCGGCCTTGTTGGTGCCGATAAACGCAAAGATATCGATCTTGCCGCTGGCCATCAGCGCGCTGACCGTCTCGCGGCCGCTGCCGTAGATCACGTTGATCACGCCGGCGGGGAAGCTGTCGCGAAACGCTTCCAGCAATGGGCGAATCAACAACACGCCGAGCTTGGCCGGCTTGAACACCACGGTATTGCCCATGATCAGCGCCGGGATCAGCGTGGTGAACGTCTCGTTCAGCGGGTAGTTGTAAGGGCCCATGCACAGCGCCACGCCCAGCGGCACCCGGCGGATTTGCCCCAGGGTGTCCTGCTCCAGCTCGAAGCGGCTGGAACGGCGGTCGAGATCCTTGAGGGCGTTGATGGTGTCGGTAATGTAGTCGCAGGTGCGATCGAACTCTTTCTGCGAGTCCTTGAGGTTCTTGCCGATCTCCCACATCAGCAGCTTGACCACCGCATCGCGCTGTTCACGCATGCGTCGCAAAAAGGCTTCGACGTGCTGGATGCGATCCACCACGCGCATCGTCGGCCAAGCGCCCTGGCCACGGTCGTAAGCGGCCACGGCGGCGTCGAGGGCGGTCAAGGCCGTGTCGGCGTCCAGCAGCGGGGTGCTGCCGATGATCACGGGTGTGTCACCGTCGGCCCCGCGCAACTGCACCGGGCTGCGTACTTCGGCCAAGGGCCCGTGCCACACATGCAACTGGCCGCCGACCAGGTAATCACGTTGTTCAATGGGCGCCGCGAGCCGGAATTGCTCGGGAATCTCGGCGGCAGTGGGAAACAGCTGGGCGAGCAAGTTGTCGGTGGTCATGTCGCTACCCCTGGAGTGGTTGCAAAACGTGACTAGAGATTCACCCATCAACGGTCCGTGTGGCAAGGGTTAGACGCATTACGCCCACAAGTGGCCCGTTTGGCACCGTTTTGCCTTGCTTTGTGAACCCTGGAAAACCTTGAGCACAACCGGGTGCTCGCCGGGTAAACTGCGCGGCTTTCTTGAAGGAGTTCACATGAGTCAGTACCAGCCGGGCATTCTTGCCGCACCGGTGCCGTTGCAGGCACGCCATCTGTTTTTTGCCATTGAGTCCCTGGAGGCTGTACCTGCCGCACTGGATGCGCTGGTGCAACGGGTGGATGCGAATGCGGTGGTCGGTTTTGGTGAGCCGCTGGTCAATGCGCTGGGCGCGCGAATTGAAGGGTTGCGGGCGTTCCCGCGTGTGAGCGGGCCGGGGGCGGAGAATCCGTCGACCCAGCAGGCGCTGTGGGTCTGGTTGCATGGTGTGGATCGCGGTGAGTTGCTGTTGCGCAGCCGGGCGTTTGAGAAGGCCCTGGCGCCGGGGTTTGGTCTGGTGCAGATGACCGAGGGGTTTCGCTACAAGACCGGGTTTGACCTGACTGATTATGAGGACGGCACTGAGAACCCGCATGACGATGCGGCGGTGGATGCGGCGGTGGCGCAGGGTGGTGCGAGTTTTGCGGCGATCCAGCAGTGGCAGCATGACCTGGATGGGTTTGCGGCGTTGCCGGCTCTGGAGCGGGACCACATTATTGGTCGGCGCCATGGGGATAACGAAGAGTTGGAGGATGCGCCGGAGTCGGCGCACACCAAGCGTACGGCCCAGGAGAGTTTTACGCCTGAGGCATTTGTGGTGCGTCGGTCGATGCCTTGGGCCGAGAATGGTCAGGCGGGGTTGATGTTCCTGGCGTTTGGGCATTCGTTTGATGCGTTTGAAGCGCAGTTGCGGCGGATGAGTGGGCTTGAGGATGGGATCGTTGATGGGTTGTATCGTATTAGCAAGCCGTTGACTGGGGGGTACTATTGGTGCCCGCCATTGCGTGATGGGCGGGTGGATTTGAGCTTGGTGCTCTGAGGTTTTGTACCGGGTACATATCCTTTATTTGGGTAACGGCTGATATGGGTTCCGCTCTTACAGCGGGTCACTTTTGAAAAGCGCAAAAGTAACCAAAACGCTCTGCCCCGCCTGTCGGCGCCTCGCTGTGGCTCGGCGTTCCCTCACTCCGGAATTGCTCCGCGGGCCGCCGCGACGGCCCGTCCCTGGCCCGTCGCGGCTAAACCGGCGTCCTGCCGGTTTACCCGCTCCTCAATCCCTGCGTTCGGCCTCGGGCTGAATGGGGCAGTCAGATCAAGATCAAGAGCAAGAGCACGGCGGCCTGAAAGCCGACCTGAGTGTTAAAAGCCAGGGCAAAAGCTGTAGGAGCTGGCTTGCCGGCGATGCAGGCAACTCGGTTTTTCAGCCACACCGCGGCGATGCCATCGCAGGCAAGCCAGCTCCTACATTGGAACCGTGCCGGCCTTTGATTTCGCTGTTGCTTTTAACACTCAAGCCGGCCTGTAGGCCGCTGTGTTCTTGATCTGCTTGTGATCTTGATCTTAGGCGCCCCGTCAACCACGCTGGCCGAACGCAGGTAGTACGGAGCGGGTAACCCGGCAGGACGCCGGTTTAGCCGCGACGGGGCAGGGACGGGCCGTCGCGGCGGCCTGAGTGTTAAAAGCCAAGGCAAAAGCTGTAGGAGCTGGCTTGCCGGCGATGCAGGCGACTCGGTTTTTCAGACACCCCGCGGCGATGCCATCGCAGGCAAGCCAGCTCCTACATTTGAACCGTGCCGGCCTTTGATTTCGCTGTTGCTTTTAACACTCAAGCCGGCCTGTAGGCCGCTGTGTTCTTGATCTGCTTGTGATCTTGATCTTAGGCGCCCCGTCAACCACGCTGGCCGAACGCAGGCTTTGGAGCGTGGGTAACCCGGCAGGACGCCGGGTTAGCCGTCCTGGGCCAAGGATGGCCCATGACGGCGGCCCACGGTCCAAAGCCGGAGTGAGGGCACACCGAGCCTAAGCGAGGTGCCGAGTGGTGGGGCAAGAGCCTTTTGGTTACTTTTGGGCTCCTTTCAAAAGTGACCCGCCGTAAGGGCGGAACCCATCGAAGCCGTTACCCAAATACCGGATACGCCCCGATTCAGATCACCCCACAAGCCACGCGCTCACCACCACCACCCAATGGCTTGGGCATGTCCGAATGATTATCCCCGCCAGCGTGAATCATCAACGCATGCCCCTGAATCTGCGCAATCGTCTTCAACCGCGGCGCCAATACCGGGTTGGTCGAAGTCCCGTCCATATTCACATACAGCGCCGGCAAATCCCCCAAATGCCCCTCGGCATACGGTCCCAAATGCTTACCCGTCTTCTGCGGGTCAAAATGCCCACCCGCCGCCAACGCGGCCACCTTCACACCATCCTTCACTCCCGCGTCACAGCTGCCGTTCTCATGGATATGAAACCCATGCGCGCCCATCGGCATGGACTTCAAATCAGGTGTAAAAATCAGGCCATAGGCGGACTCACTGATAGTCACCGTACCCACAGGCTGCGGCGCGCCATCGGCACTGACGAGGTTGACCGGAACTTGCAAGGAGGCCGCCTGAGCGGTGCCAATGGCGAGAAGGCTTGCCAAACTGAGCCAGTGAATACGATTCATGAGGGGTTTCCCGAAAAGTTGATAAAAGTGAGCAGTCTCGGGAAATACAACGACCAGCCCAGCCAAATAATTCCGTTGGAAAAAACATATTTTTCCAACGGAATAATCCCCACGGTTCAGCTGTTAAGCGTCTCCTGCCGCGCACTGTGCACCGGCGTTACTTCGCTGCCCAAACACCGGCGACAGCTATAAACCCCCAACACCAGCGGTTTTTTCTGCGCCTGGCGCTCAACCCAGGTCGGCGCGACAAACCGATACCCCTGGCCCGTCGCCGTCGCGATATACACCGAATCATCATCCCCCAACGCCCGGCGAATCGCCTTGATCTGCGCCCGCAGGTTGCATTCCTCCACCACCAACCGTGGCCAGGCGATATCCAGCAGTTGGGTTTTCTCCAGCAGCTCTCCGGGTCGCGAGGCGAGGGCAATCAACAAGGTCAGGGCTCTGTTGCCCAAGCTCACGGGTTCACCGTTTTTAAGCAGCAGATGACGCCTGGGCAGCAGTCGATAAGGACCAAAGTGAATTTCAAAAGCGCTGTCTTCAAGGTGGCTGCGTTGTGAATACGTCATGTGATTAACCTGTGTGCATGTTCAAGACACAGCCCCGCGCGGCTCCCTTTCGCGCAAGGCTGCAAGGGAGGCTCAGGTGTTGATCGCCGGGATCGGGTCTTCCGGATAGTCGCCCGGTTCCGTCGGGCCGCCGGTCAAGCCATATTGCTTGAGCACCGGCGCAAGCTGGCCGTAGAACGCGTCCTGCGCCTTGCCATGGGCATCGGCCAGGGCGAAGGGCAGGAAGGCGCTCCCGATGCCGCCGAGGATCGCCGTGGCGCCGCCGAGGATGCCGCTGATGGTCCCGGCCACCGCGCCGATTTCCGTGGCACCGTACAGACCGGCCCCGGCTTCCACCAACCCCGCCACTGCCGCGCCCGTGCCGAGTACGCCGGTGGCGACGGAGAAACTGCCGGTCAAGTAGTCGCCTTTTTTCAACGAGTCGACGCCGCCAATCACCCCGATCACGCCGCCAATGATCCCGCCTGCCGAGCCGATAATCTTGCCCGCCGCGCCGAGGTTGGCGATTTGCTGCGGACTCAGCGGGCCCTTGCCCACCGGCACCTTGCCGGGGAAGTCACCGATGGTGCCGCCGTCCGGGCGGTTGACCCAGGTGATGCCGTACCCCGCTTCCTTGGCGTATTTGGTACCACCTTCCATCAATAGGCCGGCAAATTGCAGCCCGGCAGATACCCGGTTCGCGTCCGCCACCGGTGTGTTGCTACCGCTGGCCGAGCGGGCCATCAGTACACCGCTCATCAGTACCGCGCTGCCGATGTGCAACAGCCCTTGCTTGAACGCCGGGCTCACGTCGCCGAACTTCATGCCTTCGATGGCCTTGGGCAGCGCGTCGGCAATCTTGTCGCCCTGGCGCCCGATGTCCCACACCGAGCGCAGCATTGACACCACCTGCGCCGGGTCGATCTTGCCGCCGTCGGAGGTGACGAACATCTGCGGGTCTTTCTGCTGGGCGTCGTTGATTGCGGCAGTCACCTTGGCTTCGTCGAAGTTGCCCTTGCCGTCGCCCAGGGTGATGTTCAGGGTGTCGGTGGTGGCGCCCCCGAGCAACGCATCGCCCAGGGCTTCGTTGAAATTCACCTGCAAGGTGGCCGCATCATCCGCTGAGGCTTTGTCGCCGAGGAAGGCCTGGGCCGAGGCGGTGCTGGCAGCGAAGCTGCTGGCGGCCACGGTCGGGTCCATGCCTGCGGCCACCGCATCGGTGAAGGCTTTGCCGGTCACCAGCTCGGTCTTGTAGTACTGCTGGATGTTGTCGCTTTGCCCGGCCTTGTCCGCGATCCCGGTCAGGTCCACATGGCCGTTGCCGCCCAGCGCGAGGTTGGCGATGGTCGTGTCGTTGGCAGCGTTTTGCAGGCCCACGCCCATGTCGACCTGCTTGCCGTCCTGGTCCTTGGCGTGGAGGTTGTCGTTGAGGTTCTTGCCGGTCTCGATGTCGCTGGCGTAGTAGTTCTGCATCGCGACTTTCAGGGTCGGGTTGCTGTCGACGATGTCGGCCAGTGCCGGGCCACGATTGTTTTGCAGGAAGCCTTGTACGTCCGGGTCGGCCGAGAGGGTTTCGATGCCGCTTTGCAGCTGCGCCTTGATCTTGTCTTCGTTGGGGTTGAGGCCGTAGTTGGGCGAGGTGTACTTGTCCATCAGGCCGGAGTGGGGCACGTAGTCGCTCACCAGCAGGCGGGTTTGCGCATCGGTGAGTTGCACCAGCACTGCGGCTTTCTGTTCGCCGCTGTAGTTCTGCGGGTTGGCCAGGATGTCGGCGGTCAGGCCCGAGGTGTCTATGCCTGCGACGGCATCGCGGGTGGCGGCGCCATCGAGGAAGGTCAGGGTGTCGCTGTCGGTTTTCGGCGCCTGTTTTTCCAGCCAGGCGCCGATGTTGTCGCGGGTGCCGATACCGTCCGACTTGCCGGTGGCCGGGTTGTCGCCGCCGGTTTCCAGGGCGTGGAACATCCCGGGTTTGGACCACATGGCCGCCGCGCCGGTCAGTTCAGTACTCAGCGCCGAATCGCTGCCCAACGCTTCCAGGTTGTCGGTGCGCAGCATGCCGTCGTTGCTGCGCTGGTTGGCGTCACCCGGGCGCATCGCCGAACCGGCGCCGGCGGCCAGGCTTTCGTTGGCCATCAGGATCGCCGCCGACTTGGCGTTGGCCTTGGCCAAATCGCCGGGGTGGCTGCCGAGGAAACTGCCATAGGATTTCGATGCGGCGCCGAGGTCCTTGCCGGCGTTGTCGATGAAGTGGTCGACATCCGAATGGGTGATCACGTTGTCAGCCTTGCCGCGCCCGCCGGTGTCCAGCGCGGCCATCAGGCTCGGGCTGCTGGCCACGTACTTGAGCACGGCCTGAGCTTCGGGCGGCAGGTTAGTGGGCGGGTTGGCGAAGTCGATCGGCGCGCCGTGCAGGCCCCAGGCGTCCCAGTTTTGCGAGAGCAGTTGCGCAGCCGCCTTGGGGCGGTTCAGGTCCAGCTCTTCCTTGGTGGGGGTGCCGCTGGTGTTGCCGGTGATGGTGTCCCAGGCCTTGGCGCCAGACACGCCGAACGACGAGGTGTCGATCCACGAGGTGTCCGAGGCGCCCGCAGCGCCGGTGCTGCCGGCATACAGCTTGGCCACCTGGTCGTACAGCGCCGGGGTGATGTCCTGGGACACGATCACCTTGTCGCCTGCGGCGGTGGTATAGCGAATCAACCCCGGCCCGACTTCCTCGGGCGGGCCGATGTTCGCCGCCGGGTCCATGGTTTCCGTGGGGCCGGCCAAGCGATAGCCCTCGGCCTGGCTGGCGTTGATCGCGAAAAGCTTGGCAGAGTCGCCGCTGACCTGAGCGAACAGCGCGGGCGTCTGCTTCTGGCTGACCACAATTTTATCGCCGGCGTTGGTCTCGTAGCGGATCAGCCCCGGGCCCAGTTCCGTGGTGCTGCCGAGCCCCTTGTAGTTGCCCAACCCGGGCGCCACGGTGCTGGCGTCAGCCTCCTTGTAGCCAGCGCTTTTGCTGGCGGCCAGGTTCTTTTCAAGGGTCGCATCGCTTTGCTGCGCGTTGTACTGGTTCACCAATTGCTCAAACAGCCTGGGGTTGTCGATCTGCTTGAGCATCACCGGTTTATCGCTGCCCAGCGGGGTGTAGGTGATGCTGTTGTCCACCGGTGCCTGCACGTTCTGGTACGGCAGCGGGATGGACGGCCCGCGGATTTTCGAGGGGTCGAATACCGGCCGGTCGACGGCGGTGAACAGGGCTTTTTCGAACGTGCTCCGGGAGCCTGTCGGGCCCTTGTTATCAGCAGGGTCAAGGCCATTCGGGATCGCAGTCATAGATCACCTGGTAGTTGTTTTATATAAATCGATCTTTAGTGCAAGTGCACTAACTGAGGCGGATGAAAGTTGCGAAGTGTTATTGGACGCGTCCGCGCCGAGCTATAAAACGCGATGATCAAGTCGGTTTTGTTACAAATGGCAATATCGGCAAAGTTGGGCAAATGGCTATTAGTTAAAAGTGTGAAGTTGTCGGATAATTTTTTCAAATAATGTTGAGTGGTCGAGGGTTTTGCGTGGAGCTAAACCGCCTCAAAGGGCTTGAGGTGGTTCCTGTTACAGGGAGAAGCCCCCGTAATCATTGGGCTCTGTCGTGTATCTGTTTTTCAATAAAAGTTCAACGGCCCTCCGTTGATGAGATTTTCTCAACGGCGCGTTGAGCCGGTTTTTTCACAGCACCGGCCGTGAACGTTTCACAAGCTTTCACAGCGAAGGCGTTTTATTCGTGAGTAGTATGGCCGCCATGCAAACCGACGGCTGCATTGCCAACTCACTGTCTGACGCTGGGAGTTTGGTTCGGTTTGCATGCTGCTTAACTTCCCTATCGATGCAAGGAGATTGAACATGGCTACTACTCCACCAGTAAGTGCAGGCGGCGCCGACGACGCTATCGCGAAGATGGAAGCAACTTTCAACATGGCTATCGAGAAGTCGGCCAAGATCACCGAGATCAGCACCGCGAAAAAAGCAGAGCTCGACGCTACCAAACAGCGTCCGCAGAACTGATTCGCCATACGGGCAGCGCCGGCGCTGCCCGTATACCTGCCTTACCCCGTTGCACCGTTGTTGATCGGCACAGGTGTGGTTGCGACCTGTGATTCTCAAGGGGGCAAACCCAACCATGACAGCCTTGATTTCCCTGGGCCTGCCCGCCGCGAACGGCGTGCCGACCCTGCTTGTGACCCACGGTTTGCACCAGGGCAGTTCCCTGATGCTCGACCAACCGGTCTATACCCTTGGCGCCGCTTCGGCCGCCGACCTTCTGCTCTGCGATCCCGGGATCGCCGAGTTGCACCTGCGCCTGCGTTTTGAAGGTGCCCAGGTGGCCGTCGAAGCCCTCGGCGGTGATGTGCTGATCACCGGCACTGCGGGTGATATCCGCATTCCCCAAGGCAGCGGCCATCGCGCGCGGCTGCCGCTGCAACTGCGCATCGGTACGGCGGGTGTCAGCCTGGCGCTGCCGGGAAGCCCTGAAAAACCGCCTGTGGCGACGCGCACGTTCACGCCCTGGATCATCGCCACCGCCTTGCTGTTTGTGTGCGCCGGCGCCTTGGCGTTTCGCACCGATCCACCGCAAGCCCAGGCCGTCCTGCCGGTCGCCGAAAAAACCGTGGCCAAGCCTTCCCGCGCCGAGGCCAAGGCCTGGTTCGAAGCGCAATTGCAGGCCGCCCACCTGGACGCTGTGAAGGTCGATGATGTCGACGGCCAGCTCAACGCCACCGGCTCGTTCGAGCGGGCACAAAAGCCCCAGTGGGTCGCCCTGCAACAAGCCTTCGACCAGCGTTATGGCCAGCAGATCGTCCTCAACCCTCGGGTCGCAGTGCGCGCGGATGCGGCCCGGCCACGGGTGCGCTTTCAAGCGGTGTGGTTCGGCGTCAATCCCTACGTGATCAACGACAGCGGCAAGCGCCTTTACCCCGGCGCTGCCCTGGCCGACAACTGGGTGCTGGAACGCATCGAGAACAACCAGGTGATCCTCGCCCGTGGCGAAGAGCGCTTCACCTTCACTTTATGACGCTGCTTTTTTCAGCTAAGGCCCCGGGATGAAAGTCGAACCCCGTCCGTTGGTTCCAAGTGACGTGCGCAGCGCGCCGGTCGAGGCGATTCGCCCGGTCAATTCGCGCCAGGCCACCGCCTTCGAAGCGCTGCTCAAAACCCGCAAGGTCCAGTCCCGCCGCTCCCTGCGCAGTGACCTGGAAGAGCTCACCAGCGCCGCCGGCGTCGACTCGCTGCTGTTTGGCAGCGCACGGTCCCTGGAGCTGCTGGAACACGTGATGCAGCACCTGTTGCCGAACCTCGACGCCGAACCGGAAATCAAGGCACTGGCCCACGACCTGATCAGCGAGGAAATCGAGATGCGCCGCACCCTCGAACAACAACGCTCGGAGGTCCAGGCCTGATGCCCCGGGATAACGACGACGCAGTGCAACTGCTCAAGGGCATCGGCGAGCTGTACCGGCGCAATGGCCAGTCCCAGCGTGCGCTGGTAATGCTGCTGATTGCCGTGAGCGTGGCGCCCAACGACGGCCTGTTGCTGCGCTCGCTGGTGCTGGCGTTCACCGACAGCGGTGACGCCACCCGCGCACTGTCGGCCCTGGACCGCCTGGTGGCGCTGGAAGGCGAGTCTGCCAGCCTGTTGCTGCTGCGCGCCCGGGCGCTGTGGTACGGCGAGCGCAAGGACGAAGCGCGCCAGTGCTTCAAACGCTACCTGGCTGCACGGAGAGTGGCGCCATGAACCTGCTCAATCGCCTGAACGGCATCGCGCGCATGGCCGCCCAGCGCACCGACGTAATCATCGTCGCGTTCATGCTGATGGCCATCGTGATGATGATCATCCCGCTGCCCACCTACCTGGTGGATATGCTGATTGGCCTGAACATCGCCCTGAGCATCCTGATCCTGATCGTCGCTTTTTATATCGGCCACTCGGTGGAATTCTCCGCGCTGCCGCCGCTGATTCTGCTCAGTACCCTGTTTCGCCTGTCGCTGTCCATCACCACCACCCGCTTGATTCTGCTGCACGGCGACGCCGGCCATATCGTCAAGGCCTTCGGTGACTTTGTGATTGCCGGCCAGGTGGTGGTGGGCATGGTGGTGTTCCTGATCATTACCGTGGCGCAGTTTGTGGTGATCACCAAGGGCGCCGAACGGGTCGCGGAAGTGGCCGCGCGCTTCACCCTGGATGCGATGCCCGGCAAGCAAATGAGCATCGACAACGACCTGCGCAACGGCGATATCGACCAGGCCGAAGCCCGTCGCCGGCGTTCGCGCCTGGAGCGTGAGAGCCAGATGTTCGGCGCGATGGACGGGGCGATGAAGTTCGTCAAGGGCGATGCGATTGCCGGGTTGGTGATCCTTGCGGTCAACCTGCTGGGCGGCATGTTGATCGGCATGATCGAGCGCGACATGGCCTTCGGCGCGGCGGTGCACACCTACTCGCTGCTGACCGTGGGCGACGGTCTGATCGCGCAGATCCCGGCGCTGTTGATCTCTGTGGCAGCGGGCACCGTGGTTACGCGGGTCAACAGCGACGGCGCAGCGGGTGACCTTGGCAGCGAGATTCTCAAGCAGTTGGGCGCCAGTTACCGGGCCCTCGGGTTGACTGCATTGATCATGGTCGGTGTCAGCGTGATCCCGGGCTTTCCGACCTGGGTGTTCCTCGGTTTGTCATTGGTGTTCGGGGGGGCGGCTTTCGTGATGTACCGCCGCCATACCCGCGAAAACCAGGTGGAGCCTGAAGCGCTGATCGAGACCCTGGAACCGGTGGTCGAGGTGCAGGCCGAGCAGGAATACGGCGTGGCCCCTGACACTCGGGTATTGCTGACCCTCGGCAGCGCCCTGGCCCTCAGCGCACCGCGCCAGTTGCTGGGCCAGCGCATCGAAGCGCTGTGCCACGACCTGCGCAGCGACCTCGGCGTGGATGTGCCGGTGCCGGGCGTTCACATGGACGCCAAGGCCACGCCGGGCAGTTTTCGCGTGTCCCTGGAAGGTGTGCCGGTGAGTGAAGGCGAAATGCCGATCAACTGCCTGCTGTTGCAGGACGATCCGGTGCACGTGCAGTTGCTGGACATCGCCACGCTGCAAGCCGATTCACCGCTCAACGGCCGCGCCGCGCACTGGATCGAACGCCAGCACGAAGACGCGCTGCGCAGCGCCGGCATCGGCTTCCTGCTGCCGGATGAAGTACTGCGCGGCGTGCTGGAACGCAGCCTGCGCCGCTATGCCGCAGACTTTCTCGGGATCCAGGAAACCCGTCTGCTGCTCGAACGCACCGAGGCCACTTACGGCGAACTGGTCAAGGAAGCCCTGCGCCTGGTGCCGTTGCAGCGGGTGGCCGAGACCCTGCGCTTGCTGGTGGGCGAAGGCGTGTCGATCCGCAATCAACGGGCTCTGCTCGAAGCCATGGTGGAGTGGGGCGCCCGGGAAACCGATGCCGGCCGCCTGGCCGAACACCTGCGCGCAGCATTGGCGCGGCAGATCAGCCATCAGTACGCCGACCGCAACCGGGTGATTGGCGCGCTGGTGCTGGCGCCGGGTTTGGAAGACCAGTTGCGTGCGTCCCTGCGTCGCCAGGAACCCAGCCGCGAAGTGATTCCGGAAGAGGTCAACCGCGCCTTGCTCGCGCAATTGCGCCAGGCCTGCGACAAAACCACCGAGGCCAACAGCGCGGTATTGCTTGTGCACCCGGAACTGCGCCGCAGCCTGCGCCGCCTGGTGCTGCGCGGTGAGCTGGAGCTGGCCGTGTTGTCGTTTCGCGAGCTGGCCACTGAATACAACCTGCAAGCGCTGGTGACCATCAGCCTCACCGATATCTCCAACCGCCGCGCACCTGCCGCGGCTTCCGTCACTTCCCTGGCGTCTGCCTCATGATTCGTTTCTCTCTGTTGTTGCTGGCGTTGGCGTCGTTTTTTTGCAGCGCCCAGGACATCGCCAACGGTGCCCAGGGTTCTATCAGCCTTGCATCCGGGGAAGGCCGGATCCTGCATTTTGTAGCGCCGGTGGAGTCGGTGCTGGTGGCCGAACCTGGGATTGCCGACCTGCAAGTGGTGTCGCCCGGCGTGATCTATATCTTCGGCAAGGCGCCGGGCAACACCAGCCTGATCGCCCTCGGCGCCGACGGCAAACAGCTCGCCGGCTTGACCCTGGCCGTGAGCAGCGCCACCCAGGCCGTGACCGCACCGATGCAAGCGTTGCACCCCGGCAGTGGCGCGCAGATCAGCGGGGCTGGCAACCGTTTGATCGCCAAGGGCACGGTGCGCAGCGTGGGTGAAGCGACGGATTTGAATGCCTTGCTCAACCCCCAGGGCCAGGGTTTCCAAAGCGCGGTCAACACCACTGAATATGCCGGTGCGGCCCAAGTCAATTTGCGTGTGCGGTTCGCTGAAGTGTCGCGCTCCGAGCTGCTGCATTACGGCGTGAACTGGAACGCGATGTTCAGCAACGGCACGTTTTCCTTCGGGCTGATTACCGGTGGGCCGCTGGCAGCAGCGACCGCAGGCGGATTGGCGGCAGCGGGCAGCGGTTCGGGCAACACCAACATCGACGGCATGCTCGACGCGTTGCAGGCCAACGGGATTCTGCAAATTCTGGCCGAGCCGAATATCACTGCCATGACCGGGCAAACCGCGAGCTTCCTGGCGGGCGGTGAAGTGGCGATTCCGGTGCCGGTGAATCGGGATTTGGTGGGGATCGAATACAAGTCGTTCGGCGTGTCGCTGCTGTTCAATCCGACGCTGCTGCCCAACGGCCGTATCGCCCTGCAAGTGCGGCCTGAGGTCAGCAGTGTGGTGAGCGGCGGTACGGTGGATTTCGGCAACTTTCATGTGCCGTCGTTCAGCGTGCGGCGCGCCGATACGCGGGTGGAAGTGGGCAGTGGGCAGACGTTTGCGATTGCCGGGCTGTTCCAGCGCGAGAGCAGCCAGGACATCGAGAAGCTGCCGTTATTGGGCGATTTGCCGATCCTGGGCAACCTGTTTCGCTCCAAGCGTTTTCAGCGCAATGAAACCGAGCTGGTGATTTTGATTACGCCGTACCTGGTGGAGCCGGTGCGCAGTCGCACGCTGGCCACACCGTTGGATGCGCAGCCTGCGACCGCTGCAGCGGCGGGGCCGCGCAGTGGCGGGGCGTTTGGTTTCTACATGAATTGATGAGGGGGCATGGCATGAAAGTTTCGCGTTTGTTGATGTGTTTGCCCCTGTTGGTGGTGGGCTGCAAGACGCATTTGGCGCCGGTGTATTACTCGCCGCAATATCAGGCGGACGGGTTGCCGAGCCAGTGCCAGCAGCCGCCGGCCAAGGACGAGGTCGGGTTGGATGATGATTTCAAGGCGACCTTGCCGTTGGGCTGTGCCAACAATCTGAATTTGATGCAGATGGTGGAGCAGCGCCAGGATTTGAATCAGGGGCGGGCGACCGGGCCGGCGATGGCGGCACCGGTTGGGCGGGCGGCGCAGGTGTATATCGAGGGGTTTGACCGGGAGCAGTTGCAGCGGCGCCAGGCTCAACAAGAGGCCAAGGCTGGCGCTCCGGGAGGTGAGCAATGACCCCCTGGGCATATTCCCCCTGTGGGAGCTGGCTTGCCTGCGATAGCGGTATTCCTGGCCCAGCAGATCTGTCTGCCACACCACAATCCAACTGTGGGAGCTGGCTTGCCTGCCATAGCGGCATTCCAGGCCCAGCAGATCTGTCTGCCACACCACGATCCAACTGTGGGAGCTGGCTTGCCTGCGATAGCGATATTCCAGGCCCAGTAGATCTGTCTGCCACACCATCATCCAACTGTGGGTGCGGGCTTGCTCGCGATAGCGGTCTGGCAGGCGACCGGGATTTTGAAGCTTACCGTGTATATATCCATTCCTGCGGTAACGGCTTCTTATGGTTCCGCTCTTACAGCGGGTCACTTTTGGCAAACGCCCCAAAAGTAACCAAAAGGTCTTTGCCCCACCACTCGGTGCCTCGCTTAGGCTCGGCATGCCCGCACTCCGGCACGGTTCCGCGGGCCGCCGCGACGGGCCATCCATGGCCCGGCGCGGCTAAATCGGCATCCTTGCCGATTTACCCGCTACACCGTGCCTGCTTGCGGCCATCGTGGTTGACGGGGCCTGATAGATCAAAAGCAAGATCAAAAGCAGGGCAACAGCAAGATCAAAAGCTGTTGGGTTTAGTGCGTGTCCACCAGCCCCAACTCCCGCGCCTGCGCAACTGGGTCGCTGATGGCTTTGATGCGGTTGGCTTCTGCAACCAGCCGTACTCGTTCAGCCGTCGGGATGTCGTCCAGCGGCAGGCTGGCAACCCGTTGTTCGTAACCCGCCAATACCAGCACCAGCAGTTCATTACGCTGATGCCGTGGCAGCGCGCGGGGCGATTGGGTGACCGGGGCGATGGTGTCCAGCGCCTGTTGCGACTGACCGCCCAGGGCGTAGGCCAGGGCCAGGTTGCAGCGGCTGTCGAGGTCGTCGGGTTGCAGGCTCAGGCTTTTGGCGAAGGCGGTTTGTGCCGCGACGGCCTGGCCATTCAGCACTTGAGCAATGCCCAGCCGGGTGTAGGCCTCCGGCGTGTGGCTGGCCTCTGCAGCTTGCCCCAGGGCCGTCACGGCGCGTTGGGTTTTGCCCAGTCGCAGTTGTGCGGTGCCCAGCCCCAGCAAGGCGTCGGCGTTGTGGGCCTCGAGGCCAAGGGCTTGTTGGAAGGCGCGTTCGGCACCCAGCGCATCGTTGCCGTCGAGCCGCGCCTGGCCGAGTTTGAGCCACAGGTCGATGCCGGCGCCCGGTTGCTGGGCCGCACGCTCATACAGCGCCGCCGCGCTGGCGTAGTCGCCACGTTTGTTCAGGTCGTTGGCCAGTTTCACCGAGCGGTCGGTATCGCTCGGCGCAGTGCTGGTACAGGCAGCCAGCAACAGGCTGGCGGCAAGCAAAAAGTGTTTGGTCATCGTCACAACTCGTTGGGCGAAGGCGGACGCCATGTAAGCATATTTTCCATGGCGCTCCTATGTCTGTCGGTGCTGTTTGGTGCCTCGCTCGCCCACGCCGACGAGGAGCCCGAGTGGTTCGCCAAACCCTACGCCTACGTGTTGGTAGACCAGGACGTGCGCGCCGCCCTCGAAGAGTTCGGCCACAACCTCGACGTCCCGCTGGTGCTCTCCGACAAGGTGCGCGGCAAGGCCCGCAGCACCGTGCGTGCGGCCACTGCCGGGGAGTTTCTGCAAATGCTGTGCAGCACCAACGGCCTGACCTGGTACTTCGACGGCAACCTGCTGTACCTCAACGCCAGTGACGAAATCACCACCAAATTGTTCAAGGCCAGCGCCCTGAACCTGGACCAGTTGCAGGCCTATTTGAACAACCTCGATGTGTTCGGCCAGCAGTTGTCGATGCGCAACGGCCCGGAGGGCGATGAAGTATTCGTGTCCGGGCCGCCGCCGTACCTGGCGCTGGTCCAGCAGCATGTGGATCACCTGCAGCCCAAGGCCGCCGCGCCCGTCGTGGCGCGCGAGCAGGGCGTGCGAGTGTTTCGCGGCGCCCAGGTGAGCACCGAGACCCCTTGATTCACCCCAACCCCAGCAAAGGAGCATGACCATGTCCGTAACCGCCGTAGACAGCAACCTCGCCCCCGGTGGCGCCAGCCCTGAAGCCAAGTTCAACGCCGCGGTGGATAACGCCAAGAGCGCCGACAAACCGGAGATGACCGACGCCGAATTCACCGATGCCCTGATCACCCAGGCGGTCACCATCGGCGGCCAGTTCATCATCATGCCCAAGGCGCAGGAAATGCTGAATGACGCCTTGTCCGATGACGACGAAGAGTAGGGCGCACCCATGACCATCAGTCTCGCTGCCAGCGCCACGGCCTTGCCGCCGTCCGCCGGCGCGGGGCCCGCGGGGGCCTCGCAGAATCTGTTCGAGCACATGGCCAACACGGCCAAGGGCATGCCCGAGGGCGCCAGCCCCCATCAGATCGGCTCGGGCCTGATGGAGCGCCTGAACAGTTTTATCGACCGCTCCCGGACCTTTTCCGAGCGCGCCGACTTGCTCACCAATAACCCGTCGGCGCCGCCCCAAGTGGCCGCTGCGGATATCCGCACCTCGGGTGCCTCGCCCACCGCCGAACCGGGCAAGAAAGTCGCCGAGCAACAGGTCGACCAGATCGTCCATTCACTGGGCAAGATGTTCGATTACTCCATCGAAACCCAGATGGTGGTGCGCGGTGCGACGCAGATTTCCGGTTCCGCCAACACGCTGCTCAAGGGTCAATAACGCCATGCCAAGCCCGAATCGTGCCCTGCGCCTGCTGCTGATCGGCGTGCTCGCCAGCCTCTTGCAGGCCTGCGACATGGACCTCTACACCAACCTCAGCGAGCGCGACGCCAACGCTATGGTCGCGGTGCTGCTGCGCGACGGCATCCCGGCGACGCGCAAGGTGCAGGACAACGGCCAGCTCAAAGTGGTGGTCGACGAACAGCGCTTCGCCGAGGCCATGACCCTGCTGGACAACGCCGGCCTGCCGCAGCAGAGCTTTTCCAACATGGGCGAGGTGTTCAAGGGTAACGGCCTGGTGTCGTCCCCGGTGCAGGAGCGGGCGCAGATGATCTACGCCTTGAGCGAAGAGTTGTCCCATTCGGTGTCGCAGATCGACGGCATCGTCTCGGCGCGGGTGCACGTGGTGCTGCCGGACAATGACCTACTCAAGCGGGTGATTTCGCCGTCGTCGGCCTCGGTGCTGGTGCGCTACGACCCGGGCACCGACATCAACACCCTGATCCCGCAGATCAAGACCCTGGTGGCCAACGGTATTTCCGGCCTGAGCTATGACGGCGTCTCGGTGACGGCGATCAAGGCCGCCGTGTCCATCAGCCAGAACCCGGCGCAACCACGGCTGGCGAGCTTCATGGGCCTGTGGTTGCTGGAAGACAACCTCAACCAGGCGCGGTTGCTGTTCGGCGGTTTACTGCTGCTGGCCCTTGGCGCGTGCGGCGTGCTGGCCCGTCAACAGTGGGCGCGGCGCCAGTCCCAGGCGTTGTATGTGCTCAAGGAGGGTGAATGAGCCTGGTTGAGCGTTGGCAGGGCTTGATCGCCCAGCCGTTGCAGTTTGTGCGCCAGCAGAGCCTTGGCGAGTGTTTCGGCGAAGGCCTGCCGGCCGAGGTGCTGCAAGCCCTGCATGGGCAGCCGCGTTTCCGGCCGCGGCTGGAGCAGTTGCTGGCCAGCCATTATCAACTGGCGCCGCTGGCGCATCTGGTGACGCCGCCCGCCGCCGATTTGCCGGTGCTGCTGCTGAACCCGGCGCAATTTCAGCGCCTGCCCAGGCTGTGTGGGGCGATCTGGCATGCCTCTACCCTGAGCCGGGAGATTCGCCGCGAGGTGGTCAATGAACTGCGCGAAGGCCTGGGTCAGGAAGCGTTCACGCTGGCCCTGGCCAACCGGCAGTTGGGCGGTGCCGCAGACCTGCTGCGCGAGCCCACCGAGTTGATCGACGCCATCGACCGCGACGGCCTCACCTGTGTCGCCGCCTGGCTGCAAGCCCAGCCCGTCGAGTTGCAAGGTTGGCTGTCACTGCGGTTTGTCGCACCCAAGGGTTATACCGGGCGCTTGCCCCGTGACCTGGAAATCGTCCAGACCGTTGCCGCACGGTTGCTCGCCGAGGAGCTTGCCCATGAGTGAATTACCCAGCCGTCCTGCCGCGCGGATCTTGCGTGCCGAAGAAGCGGCGTTGTGGACCGATGGCTTTGCCTTTGTGCAAGCCGCCAGGGACCATGCCGAGCAAATCAAGGCCGACAGCGACCAGTGGCTGCACACCGCCCGCGCCGAAGGCTTTGAAAGTGCGCGACGGGAAGGCGCCGAACAAGTCGCGCAACTGCTGCTGGAGACCCACGCCCAAGTCCAGCAGTACTTGGCCGGGCTTGAAGCATCGCTGGCAGACCTGGCCCTTGGCATTGTGCGCGAGGTGCTCGGCGAACTGGATGACACTGACCGCGTAGTGCGCTGCACCCGCCAGGCCTTGAGCGCGTTTCGCCAGGGCCAGGCCTTGACCTTGTGGGTGCCGCCCGCCGAAGTGAATGCCTTGCGCCAACCGTTGCTCAAGGATGGCATCGCCGTAGAGGCCGACGCGCAACTGAGTGCCGGCCAGGCACGCCTGAGCAGCCCGGCGGGTTCGGTTGAGCTGGGGCTGGACGCGCAACTGCACACCCTGCGCCGCAGCCTGTTGCCCTTCGCCGAAGAGGGCGTGGCATGAACCTCAATCACCTGCTGCCGCGTCTCACCGAGCGGCTGTCCCAGGCCCGCCTGCGCCCGATGCAGGGCACCGTGTTGAGTATTCGCGGGGTGTTGTTGCGGGCCAGTGTGGCGGGCGCGAGTATTGGTGAGCTGTGCCACCTGCGCGACCCGGTCAGTGGTCGCAGCCTTAGCGCCGAGGTGATTGGTTTCGATGGCGACGAAGCGATCCTGTCGCCCATCGGCTCCATGGAAGGCTTGTCGACCCGTACGCAAATCATCGCCACCGGCGAAAGCCTCGGTGTGGCGGTGGGCGATGCACAACTGGGGCGGGTGATCAGCCCCATGGGCGAGTTTCTCGACGGTGACGGCCTGCCGCCGACCCTGAACTTGCAGACCTACCCCTTGCATGCCGAGCCGCCGGCGCCGTTTTCCCGGCAATTGATCGTGCGTTCCATGGCCCTGGGCATTCGCTCCATCGACGGCCTGTTGACCCTCGCCCAAGGCCAGCGCATGGGCATCTTCGGCGAACCTGGCGTGGGCAAGTCCTCGTTGTTGGCGAGCATTATCCGCAACAGCGAGGCCGATGTGATTGTGATCGGCCTGATCGGCGAGCGGGGCCGGGAAGTGCGCGAACTGCTGGACGTGCAACTGGACGCCCAGGCCCGCGCGCGTACCGTGGCGGTAGTCGCGACCTCCGACCGCCCGGCCGCCGAGCGGGTGCGCGCGGCATTTGTCGCCACCACCCTGGCCGAGTACCACCGCGACCAGGGCCGCAACGTGCTGCTGCTGATGGACAGCCTCACACGGTTTGCCCGCGCCCAGCGCGAGATCGGCCTGGCGGTGGGTGAGCCGCCGACACGGCGTGGTTATCCGCCGTCTTTTTTTGCCACCTTGCCCAAACTGCTGGAGCGCGCCGGCCCCGGTCCCACCGGCAGCATCACCGCGCTGTACACCGTGCTTACCGAGGGCGACTCCGCCAGTGACCCGGTGGCCGAGGAAGCGCGCTCGATCCTCGACGGGCATATCGCCCTCAGCGCCGAATTGGCCCAGCGCAACTACTTCCCGGCGGTAGACGTACTGCGCAGTCGCAGCCGGTTGATGGAGCAGGTGGCCGGTGAAGAACACAAGCGCCTGGCAATGCGCATCCGTGAATTGATGGCGCGCTACGGCGAGATCGAAATGCTGATCCGCGTCGGCGAGTACTCCGCCGGCAGCGACCCGCTGGCCGACGAAGCAATCACCCGCCATGGCGCCATCGAAGCCTTCCTGCGCCAGAACGCCGACGAGCCGAGCAGCCCCGAACACACCTTGATCCGCATGCGCCAGGTGCTGGCATGAGCCCGAAAGCGCAGCAAGATCCAGTGTGGGAGCTGTCGAGCTTTAGCGAGCCTGCGATGGCGTCAGCGCAGCCGACATTGATGTTACCTGACCCACCGCTTTCGCAGCCTCGCCGGGGCTCGACAGCTCCCACATTCGATCTGCATGCACTCAGCGAGTGTGGTGTTGGTATGACGATGGAGAAAACCTTATGAAGACCGAACAACTGCGCACCCTGCAAACCCTGCGGGTGCTGCGCGAGCAACGGGCAGCCAGCCAGTTGGCGGCGCAACAGCAGCGCTGCGTGCAAACCCATGGCGCCCTTACCGACGCGAAGGAACAACTGCGCCTGCACCGCGAAGCGATCGCCCATGAAGCCGGCCAGATCTACGCCTCGCTGACCGAAGGCCTGTCAGTGGCCAGTTGGCAGGCGGCCCAGGATCGCCTGCGGGGCTTGTCCGACGATGAGCAACTGCTTGAGGGCGACGTCAGCCACGTATCCCATACCCTGCAAACCCAGGAGCGCGAGCGGGACCTGTTCCGCCAGGAACGCCTGAGCCGCCAACGCCAGTCCGACGCCTGGCAAAGCCTGCTGGAGGGGCGCGAAAACAATGAACGGGTGGCCGGCGAGCTGCGTGAAGAACAAGGGCTCGGCACATGATCGTAGCCCTTGCCGACCCATTGGCGCCGTGGCTGGAACACTACGACCCGGCGCTGCTCACGGTACATAACCAACTGCATCGCCGGCGCCACGCGTGGCAGGGCCGCTGCGCCGGGCAGGATTTGCGCGTCGCCTGGGCTGCCGGTCCCCAGCCGCTGAAAACGCCCCGCGATGTGCAGTTGTTGCTCGGGCAATCGCCAGTGCGCCTGCGTCTGTCAGCCGCCGCCCTGGAGCAGGTGCTGGTGCCGTTGGCGTTGCAGTTCGATGCGCAAGTACTGCCGTCATTGCCGCGCTCGTTGCTGCTTGAATTGGCCGTGCTGGACCTGATCGAGCGCCTTGAACCGTTGCTCGGCCATCCGGTGCAATTGCTTGAAACCAGTGCAGACCCGCGCCCTTACCCCGTGCACCTGGCGCTGACCCTGACCTTTGGCAACAACCCTCCAATGGCTGCCCAACTGGACCTCAGCGAAAGCGCCGCGTTGCTGGTGGCGCAGCTGCTGGAGCAGCACGGCCGCGTTGAAGCCGACCCGTTGCCCGCGCTGCGCCAGACCCTCTCGGTACTTACCGGGCAGCAATGGCTGACCCTTGGCGAATTGCGCAGCTTGCAGCCCGGCGATGTGCTGATGCTCGAACCCGGCAGCGGCTTGCTGCTGGACCTTGAGGGCCGCCTGCAAGCCCGCTGCCAGCGCGATGGCTCGTCGCTGCAGCTACAGGAACCTTTGAAATCGCCCCTTCTGGACATGGAGAACACAATGACTGACGTCGACGCCGCTGCGGCCCTGGACGATTTGCCCCTCAAGCTGGTGTGCCAGGTCGGCAGCCTGGAACTGACCCTGGCGCAACTGCGGGAGCTGGGCGCGGGCAGCTTGCTGCAACTCAATACCCCAACCGTGGATGGCGTCGACTTGATGGTCAACGGCCGCCGCGTCGGTCAGGGCCAACTGGTGAAAATCGGTGACGGCCTGGGCGTGCGCCTGCTGAGTTTCGCCACCCCATGACCGGTTATCAGCCGAACCTGATCGAGATCATCCTGGTGGTCGCCACCATCGGGTTGATCCCGTTGGCGGTGGTGACCCTCACCGGCTTTATGAAAATCTCGGTGGTGCTGTTTCTCATCCGCAACGCCCTGGGCGTGCAACAAACGCCGCCGAACCTGGTGCTGTACGGCATCGCGCTGATTCTGTCGGTGTACGTCACCACGCCGTTGATTGGCGACATGTACCGCCAGGTGGAAGGGCGCGACCTCAACATTGAACATGTCGAGCAACTCAAGGACCTCGGCGACGCTTTGCGCCCGCCGTTGCAGGCGCACCTGGCACGGTTTGCCAACGAGTCCGAGCGCGGCTTTTTTGTGCAGGCCACCGAGACCATCTGGTCGCCGGAAGCCCGTGCCGACCTGCGGGATGACGACCTGGTGGTGCTGATCCCGGCGTTTGTCAGTTCGGAGCTGACCCGGGCCTTCGAGATCGGGTTCCTGCTGTACATCCCGTTCCTGGTGGTGGACTTGCTGGTGTCCAACGTGTTGATGGCGATGGGCATGTCGATGGTCTCGCCGAACCTGATTTCAATCCCGCTGAAAATCTTCCTGTTCGTGTCATTGAGCGGCTGGTCGCGCCTGATGCACGGTTTGATTCTGAGTTACGGCTGAGGCACGACCCATGGGCCAGGACGTTTTCCTGTCATTGATGAAACAGGCACTGATGACCGTGCTGATGCTCTCCGCGCCGGCGCTGGGGGTGGCGATTATCGTCGGCTTGAGCGTGGGCCTGTTCCAGGCACTGACGCAGATCCAGGACCAGACCCTGCCCCAGGTGGTGAAGCTGGTGGCGGTGTTGCTGACCATTGTATTCCTGGGCCCGGTGCTGGCCGGGCAAGTGGCCGAACTCGGCAGCCAGGTGTTGGACAACTTCCCCTTGTGGACGCGCTGACTGCCCATGGATGCCAGCCTTACCGCGCAGTTTCTGGAAGTCGCCTACCCGGTGATCAGCTCGGCCTCGCTGGCGGCCTGCCGGGCCATGGGGGTGGTGGTGATCACCCCGGCGTTCAACCGCCTCGGGCTTACCGGAATGATTCGGGGGTGCGTGGCCGTGGCCATTTCAATTCCGATGTTCATGCCGGTGTTCGACGCCATGACCTCGATGCCCAACCACGGCAGCCTGTTTATCGCCGGGTTGCTGATCAAGGAGTTCCTGATCGGCATCTTGATCGGCCTGCTGTTCGGCATACCGTTCTGGGCGGCGGAAGTGGCGGGGGAGTTGATCGACCTGCAGCGCGGCTCGACCATGGCGCAACTGGTGGACCCGCTGTCTACCGGCGAGTCGAGTGTGATGTCGACCTTGCTGACGGTGATGTTGATCACACTGTTCTTCATGTCCGGCGGTTTTATCCTGATGGTCGACGGCTATTACCACAGCTATCAGCTATGGCCGGTCACCGCGTTTACCCCGGTGTTTGCCAGCTCGGCGCTGTTGGCGGTGCTGTCTATTCTCGACCAGATCATGCGCGTCGGGGTGCTGATGGTCTCGCCGCTGATCATCTCGCTGCTGGTCACCGACCTGATGTTGGCGTACCTGTCGCGCATGGCGCCGAACCTGCATATTTTCGACCTGTCGTTGCCGGTGAAAAACCTGTTTTTCTCGATCCTGATGGTGATCTACATCGGCTTCCTGATTCCGTTGATGCTCGACCAACTGGCGGAGTTTCGCGGCACCGTCGAACTGCTGAAAACCCTGGCGGGCATGGAGTAGCGCATGGGCGATACCAGCGAAGAAAAATCCCAGCCGGCCACGGACAAAAAGCTCAAGGACGCGCGCCAAAAGGGCCAGGTTGCCAAGAGCCAGGACCTGGTCTCGGGCATGGTCATCCTGTTTTGTACCCTGTGCATCTCCATCCTTGCGCCACGGGCCCAGGCCCAGGTCACGGCGCTGATCGACCTCACTGCACAGATCTACATCGAGCCCTTCGCCACGGTGTGGCCACGGGTGTTGGACCATGCCGAGCAACTGGTGATCGGCATTACGCTGCCGGTGATGGCGGTGACCACCGGGGTGGTGATTTTGACCAACATCATCACCATGCGCGGCTTTGTGTTTTCCGTGGAACCGATCAAGCCCGAGTTCAAGCGCATCAACCCGGCTGAAGGCTTCAAGAAGCTGTTTGCCCTGCGCAACTTTGTGGAGTTCATCAAGGGCCTGATCAAGGTGCATGTGCTGGCCGTGGCGTTCTACGTAGTGGGGCGGCATGCGTTACAGGCGTTGATGGAGTCTTCGCGATGTGGCGCCGGGTGTATCGAGTCGACGTTTTTCCTGGTGCTCAAGCCGCTGGTGTTTACCGTACTCGCCGCCTTCATCCTGGTGGGTGGGGTAGACGTGTTGATGCAACGCTGGCTGTTTGGCCGCGACATGAAAATGACCCGTAGCGAGACCAAGCGCGAGCGCAAGGACATTGATGGCGACCCGCTGATCAAAAGCGAACGGCGGCGCCAGCGCCAGGAGATGCAGGCTTTGGCCACCAAACTGGGGTTGGGCCGGGCGTCGATGATGATCGGCACCACCGAGGGCTGGGTGATTGGCGTGCGCTATGTGCGTGGTGAAACACCGGTGCCGGTGGTGGTGTGCCGCGCTTCACCGGAGGAGGCGTTGGGGATGTTGCAGGAGGCGTTTGACCTCGGGATACCGCAGGCGCCGGACAAGGGCCTGGCGGAGACGATTGCCAGGAAGACCGTACCGGGCGATCCGGTGCCGGATGCTGCGTTTCAGGCGGTGGCGGATTGGTTGGTGGCGGCGCGGTTAATCTGAGCACCACATCTTGTGTTGATTGGCCGTTGTGATGAGCAGGGATTGTTGTGGTGAGCGGGGCTGTTGTGGTGAGCGGGCTTGTTGTGGTGAGCCGGGGCTGTTGTGGTGAGCGGGCTTGCCCCGCGCTGGGCTGCGAAGCAGCCCCAAAAACCAAACACCCCGATCTTTTTGGAGACATGCGCTGTTCTTGATGGGGCTGCTTCGCAGCCCAGCGCGGGGCAAGCCCGCTCACTACAGAAAGCCTGTTCAGAGGCAGGGTTCAGCTCAATGAAATCACCTATCAGATATATTCAGTCACCAAGTGGCGCTGGCTCACGGGCAACCGCACGCTAGGGTTAATGCTCTTTAGGAGCCTTTTCCTGGAGCAATGGAATGCGTCCCACCCCCCAATCTCATCGCCTGCGCCAAGGCCGTTATTCAGAGCTCGGACGCAGCTATCTCATCACCATCGTCGTCCATCACCGGCAGCGGCTGTTCGACGATTTATTCCTCGGCCGTCTCCTGGTTGCCGAGTTCCGGCAGGCTCAAGAGTCGGGATTGGTCGAGTCCCTGGCCTGGGTGATCATGCCCGATCATATTCATTGGTTGTTCGAGCTGAAGCAAAAAACCTTGGCCGACGTAGTACGCCGTACCAAGTCCCGCAGCACGTTAACCATTAATCGGCGCCGTCATAGCAAAGAGCGGGTTTGGCAGCCGGGCTATCACGATAGGGCCGTGCGGGTGGAGGATGACATTCGCAAAATGGCTCGCTATATCATCGCCAATCCACTGCGAGCCGGGTTGGTTGAGCGGGTAGGCGACTACTCGCTGTGGGATGCCTGCTGGATCTGATGCTTGGTATCAGGATTGTGGTCGATGGGGCTGCTGTGGTGAGTGGGGCTGTTGGGGTGAGCGGGCTTGCTGTGGTGAGCCGGGCTGTTGTGGTGAGCCGGGCTGTTGTGGTGAGCGGGCTTGCCCCGCGCTGGGCTGCGAAGCGGCCCCAAAAACCAAACACCCCAATCTTTCTGGAGACATGCGTTGTTCTTGATGGGGCTGCTTCGCAGCCCAGCGCGGGGCAAGCCCGCTCACCACAACAGCCCGGCTCACCACAGCGGCCCGGCTCACCACAACAGCCCGGCTCACCACAGCAGCCGGCTCACCAAAGCGGCCCCACCCACCACAGCAGCCCCGCTCACCACAGCCATTGCACTGGGACATTCTATCTTCCAGGTGTCAGTAGCTTAGGTCAGGGCTTGTCCACATCGTGGTATTCACCCCCATACCCATCCCCCACCCGCCAGATGATGTCGTGGTTCTCGTTGGTCCATTCCGACGGTTTGAGCGAGTACTTGTAGTCCTCCGAATTATTGTTATTTCCATCCCCGATAAAGTCCGGGTGATCGCGCCGATGATCGCCCCCACGAATGCTCGAGCGCGCGTCCCATTCTTCCTTGCGAAAATCAAAAATGCTCTGGTCCTGTGGCGCATCCCGTTGGCCCCAGTCAGACAGGTAGGTCTGCAACCACACATATGCCTCATCCCCGTTGGGCTTGAGCAACCCTTCCTGCTTGAAGTCCTGGATCTGGTTCCAGTTCTGCATCGAGATCTTGTGCAGTTTGTGCGACTGCACGGTGCTCAGAATCGCCCCGACAAACGACAGCGCGCCCGAAATCAAGAAGCCTACCGGCCCCAGGAACGGGATGATTCGCCCGGTCACTCCCAGCGTGCCCAGTACGCCGCCCGCGGCGCCCACCAGGCTGCTGACACCACCGGCCATGGACAGTGAACCCGAGGCGATTTTCACCGGGTCTTTCTCGCGCACACCATCACGCAAGGTGAACGCCGCCTGGACCACGCTGATCACGCCGCCCGCCACGTCGGTGGCCATGCCGATCACTTTGATCG
Source organism: Pseudomonas sp. Bout1 (assembly GCF_034314165.1). Classification (GTDB taxonomy): domain Bacteria; phylum Pseudomonadota; class Gammaproteobacteria; order Pseudomonadales; family Pseudomonadaceae; genus Aquipseudomonas. Next base: position 4,659,809 of record NZ_JAVIWK010000001.1, on the reverse strand, counting down.
CGCTGCTGGCGAACTTCGCGCCGAAACCTGCGCCCGCCACGCCGCCACGGCTGGCAATGCCTTTTTCGATACCTTCCTGGACCTTCTTCGCGCCTTCGTCGCTCCAGCCACCGCTGTTGAGCGCCTTGCCCACGTCCTTGCCGTCGTCCATGGCCTGGTCGACGATGTCGAAGTATTTCTTCTGTATCGCCTCGGCGTCCTTGGGCAGGGCGTGGTAACCCTCGCCGGGCTTGGCCCACAGGTCGGGCAGGGAGCGGTCGAAGCCCATCAGTTTGTAGGCGTTGGTGCCGCGCAACTTGTCGTAGACCTTCAAGCCCAGCGTGGCGAAGTGCGAGCCGGTGCCCAAGAAGCCCAGGAAGTCATTGGCGATGCCCAGGCGTTTCATCGGCGTATCCGCCAGCTTGCCGCCTTGCCCGGCCAGTTGGTAGACGATACGGCCCATGCCGATCGCGCCGCCTACCGAGCCGAGTACGCCGTTGTCCTTGAGGAAGTTGAGGTTCTTCGTGAAGGCACTGCGGTTCTCTTCGCTGAGGCCCGGCATGATCTCCTTGCTCACGGCCTTGTCGATGTCACTGAAGCTGATCACGCCGTTCTTTTGCCAGGTGTCGCCGAGGGAAATCATCGCCTTGCCGAAGTCGGCGGCGGCATTTTTGTCCTTGAGCAGTTGGTCGACGAACTTCGAATACACCCCCAGTGCCTGGCGCGGCAGGCCGTCGGCGCTGCCCTTGAGCATCGACAGGATCGCCATGGTGTTGTCGGTGGTGGCCAGCGCAGTGTTGTCGTCAGAGATCTTGGTGGGGTCGTCCATCAGCTTTTCAACGGCGTCGGTGTAGCCGTCGATTTGCAGGTTTTGCAGGAAGTTGTCGGCCTTGGCCGGGTCGATATCCGCCAGGGCGGTGTAGGCGGTCTGGATTTCCTGGGTTGCCAGTTCGGTCTTGCCACTGTCTTGCAGGGACTTGATGTACCGGGTGAAGTTCTCCGAGGAGGTGCTGTCGATCAGCTTCTGTTTGGTCTCATCGACCTTGGCCTGGCCGCCGTCGACCTTGCCCAGGGCCGCGTCGTGATTGGCCTTGATGTCGTGCTGGATGGTCGAGTCGCCGAGCAGGTCGTTGATGGTCTGGTCGATGGCCTTGGTGTCGAAGATGTTGTCGCGCACATCCCGCGAGGTCACGTCGATGGGCGTGGTGGCAATGCCCTGGTTGCCAAAACCGTGCTCGGGAATGATCGACATGCCATTGTCGGCCATGCTCTTGGCTTCCACCGCCCGCAGGAACTTGGCGCGCGGGTCGTCCTTGCCGATGCTGCCGTCCTTGACCCCGGCGCGGTAGCTGTCCACCAGGGTTTTCATCGACAGGTCCTGTACCGAGAGCGGGTTGCCGCTTTCGTCTTTCTCGGTGGTGGTCAGGTTGTCGACAGACACGTCCTTGAGGGGCGGCAGGCCGTTGTCGGTGCGCAGCTTGTCGACGTCGGTGGTCTGCGCTGCGATGTCGCTGCGGTAGCCGCAAATCTGTTCGAACATCTGCGGGTTGCTGTCTTCCGAGACCACGATTTTCTCTTCGCTGCCGCCGGGCTTGTGCTGGGTGAAGGCGATCAGGCCGGGGCCATAATCACCGGCACCGCCCACACTCATGATGTCTTCAGTGGAGGCCAGGTACGCGTCCGGGGCGGCGAGGGTGTAGCCGTCGCCCTTGGCCTTTTCGATACCGGCCAGGGTTTGGCCCTTGGTGGTGTAGGCGGCGAAGGCCTCAGGGGTGATGTCCTTGGACACCACCAGCAGTTTACCGTCGGCCTGGTTGACCACCAGGATCGCGTCCATGGGCGCGTCGACCTTGCTGATGTCGCCCAGCTTCAAGCTGGCCTCGTCCTTGCGCAGCAGTTCCTGGCCGGGCAGGGACTGGGCGTTCTTGATGTAGTCGAAGGCCTGCGAGCCTTCACTGGCGTGCACGGCATGCAGGAAGTTGTAGAAGGTGCCGCCGGCGTTTGGGTTGGGGTTGCCGAGGTCGGCGCCGGGTTGCGGCAGGTCGGCTTCGGACTTGCTGATCGCGTACTTGTGGCCCTGGTGTTCGAACAGGATCACCCCGGCAGCAGTGTCTTCGGACACGACTTTCAACTGACTGAAATCCAGGTCTCCAGGCAGGCTGGTGACTGCTTCATACCCCTTGGTCTTGCCGTCATTCAAGGCCTGCTTGGTTACCCCGGCCTGGGTGTAGGTGCTGAACGCCTGCGGCGTGAGCAGTTCGGAGATGACCAGGGTCTTGCCGTTTTCCAGGCTGACCTTGAGGATGCCGTCCTCGGCCTTGCCTACCGATTTGATATTGGCCAGGCGCACACCGTCGCCGTCCTCGCGCAGCAGTTGCTGGTCGGGGTTTTTCAGGCTTTCGCGAATCGCCTTGCCGGCCGGGGTGCCCCGGGTTTCGGCCAAGGTCTGGAGGAAGGTGTAGAGCGGGGTGCCTTCGTTGGGGCCACCCTGGTTGACGGGGGCCACGGCATGCCCGAAGCGCAGGTTTTTCAACACGTCGAAACCGTCCTGGGCGTTGGCCGCCCCCTCGGCGCTGATCTTGTATTTGGCACCGTCCTGTTCGAAGTAGATCACCCCGGCGTCCTTGTCTTCGCCGATGACCTTGAGCGTATCGATGTCGAGCTTGGCCGCCAGGGCGGTGACTTGCTTGTAGTCCTCGGGCTTGACGGTTTTGTCGCCCGGGCCGCTACTGGCAAGGATTCTGGCTTTGTTCAGGACTGCGTCGAAGGCGCGCTCGGGCGCGTTGGGTGGGGCGATGCGGGGGGAGGCGGGTTTTTCGGGACGGGTGATCATTGGTTCAGTCCATGTGAAGGGGCGCACGAGGACTCGATACTAGGGGCTGGCTGGGGGTTGAAACGGGTTTGTTGGCAACAAGTCACAAGCTTTCACAGGTGTGAAACGCGGTGGCCCAAGCGGGTACCGAAGTACCCGTGACCTCACGCCCGGCCCACCTCGGCGGCGCGCCCGGCGGCGCCAATCCTGCGCAACAGCGGCAACAGCTCGGCGCCCATATGAATCGACTCTTCCAGGTGCGGGAAACCCGACAGGATAAAGCTGTCCACCCCCAACTGGTGGTACTCCTCGATTCGCTCCGCCACCCGCTCATAACTGCCCACCAGCGCAGTGCCGGCGCCGCCACGCACCAGGCCCACTCCGGCCCACAGGTTGGCTGAAACCTCCAGCTCGCGCGCGCCGCGTCCACGGCCTTTCATCAACTCGGTCTGGCGGTTCTGGCCCACCGACTCGTACCTGGCCATTTGCCGTTGAGCCTGGTCGATGGCGTCCTTGGGTATCTCCTCCAACAGCCGCTCAACATGCGCCCAGGCCGCTTCGTCCGTGCGATCGGCGAAGAGGTGCAGGCGCAGGCCAAAGCGCAAGGTGCGGTCCCGGGCGGCGGCCAGTTCGCGCATGCGCAAAATACGTTCGGCGATCATCATTGGTGGTTCACACCACATCAGGTAAGTTTGCCCATGGGCGGCACCGACCTGTTCAGCCGCCTCCGATGCCCCCCCAAAATAGATCGCCGGCACTTGCGCGCCCGGCGCAACGGGCGTGCTGATGCCACTGCGGTAGTAACGCCCCGGGTGCGTTGGCTGCTCTGCGGCCCACACTGCCTGGAACACCTGCAAAAACTCCGCAGTACGCGCATAACGCTCATCGTGTTCGAGAAAGTCCCCCAACGAACGCTGCTCAAAACGGCTGGATCCCGTCACCACATGCAACGCCAGGCGATTCTCGCTGAGCAGCTGCAAGGTCGCTGCGCGGTGGGCCGTGTAGGCGGGCAGCTCCATGCCGGGGCGCAAGGTGAGGAGGAATTTCAGCCGCCGCACTTCCTGGGCGAGCACCGCGGTAATCAGCCACGGGTCTTCGAAACCGCTGGCGGTGGGCACCATGATCCCGTCGAATCCCGCCTGTTCGGTGGCCCGCACGATCTGGCGCAGGTAGTCGAGGGTCGGTGCGCGTTCGCCTTGCTGGAACAGCCCGACCTTGGGCAAGCCGCTGCTGGTGAGATGGCGGCCGTCGCCATTGGTGGGCAGGAACCAGTCGAGCTGGATCGGTGGGCGAACCTCAGTGTTCATGGTGCAGGCGCTCCTTGCGCAGGCCGTGTTGAAAAAGCAGCGGCAGGACTTGTTCGCCGAAGCGCAGCACCTCGCTGACCGCCGGGCCGCCTTGCAGGATGATGTGGCCAAGGCCCAGGCCGTGCAGTTCCTGCAGGCGCGTGGCGATTTGATGGGGCGTGCCCACCAGGATCAGCGGTTGGCCGGGATGCAATTGCAAAAGGTTAGGGTGGACCTCCCACTGGCGCAGCGGATGACGGTCGCGGGGCACGGTGGCGACGCCGGGGCGGGGCACGTGCCGGGCCGGCAGCAGGGCGGCGGCGGTTTCCCAGGCCAGGTCCTCGCTGTCGCCGATGATCAGGCCGAAGGTACAGGCAAAGGCCAGGCTCGGTTGGTGCTGGTGCCAGCGTTGTATTTCCTGGGCCAGCCACTGTGGATGCCCGGGCCGCAACAAGCAGACCTGGGCGTGTCCGGCCACCAGCGCATGGCTTTGGCTGTCGTCCAGCACCAGGGGCGGCGCGGGCAGTTCGCGGCGGGCGACGCCGGCGTTTTCCAGTTGGAAATAGCGGCCTTGATAATCCAGGCCGCCGTCATTCGGTGCCAGCAACTGCTGGAGGATCTCCAGGTACTCGCCGATACGTTCGCTGCGTTGGTCGCGGTTCAGCCATTCGCCAAACGCGCTGCGCAGGCTGCCTTGTTCGCCGTCGGGCAAGTGCAAGCGTACCCGGTGGCTGCTGATCGATTGCAGGCTTTGCAGGGTGGTGGCCAGGGCGGCCGGCAGCATGACTTCCGGCGGCACGCTCACCGACAATTGCACCCGCCGGGTATGCGCGCACAGCGCCGCCGCTACCCCCAGGCTGTCGGCGCACAGCGCGCCGCCGGGGATCCACAGGCCGTCGATGCCGGCGTATTCCACGGCCTGGGCCAGCTGAATCCACTGCCCCGGCTGCGCCGCCCAGTCGGGCGTACACAGGGGCATCAACCAACTGAATTCAAGGGGCATACACGGGCTCCATGTCGAAGAACTTGGTCATCCTACTCTCGTCCTCCCTTGGGTAAAACGGTTGCTGGGGCGCGGCAGTCCGAGGCTTTCGCGCAGGGTGGTGCCTTCGTATTCAGTGCGGAACAACCCGCGTTGCTGCAGCAGTGGAATCACCTGGTCGACAAACAGGTCGATGGCACCCGGGAAGTACGGGAAGAACACATTAAACCCGTCGCAGGCACGGGCCTCGAACCACTGCTCGAAGAAGTCGGCGATGTCTTCGGCGGTGCCGATCACCGGGTTGCCGGCGGTCAGGTGCAGGTACAGCTGGCGAATGCTCAGGTTCTGGCTGCGGGCCAGTTCCAGCAGTTTGTCACGACGGCTGCCGCGCTGGCCCACCGGGGTTTCCGGCAGCGGGCCGTCGAGGTCATGGCCCGACAGGTCGATGTCATCACCCAAGGTGTCGGCCAGGAAACGCAGGCCCAGCACCGGGTCTACCAAGGCCTGGAACTCGTCGAACAGCGCCTGGGCCTGTTCGCGGGTTTCACCGATAAACGGGGTGACGCCGGGCAGGATCTTGATGTGGTCGGGGTCACGGCCAAACGCAGTGGCGCGTTGCTTGATGTCTTGATAGAACGCCTGGGCACCGGGCAGGTCATGGTTGACCGCAAAAATCAGTTCGGCGACACGGGCAGCGAGTGCCTTGCCCGGTTCCGACGCACCGGCCTGTACCAGCACCGGATGGCCTTGGGGCGGGCGAGCGACGTTAAGTGGGCCGCGTACGGAAAAATGTTCGCCGCGATGGTTCAGGGTGTGCAGTTTGGCCGGGTCGAAATATTCCCCGCTGGCCTTGTCGCGGGTGAAGGCGTCGTCGTCCCAGCTGTCCCACAGGCCCTTGACCACATCGTGGAATTCTTCGGCACGCTGGTAGCGGTCGCCATGGTCGATATGGGTTTCGCGGCCGAAGTTCCAGGCTTCATCCGAGACCACCGAGGTCACCAGGTTCCAGGCCGCGCGACCTTTGGACAGGTGGTCGAGGGAGGCGAACTTGCGGGCGATATGGTACGGCTCGTTGTAGCTGGTGGTGGCGGTGGCGATCAGGCCGATATTGCGCGTGACGGCTGCCAGCGCGGCCATCAGGGTCAAGGGTTCGAAGTGTTCGGCGCGGGCGGTGCGGCTCAGGGCGTCATGATGATGCCCCCACAGTGCGACCACATCGGCAACGAACAGGGCGTCGAATTTGCCCCGCTCGGCGGTTTGCGCGATGTGTTTGAAGTGCTCGAAATCCAGGCTGGCATCGGCCTGTGCCAGCGGGTGGCGCCAGGCGGATACGTGGTGGCCGCTGTTGGCCAGGAAGGCCCCCAGTTTGAGTTGATCGGTACGTCGTGTCATGGACAGGCTCCCGTAAAAGGTCAGGCGCGGGGCTGGTGAGCCGGCCCCGCGGGCTGGGTCAGAAGTTGTACGTCACGCCGGTGTACCAGTAGCCACCGGTGGTGCCGTAAGGCGAAAAGGTGCCGTACGGGAAGCCGCCGGAGCTGCTCACCAGGTCGGTGCGTTTCGGGTACTTGTTGAACAGGTTGTTCGCGCCGGCATTCAGGGTCACGGCCTTGGTCAGGTGGTAGTCGATGTTCAGGTCGGTGATCCAGGTTGGCGAGAAGCTGCGGTCGTAGATCTCGGCGGTGCCGTACTCGGTGTAGGAGCCGTAGCGGGTGAGGTTCAGGCTGGTTTCAAGTTTGTTGTAGGCCCAGGTGGTGCCCAGCAGCAGTTTGGATTGCGGCAAGCCGTACTTGAGGTTGCCCTGGCGCTGGCGGTCATAGCCACCGTCCGGGCCGAGGGCCTGGGCGGCCACGGCCGAGGCGTGGATCGAGTCGATCTGGGTGGTGTTCCAGTTGAACCCTGCGCTGTATTTCAGGTTGCCATAGGCACCGATGTCCTGGCGGTAGTCGCCCACCAGGTCGACGCCACGGGTGGTGGTGTCGAGGGCGTTGGTGAAGTAGGTCACCGCCTGGTTCGGGTTGAGCCCGGCTGCGGCGAGGATCGCGCTGATTTGCGGGGTGCCGCCCAGGTAGCCGGTCTGGGCGATGCGGTCCTTGATCACGATCTGGTAGGCATCCAGGGTGATGTTGGTGTTGTCGGTGGGTTGCAGGGTCAGCCCGAGGCTGTAGTTGGTCGACTTTTCAGGCTTGAGGGTGGTCGCGCCCAGCGCCTTGGCCACGTCGGAATTCACCGCGACGTTGCGGTAGTCGAACAGCTGGCCGTTGACGCTGGTTTGCGAGGTGGAGCTGTAGATCTGCTGGGCCAAAGACGGCGCACGGAACCCGGTGCTGAAGGTACCGCGCACGGCCAGGATCGGTGTCAGCTGGTAGCGGGTGGAGAACTTGCCGTTGGTGGTGGTGCCCGAGCCATCGTTGTAGTGCTCGTAGCGCCCGGCGAGGTCCACGTGCCATTTGTCGGTAAAGTCCTGGCCTATCTCGCCATAGCCGGCAACGCTGGTGCGGCCTTTTTCGGCGGCGTCGGCCGGGGTGGTACCGGCACCGGAGATGGTCCCGGGGGCAATCGGCGCGCCGTTGGCTCCGACATCAAACGGGCCGCTGGCGTAGGAGGCGAGGTCGCCCTTGCCGATCTTGTAGCTCTCGTAGCGCTGTTCCAGGCCCCAGGAAATCTGCGTCGGCTTGTACAGCCCAAGGTCAAACGCGCGGGTCAGGTCGAGGTTGTTGGTCCACTGGCTGAAGGTTTTTACGCCGGTGTCCACCGAGGTCGGCGAATTCGGTCCGTAGCTCAGGTTGTAGGTGTCGGTAAGCGTGGCTTGGGCATGGTCCTGGCCATAGGTGGTGGACAAGTCATAGTCCCAGTCGGCAACTTTGCCTTTGCCGCCGGCGGCCACCTGGAAGTCATTTTCAATGAAGCGCAGGTTGTCTTCGATACCTTCGGGGTAGGGCGTCTGGATACCGTTGAAACTGCCCGGCTGGTGGAAGGCCAGGGGTTTTTCCGAGTTGCGGTGGGTGTAGGTAGAGAACGAATACAGGGTCAGGTCATCACTCACCGGCAACTCGGCGTTGTAACCCAGGCTGAAGTTCTTGGCCTCGGGCAAGCCGGTGCCGTAGTAGGTGTGGCGCTGGCTGGTATTGCCGGCGCTGTCGGTGTACGGCGCTGCGTCGGAACGGTCCGAGACGTTCTGTTTTTTCACGTCCAGAGCGAGGTTGATAAAGCCGTCATTGGGCAGCGCGAGGCCAACGTTGCCAGTCTGGCGCACGGTTTCGCCGTCGCCGTTTTCATAGTTCTGGCCGTAGGTGGTGGACACACTGCCGCCGTGGTCGGTTTGCTTGAGCACGATGTTGATCACGCCGCCGATGGCGTCCGACCCATACTGCGCCGAGGCACCGTCACGCAATACTTCGATGTGATCCACCAGGGCGGTGGGGATCATGTCCAGGTCCACCGGTTGCGAGCCGGAGTTAAGGGAGGTGGCGTTGTTCAGCAGCGCGCTGTTGTGGCGGCGCTTGCCGTTGACCAGCACCAGCACCTGGTCGCCGTTCAGGCCGCGCAGGCTGATGGGGCGCACGATGGAGGTCGAACCGAAGCCCGACGAGGCTGGCTGGTTGAGCGACGGCAGCACCTTGCTCAAGGCGCGGGTCAGGTCGCCCTGGCCGGTGGCGAGCAGTTGCTTTGAGGAAATCACATCCACCGGTGCCGGGCTCTCGGCCAAGGTGCGGGCCTGACCGCGGTTGCCGATCACCACGACGGTGTCCAGGGGGTTGTCGCTGGCCGGTGCGTCGGCGGCGAGGGTCAGGCTGCTGTAGCTGGCGGCCTCGCACACGGCGAGGAACAACAGGGTATGGGCGAAGGCCTTGCCGGGTTGGCGGCGGCCTGCGGCGCGTGATGAATTCATGATGTGCAGCACTCCAGTGTGGTTAGGCGACGAGCCTTGTTCGAGGTCGGCTTGTTGAGTTCAAGCTCTGGTGGAGGCAGGAGAGCAAAGGCTGTGCCATCGCTGAAAAGACTTGGATAACAAGGAGTTGCCAGGCGGCTGGGGCAATGGTTGGTGTTTTTCTAACAGGCGCGAGGGCAGGCTGTTGGTTTTTGTGCAGCGGATTTTTGCGCGAGTTATCCGGCGTACTGTGGGGCTGGGGAGCGTCTCCTTGGCACAGCCCTTGCTCTTCCCACGGCATACCTGAACCCAAGGAAGCTTTTCTGTATGCCTAGACCCGGCCCGCGTAACGCCCTCACTGATATTCCCGGCCTTGAGGTTGGCCACGCTACAGACCTGCACGCCGATACCGGCGTTACGGTGATCCGCCCCGATGGTTTCTGGACGGCCAGTATCGACATTCGCGGCGGTGGCCCGGGCGGTCGTGAAACCGCGGCGCTGGAGCCGGAGAACATGGTCGGACAGCTTCACGCCCTGGTGTTTGCCGGAGGTTCGGTGTTTGGCCTGGGGGCCGCGGATGCGGTGGCGGCGAAGTTGTCCCAGGACCAGGTTGGGCTGCATTTGAAACCGGGTGCGCCGGCGATTCCTATTGTGCCGGCGGCGGTGTTGCATGATTTGGCAAATGGCGGTGACAAGGATTGGGGCCTGGAGCCGCCGTATCGGCGGTTGGGGTTCGAGGCATTGGCCAATGCCGGTGCGGACTTTGAGCTGGGTTCTGTCGGGGCTGGGCGTGGGGCGATGGCTGGGGTTTTGAAAGGTGGGCTGGGTACGGCGTCCCTGGATCTGGGCGACGGGTTGGTCGTGGCCGCCTTGGTCGTGGCCAACCCGATTGGGTCGGTCTACATGCCTGATGGTGAAACGTTCTGGGCCTGGCCTTGGGAGGTGGCGGGGGAGTTTGGTGGGGCGCGGCCGGTGACGGAGATGGATTGCAGTGATCCGATGCCGGAGTTGTCGCGGCTGGATTCCATGGGGCGCCTGCAAGCGGGGGCCAATACCACGCTGGTCGTGGTGGCGAGTACGGCGCGGTTGACGGTTGCCGAGTGCAAGCGGGTGGCGATTATGGCCCAGGACGGGATTGCCCGCGCGGTGCGGCCGGCGCATTTGCCGTTTGATGGGGATACGGTGTTTGCGTTGGCCTCGGGGGCGGTGGAGGTGACGGATGGGCCTCGGCGGCAGGTGGAAATTGGGCGGATTGGGTCGGCGGCGGCTGATTGTGTGGCCCGGTCGATTGCTCGGGGGGTGTTTGCTGCGCGGGGTTAGGGTTGGGTGTATATCCGTTATTTAGGTAACGGCGGCTATTGGTTCCGCTCTTACAGCGGGTCACTTTTGAAAAGCGCAAAAGTAACCAAAACGCTCTGCCCCGCCTGTCGGCACCTCGCTTAGGCTCGGTGTTCCCTCACTCCGGAATTGCTCCGCGGGCCGCCGCGACGGCCCGTCCCTGGCCCGTCGCGGCTAAACCGGCGTCCTGCCGGTTTACCCGCTCCTCAATCCCTGCGTTCGGCCTCGGGCTGAATGGGGCAGTCAGATCAAGATCAACAGCAAGATCAATGGCACGGCGGCCTGAAAGCCGACCTGAGTGTTAAAAGCCAGAGCAAAAGCTGTAGGAGCTGGCTTGCCGGCGATGCAGGCAACTCGGTCTTTCAGATACACAGAGGCGATGCCATCGCAGGCAAGCCAGCTCCTACATTTGAACCGTGCCCGCCTTTGATTCTGCTGTTGCTTTTAACACTCAAGCCGGCCTGTAGGCCGCTGTGTTCTTGATCTGCTTGTGATCTTGATCTTAGGCGCCCCGTCAACCACGCTGGCCGAACGCAGGCTTTGGAGCGTGGGTAACCCGGCAGGACGCCGGGTTAGCCGTCCTGGGCCAGGGATGGCCCATGACGGCGGCCCACGGTCCAAAGCCGGAGTGAGGGCACACCGAGCCTAAGCGAGGTGCCGAGTGGTGGGGCAAGAGCGTTTTGCTTACTTTTGCGCTGTTCAAAAGTGAGCCGCTGTAAGAGCGGAACCCATATCAGCCATCACCTAAATAACGGATATACCCCCAATCCGCGCCCGCGCCCGTAGCGCCTGCTCAGGCAACCCCAAAGCCTCATACACCACCACCAAAGCCCGATTCGTAGGCACATCCAGCCCGTCATACCGTCGGCGCAATTCCAGCGTTTGCTGCGCCCCGAGCCAATCCCCAACCCGCAACCGCGCATCCAGCTCCACCTGCGCAAACAAATCCCGCTGGGCATGACTGCCGCCAATCTCGTTCAACCGTGGCAGCGCAATCCCCAACTGCTCCAGCGCCCGCTGTGCATCCCCCCGGGCGTGCGCCAACAACCCCTCTGCCAGCGGCAAGCTGACTTCCCCCCACACTGGCCGCGCATCAAGGCTGTGGCGCCGCAACGCCGCCAGCAACTGATCCGCCTCAGGCTTGCCCGCCCGGGCCAACCCATACAAATACTGCACACTCAAAAACGGCTGCACCGCATCCGCAACCCGCCGCTGCAGGTAAGGCGCCAACGCCTGCCAGCGCTCACCCACATCAATCCCGGCCAATTCCAGGCGCGCCAGCAACGATACCGCCCCCACCTGGTCCTGCGAGTACTCCGGCAGGATCCCCCACACATGCCGGTCATAAATCTCCAGCACCCGCTGATCCTCACCACGGGCCAGATAAAACAACGCCAGGTGCCACCAGTTATGGGTGTACATAAACGAGTTCAACCCGTCCCAGTGATGCTTCACGCCCTCCAGAAACCCGATACCTTCCTCGATGCGCCCCTGCGTCAGCATCACATGGGCCAGCGCGTGATGCGCCCATGGCTCCGACGCCTGCAAACGCAAGGCCTCTCGTGCGCTGGCTTCGGCTTCTTCCAGCAGATGACACTGCTCATAAGCAAACGCCAGCAAGCCGTGACTGTGGGCGATATCCGGCGCACCCGCCGTGGCCTTGAGGCCGATGCGCAGCAGCGCCGGCCAGTTACCCCGGTTGAACTCCAGGTACTGGTTGAGCTTGGCGGCAAACAAGTCTCGTGGATAACGGTCCAGCAGGTATTCACTGAGGCGCAGCGCCTCATCCAGCTCATCGCGGATCCAGGCCTGCAGCAACTCCAGATACAGCAGCGACCGGGGATGTTGCGAGTTAACCGCAGCCGCGCGCCGGCGGTATTTCTCGGCCAGTGCGGGGCCTTCGGGCGACTCGATAAACATCAACAGCAAGCCGGCAAACCCGTTGGCCAGCGCGGAGTCCGGGTCGGCATCGGCCGCCGCGAGAATGCCTTCGGCACGGGGCTGATAGCCGAGGAAACCACCGACGAAGTCATCCAGGCCCTGACGGGTGGCGGGGTTGAGGGTATCGATGGGGTTGCCCAGGTAATCCAGTGACATGCGGTTCACGCTCGTGGGTTCAGAGGACGTTACAGGGGCAAACCTTGTGCCAGCCAGCAAGGCCTTGTGTTTACAGCAGGCGGGCCGCGAGCCGCTGTTGCTTTTTGCACACTCGGCCTGGCCACTGTGGTTTTTTCATCACTGCCACGGCCCACGCGCACCGCAAATCCCAGCCCATCCGCCCATGGCACAGCCCTTGCTAAATCCCTGACAAAACCTTAGCCAAGGAATCTCCATGCGCCCTTTATCCTTTCGCCGTGTCCTCTCATACCTGGGACTTGGCGCCGTGCTGCTGGCCGGCACCGCTCAGGCGCAACCCCATGACGGCGGCGTGCTGAACCTGGTGGCCCAACCCGAGCCGCCGTCGCTGATGCACGGGGTGGTCAGCCACGTATCCACCCAGTACGTCAGCGGCAAGATCCTCCAGGGCCTGCTGACCTTCGACACCGACCTCAAACCCAAGCCGGTGTTGGCCAAGTCCTGGACCGTCTCCCCGGATGGCCTGACCTACACTTTCGATTTGCAGGACGGCGTGCGCTGGCACGACGGCCACGCCTTCACCGCCGATGACGTGGTGTTCAGCTTCCAGACCTTCTACCCCGAAGTGGACAAGCGCCTGGGCGGGGTCTTCACCGAATACGTCGCGAGCATCACGGCCAAGGGCCCGCTGCAAGTGGTCTTCCAGCTCAAGAAACCCTTCGCACCGCTGCTCTCTGCCTTGGGCAGCGGGCTGCGTCCTGTCGTGCCCAGGCACCTCTACGAGAACACCGACTTTCGCAACAACCCCTACAACCTCAAGCCCGTCGGCACCGGCCCGTTCGTGTTTGTAGAGTGGAAGCGCGGCGCCTATATCAAGCTGGCGAAGAACCCGGACTACTGGAAAAAAGGCCTGCCACATCTGGACGGCATCATCTTCCACGTGATCCCGGATGGATCTTCCCGCGCGGCCGCCTTCGAACGTGACGACGTGCAAGTACTGCGCAGCGGGGATGCCGACTATTCCGACCTCAAGCGCCTGACCGCCTTGCCAAACGTGCAGTCTTCGGAAAAAGGCTGGGAGCTGTACTCCGGCCTGGCCTTCCTGCAGATCAACACGCGCAAGCCGCCGCTGAACAATCCCAAGGTGCGCCAGGCGATCCTGTATGCGCTGAACCGCCAGTTCATTGTCGACAACATTTTCTTTGGCTCGGGCAAGGTCGCGCCGGGTCAGTTCGTGTCCACCTCGCCGTACCACGACCCGCAATTGCCGCAATACACCTACGACGTGAAAAAGGCCAAGGCATTGATTGCCGAGTCTGGCGTGGACGTGGGCGCGGTGCGGATCCGCCTGCTCAACGGTGAGAAGGGCGGCGCCTGGGAGCGCCTGGCCGAGTACACCAAGCAAGCCCTGCAACCGCTGGGCTTCAAGGTGCAAGTGGTCACCTCCGACGCAGCCACCTGGTTCCAGCGCGTCAGCGACTGGGACTTCGACCTGACCTATAACTTCATCTTCCAGATCGGCGACCCCTACCTGACCAACGCTTACCTGTACCGCTCCGACTACATCCTCAAGACCTCGCCGTTCGCCAACGTCAGCGGCTATAACAGCCCCGAGGCCGATGCGCTGTGGACCCAAGTCGCCAATACCCCGGAAGGCCCGGAGCGCACCAAACTCTACAGCCAGTTGGAAAGCGTGCTGAACACCGACCTGCCGATCGCGCCGATCTTCGAAATGCGCTACCCGACGCTGTTCCACAAAGAGGTGAAAAACCTGCTGCAAACCGCCACCAGCCTTAACGAAGACTACGAAAGCGTCTACCTCGAGGCGCCTGCGCCATGAACGGGCTGCGGTATTTCAGCGGCCGTCTGGTCAAGGCGCTGTTGATGATTGTGGCGGTGCTGGTGCTGGGCTTTTTGCTGATCCGCCTGGCGCCGGGCGACCCGGCGCTGTTGTTGGCCGGTGAGGCGGGCGTGGACGACGTGCAGTTCATCGAACACCTGCGCCAGACTATGGGCCTGGACAAGCCCCTGCTGACGCAGCTGCTGATCTACCTGGGCAATATTGCCCATCTGGACCTGGGCTATTCCTATCGCAACCAGACCTCGGTGTGGTCGCTGATTGCCGAGCGCTTGCCGGCGACCTTGGCCCTGATGGGCTCGGCCTTTTTGCTGTCATCGGTGCTGGGCGTCACCCTCGGTACGCTGGCCGCGCGGGCCCGGCAGAAACGTCATTGGCTCGACGGCGTGATCTCCCACGGCGCGTTGCTGTTGTACGCGATGCCGACGTTCTGGCTGGCGATGCTGCTGATCCTGCTGTTCTCCGTCAGCCTCGATTGGTTGCCGGCGTTCGGCATGGAGACGGTGGCGCAGGACTTTTCCCTGGTCGACCGGCTCAAGCATCTACTGTTGCCGTGCGTGTCGTTGAGCGTGCTGTTCCTTGCCCTGTATATCCACCTGACCCGCGCCGCGGTGCTCGATGCCCTCGGCCAGGAATACGTGCGCACGGCCCACGCCAAGGGCCTGCACCCGAGGCGGATTCTGTATGTGCACGTGCTGCGCAATGCGCTGTTGCCGGTGGTCACGTTTGCCGGTTTGCAATTGGGCCAGTTGGCCAGCGGCGCGCTGCTGGTGGAGGTGGTGTATTCCTGGCCGGGGATTGGCCGTTTGATGTACGACTCGCTGGCCCAGAGGGATTACGGCGTGTTGATGGGTGGTTTTCTGGTGATCTCGATTCTGGTGGTGGGTTTTAACGTGCTGACCGATGTGATCTGTCGTTTCCTCGACCCGCGTATCGGTGCAGGAGTGCAAGGTTGATGCAGGTTCTTCGACGTTTTGTGCGTCAGCCGTCGGCGTTGACAGGTGCGTTGTTTTTGTTGCTGCTGACGTTGTTGGCGATCGCCGCACCCTGGCTCACCAGCAGTTCGCCGTGGGAAATGAACAGCCAGCCGATGCTCGCGCCGTTCCACGATTCGGCCCATTGGCTGGGCAGTGACCTGCTCGGTCGCGACCTCGCCATCGGTCTACTGTACGGCGCGCGGGTGTCCCTGGCGGTGGGGGCCCTGGCCAGCCTGGCGACCTTGGTGGTCGGCCTGCTGGTGGGGGCCCTCGCGGGCTATTTCGGTGGCTGGCTCGACGGCATGCTGATGCGCGTTGCTGAGTTCTTCCAGATCATTCCACAGCTGGTGCTGGCGGTGATTCTGGTGGCGATCCTTGAGCCTTCGTTGTTCTCTATCGTGCTGGCAATCGCACTCGTGGCCTGGCCGGCGGTGGCGCGGTTGGTGCGCAGTGAATTCCTGACCTTGCGCCAGCGCGAGTTCGTACAGGCCGCGCGGGTGCTGGGGCAGTCACCGCTGGGGATCATCACCCAGCAAATCCTGCCCAATGCCCTGGCGCCGTTACTGGTGACCATGACCTTTGTGATGGCCACAGCGATCCTCACCGAAGCGGCGCTGGCATTTCTCGGCTTGAGCGACCCGGAGGCCATGAGCTGGGGCTACATGATCAACGCCTCCCGTGGCTTGCTGCGGGATGCCTGGTGGATGAGCTTTCTGCCGGGGCTGGCGATTGTGCTGTGCGTGCTGGCGGTGAATCGGGTGGGCGAAGGCTTGCGTGTGGCCTTTGAGCCAGGGAGGTCAGTATGACGTTGTTGAGTGTTGAGCATTTGCGTATCGCCTTGCCGGCCGGTGCAGACCGCAGCCATGCGCTGTATGACCTGTCACTGCAACTGAACAGTGGCGAATGCCTGTGTGTGGTGGGCGAATCGGGCTCCGGCAAGTCGATGCTGGCCAAGGCTTTGTTGCGCCAGTTGCCGGACCCGCTGACGGTGGAAAGTGGACGCTTGGTGTTTCGTGACGAAGACCTGGCGACGCACAGCGAAGAGGCCATGCGCCAACTGCGCGGGCGCGATATCAGCATGGTGTTCCAGGAGCCCATGAGCGCGCTCAATCCGTTGTTGCGCGTGGGCGAACAGATCGACGAAACCCTGCGCGCCCATGGCGTGGCATCGGGGCGCGTGCGGCGTCAGCGGGTGGTGGATTTGCTCGGTTATGTCGGCTTGCCTGAGCCGGCGCGGCTGCGCCTGGCTTATCCGTTTGAACTGTCGGGTGGGCAGCGCCAGCGGGTGGTGATCGCCATGGCCCTGGCGTTTGATCCGGCGTTGTTGATTGCCGATGAACCGACCTCGGCGCTGGATGTGACCACCCAGGCGCAGATCCTCGACCTGCTGCGCAAGATCCAGCGGGACAAGGGCATGGCGCTGTTGTTTATCACCCACGATTTTGCCGTGGTCGAGGCGATTGCCGACCGGGTGTTGGTATTGGAAAGGGGCCGGGTGGTGGAGCAGGGCACGGCGCAGGCGGTATTGCGTGTACCCCGGGAAAGCTACACTCGGCAGTTGCTTGCGGCGGTGTCGGCGCAA
Organism: Pseudomonas sp. Bout1; assembly: GCF_034314165.1. GTDB lineage: Bacteria > Pseudomonadota > Gammaproteobacteria > Pseudomonadales > Pseudomonadaceae > Aquipseudomonas. The sequence continues at coordinate 4,643,051 of NZ_JAVIWK010000001.1, read as the reverse complement.
CCGCTGATGCCGCGTACGCGAGTGGTTGGCCCGGTGGTCCTGAAGGCACAGGCGTTGGGCAAGGTGTTCAGCAGCCGCAGTGGCTGGTGGGGGCGGCGCACCACGGTGGCGTTGGACGCGGTTCAGTTGCAATTGCGTGAGGGTGAGACGTTGGGGATTGTGGGGGAGTCGGGCTCGGGCAAGTCGACCTTGGGCCGCTGCCTGGTGCGTTTGTTGCGTGCGGACAGCGGGCAGGTCGAGTGGTTGGGACGGGAGGTGGCGGGGTTGTCTGAAGGGCAATTGCGGCCATTGCGTCGTGATGTGCAGATGATTTTCCAGGATCCGTTTGCTTCGCTTAATCCGCGGCAGACGGTGGGGCAGATGATTATGACCGGGCCTTTGGTGCACGGAGTTTCCAAGGCTGATGCTGAACGGCGGGCCAGGGAGTTGCTGGGGTTGGTGGGGTTGCCGGAGACGGCGTTTGAGCGGTTTGCGCATGAGTTTTCGGGTGGGCAACGGCAGCGCATAGGTATCGCTCGGGCGTTGGCGGTGGAGCCTAAGGTGTTAATCGCCGATGAGTGTGTGTCGGCGCTTGATGCGTTGATTCAGGTGCAGATTCTGGAGCTGCTGGAGTCGCTGCAGCGGCGGTTGAAGTTGAGCATTGTGTTTATTACTCATGATTTGCGGGTGGCTGCGCGGTTGTGTGACCGGATTGCGGTGATGCGTCAGGGGCGGGTGGTGGAGCAGGGGGAGACGGCGGCGCTTTTTGCTGATGCGCGGCATCCGTATACGCGGGAGTTGTTGATGGCTGAGGCGATCTGACTTGGGGGGTATATCCGTTATTTGGGTCACGGCTGATATGGGTTCCGCTCTTACAGCGGGTCACTTTTGAAAAGCGCAAAAGTAACCAAAACGCTCTGCCCCGCCTGTCGGCACCTCGCTTAGGCTCGGTGTGCCCTCACTCCGGCATTGCTCCGCGGGCCGCCGCGACGGCCCGTCCCTGGCCCGTCGCGGCTAAACCGGCGTCCTGCCGGTTTACCCGCTCCTCAATCCCTGCGTTCGGCCTCGGGCTGAATGGGGCAGTCAGATCAAGATCACAAGCAGATCAAGGGCACGGCGGCCTGAAAGCCGACCTGAGTGTTAAAAGCCAAGGCAAAAGCTGTAGGAGCTGGCTTGCCGGCGATGCAGGCAACTCGGTTTTTCAGATGTGCCGAGGTGATGCCATCGCAGGCAAGCCAGCTCCCACATTGGAACCGTGCCTGCTTTAGCTTTTGATCTGGCTTTTAACACTCAAGCCGGCCTGTAGGCCGCTGTGTTCTTGATCTGCTTGTGATCTTGATCTTAGGCGCCCCGTTAAACCACGCTGGCCGAACGCAGGCTTTGGAGCGTGGGTAACCCGGCAGGACGCCGGGTTAGCCGTCCTGGGCCAAGGATGGCCCATGACGGCGGCCCACGCTCCAAAGCCGGAGTGAGGGCACACCGAGCCTAGGCGAGGTGCCGAGTGGTGGGGCAAGAGCGTTTTGCTTACTTTTGCGCTGTTCAAAAGTGAGCCGCCGTAAGGGCGGAACCCATAGCGGCCCTGACCGCAACAACGGATATACACCCCATTTCACGCACCAAGGAATTTCAACCCCATGACCACCAAGCTCTCCGACCTGCCACTAATCCGTGGCCAACAACTGGAAATCCGCCCCAACCGCCACCTGAGCCTCACCCATCACGTGGGCACCACCCAACCCGATACGGTAGTGTTCTTCTGCCACGGCGCCGGCGGCAACAAGGACCAATGGCGCCACCAATGGCAAGCCCTGAAAACAGAAGGCTACAGCCTGGTCGCCTGGGACCTCCTGGGCCACGGCGACAGCGCAAAACCACGCAACGCTGAGGCCTACGCCTGGCCCGAACTGGTCGCCGACTACCTTGAAATCCTCAAACGCTACGGCGGCCCCCGCAACCTCATCGTTGCCCACTCCTTCGGTACCGGCTTGACCCTGAGCACCTTGCTGAACAAACCCGCGATCCCTGTCGAAGCCCTATTGCTGCTGGGCACCCGACTCCACAGCATCAGCAGAAGTGGCGGCCTGATGCGCCTGCCCGCGTGGATCCTGGAACGGCTGCGGCCACTGCTGGCCAAGGGCTTCCGCCAGGCTGCGTGGAACGCCAAGGCCGACCCCGCCCTGGTCGCCTACGAAGAAAAACTCACCGAGCGCAACCCCTTGTATATGTTCAAGGCCCTGATGAAAAACGTCCAATGGCCAGACGCCGATGCACTGCTCACCCTGACCTTGCCCATAAGCATACAAGCCGGTGACACCGATGGCCTGACCCCCGCCAGCGGCGGCGAAGCCCTAGCGCGGCATCTGCCCAATGCCCGGTTCCAACTGCTGGCCGAGTGTGGCCATCAACTGATGCTGGAGAAACCCGATGAGGTATTGGCCGCCTTCCACCAATTGCAACAGGCTCAAGGGGACGGCAGCTTCCAGCGCTCGCGGTAAAGCGCGTATTGCGCCGCCGGCAATTGCACCAACAGCGGGTTTGCTCGCGGGTCCAGCCAGGCAAACAACGCCTGGATATGCGCCGGGTCCATCGCCGTGCAACCCAACGTCCCCGAACTGACGTTGCGCCAGATGTGCAGGAAAATACACGAGCCACCCTTGGCTGAAGCCGGTGTGTTGTGCTCGACAAAAATCCCCTGGCGGTACAGCTGATCCTTGCGCAACATCCGCTCGGAGCTGGTCCAGTCCTTGGTCACGACCGAGCCGTCGACCAGGGTGTTGTAGTGGCTGGACTGGCTGTCATCCACGCATTCGAGCGTGGCGGTACTGGCGGTGTAAGGCAGCCGGGTGCTGGCGGTGGGGGCGTAGCCGAAGGCGTCACCAAGCCTGAAGATGCCGGCCGGAGCCTTGCCGTCGCCCTCACGTTTGAGGGGCTGCTGGTCAGGGCTGTTCGCGGTAATGCCGGTGCCCCAGGCCATGCCGTTTTTGCCGACCACAATGGCAAACGGTTCACCGACTTTTTGAAAGCCTTGCGCGTGCCGTTCATAGCGCTGTGCCAAGCCCTGAACGGCGTTCCAGCCTGGCGTGGTGACCACCACCAGTTGCCGGCTGTCGTCGGGAATTTGCGCAATCGCCACGCTTGAATGCAGCGCCAGCAGCACCGCGCAGGTTGTGATAAGTGGGTTCACTGTCGTTCAGTCCTTGAAAGGTAGGGATGCCTCAAACGCTAGTTTTTACCCCGGGTTTTATCAAACTGAAGCTGTGTTGCGATGTTACCGCAGCGGTTCAATAGGGAAGTCCATCGGCTCGGCCCGTACCGGGCTGCGGCTGTAGGTGAAATGCCACCATTCGCCGGCATAGCCGGTAAAGCCTTCCTTGGCCATCGCAGCGCTCAGTCGCTGGCGATTTTGCTGTGCTGTCTGACTGATGCGGGGGCTGCTGGTGTGGGCCATTTCGTCGAAGCAATCAAAACCGGTGCCCATGTCCAGGCCGCCATCGGGCAGGCGGCGACCGTAACCGGCGGTGCAATCTACCGCCGGGGTGGTGGCGCTCCAGGCTTGGGCCGGCCGTGCGTCAGGGCCTGTCAGGGTCACGTCAACTGCCGCGCCCCGGGAGTGGTTGGAAACTTTGGCCACATAGCCCAGGCGCCAGAAATCCTGCTTGTTCACCCGGGGGTAGAACTCGGTTTTGGCCGGATCGCCCGGCAGGTTGGCGAAGCGGCCCATGTTCGCCACGGCACGGCTGGGGCGATAGCAGTCGAATACCTTCAGGCCGTAACCCTGCCTGGCCAACTCGGCTTGTACCCGTACCAGTGCCTTTGCCGCGTCGGCCGACAGTACGCATTGCGCTGCGTTGTAGCCATCCAGCGGCGCTCCGGTGAAGTTATGGGGGCTGGCGTAGCGAATGTCCTGGGAGATGCTCGGGTTGAGGCTTCGCAGGTAAACCATGCTGGCCGGCATTGGCGTGTCTGCCATTGCCGGTGCGGCGAGCGCGATGAGGAGCAGGGCGGCAGGGAAAGAGTAGGGCATAAAAGGCCGGGCTCGGACGGTGGCTTAAGCGCGCCACACTAGCAATGCCCGGCCCGGGCCGCCAGTGCTACGGCACGGCATTGGGCACAAACGCCACGCTGCCAGCGTCACGCTTGTGGAACAGCCGTTCGCCATTGTCTGGCTGGGTACTGATCACTTGATGATCGCTGCCCAGATAAGCCAGCGGCGTCGGCGCATCCTTGGTGTATTGGGCGACGATAATCGTGCGTTGCGGATCGAAGTGGCGGCCGCTGGTGGTCTCCAGCCAGGCCATGAACGCGGCGCTGTCGCCCCCACGCGGGAAGTCCTGGGTCTCGGCCACGTAGTAAAACGGCGCGCCGTGGTTTTGCAGGTACATCGGTACTTTGTTATCGACTTCCACCATCACCATTTGCCATTGATCCCACGGTGCGCTTTTTACCGCTTGCGCTTGCACATCATCGGCAAAACGGGTCACGCCGCCGTTGCCATTGGTCCACGGATACACCACCCCGAGCACCAGCAGCATCACTCCCGCGGCGACGCCGAACCCTCGCTGCCAGCCCCGCCCGACAGTGCCTTTGCGGGCGATACGCTCACTCACCCACCACGCCGCCAGCAACTGCGCGAACGGCACCAGTGGCAGCACGTAGTAACTGCGCCGGCTGCCACTGGCGGTGAAAAATACAAACAACAGGCCCAGGCCCCAGACCAGCCAGCGGGTAGTGGGCGGGGTGTCGCGCCAGTGCCGCAGCGCCAGCCACAGGCCAAGGATCCAGCAGGGGGCCCAGGGCAAGGTGTAGGCAGGCAGGTAGATCAGGTAGGTGTAGATCGGACCCATATGGTCGAACGGGTCGAAAAAGCGCACCACGTTTTCCCTAAACACCAGTTCCAGGCCGCTTTCACCATAGGTCGGCGCGCCGTAGAGGTGGGACAGTACAAACGGAATCGCGTAGAACGCCAAGGCGATGATCACGGCCAGTACCAGCCGCAGGTTCAGGTGACGTTTGTAGCGATGCTCGCTGAGCAGGTGCGGCAGCAGTACCAGGCCCGGCAGCACAAAGCCGATCAACCCCTTGAACAGCGAGGTCGTCGCCAGCAACAGGAAGAACACCGTGTAGCGCCCAAGCCGTGTGTCGTCCGGCCCGCGCCAATACCACCAGACGGCCGCCAGCACGCCGCACACGGTCAGCACATCGGCCGTGGCCACGCGGGCCCAGAAGATGAAGTAGAAGGTGGTGGCGAGCATCCAGCCGGCAATCAGGCCGGTGCCCTTGCGAAACAGGCGCTCACCGATCAGGTACACCAGCCAGATACTCAGCCACGCCGAGACCACCGACGACAGGCGCAGCGACCACGGGCCCAGGCCGCCCATCAGGTTGGCAAAGCCGGTGATCAGCCAGTACGACGGCAGCGGTTTGTCGTAGTACGGGGTGCCCTTGAGGTACGGGTCGAAGTAGTCGCCGCTTTGCAGCATTTGCAGGGTGATGTTGGCCCAGCGGGTTTCCGGGCCCCACAGGTCACGGGCGCCCAGGCCCAGCAGCAGGATCACGGCAGACACGCCAAGGAGTAACAGCAGGGCGCCGCGTTCGGTTTTCCAGAAGGTCATGGAGCAGTTCCGAGGTGGGATGAGGGTTAAATGGGTCACCCCACATTAGTGCTGCTGTGTTACGGCATTGGCGGGTAGATGATGATCTCCAGGTCGCCCTTGTAATAACGCTTGCCGCCCAGTGGCAACTGCCCGGCTTCGCGCATTTCACTGGTGCTCCTGACACGCATCAGTACGCCCACCGAACCTTGCTGGCGCGCCTGCTTGAGCCAGGCCTGAACGCCGTCCAGGCTGACCTTGCGGTGCATCGAATCGGCGTATTGCAGGCCGTAGCGCAGTTCGCCTTCGGTGTCGTACAGCGCCACTTCGGGCCGGCGCAGGCGCCATGACAGTGCCGAGGCCGAGCCCAATTCGTTACTCAACAAAGCGTGGGTCTGTTGCAGCTCGTCAAGGTGTTCGAGCACAAACTGGTCGGGCATCTGGTTGTCTTCGATCAGCGCCGGCATGCCCGCGGGCAGCAGCGCCACCAACAGGCCAATGCCCAGAGCGGGCATTGCCCACAGGGCCAGCGGGCGGAACGCTTGCAGCAGGTTGGCGAGCATCCAGCCCATCAGTACGATGAACGTCAGGGACAGGTTGAACATCTCACTGTGGCTGTTGCCGTACAGCGGCCTGGCGATTTGCAGGTAGATCAGCGTCACCATCGCCGCCACGCCGATGCCCAGGTTGAGCAGGCCGTTGAAGCGCAGTGTGCGGGTACGGGCATTGGCCAGCAGGTCGACCAGCGCGTGGCCCATCAGCAACGCCAGGGGCAGCAGGCACGGCATGATGTAGGTCGGCAACTTGCCGTTGCTCAGGCTGAAGAAACCCAGGGGCAGCAGCAGCCACAGGGCGAGGAAGACAATGGCGGGTTGGCCCTTGTCCTTCCAGGTCTTGCACAGCGTGGCCGGCAGCAGCGCCGCCCACGGCAGGCACGACACCACCATCAGCGGCAGGTAGAACCACCAGGGCCGCGCATGTTGGGCATTGTCGGCGGCAAACCGGCGAATGTGTTCATGCCAGAAAAAGAACCGCCAGTAGTCCGGCTCCTGCAGATGGATGGTCAGCACCCAGGGCAGGCACACCACCGCCGCCACCAGTATCGCCAGCGGCCCGTAGCGCAACAGTTCCCCCAGGCGGCGTTGCCAGAGCATGTAGGGCAGGGCGATCAACACCGGCAGCAACCAGGCGAGGAAGCCCTTGGTCATGAAACCCATGCCGCAGGCCACGCCCAGCAATGTCCAGCTGGCGAGCCGGGCGCGAGGGTTGGTACTGTCGAGGGCAAACCACAGCGCCACCAGGCTCAGGTTGACCCACAGGGTGAATTGCGGGTCCAGGTTGGAGTACCCGGCTTGCCCGGCCACCAGGCCAAAGCTCATGTAGAGCAGGGCGCAGGCGAAACTCTTGCGTGGGTCGTTCCACAGCCGGCGGGCTATCAGGTAGGCGAGCACAATGCTCAGGCCGGTGGCCAGGGCCGAGGCGATGCGTACGCCGAACAGGTTTTGACCAAACACCGCCTGGCCCAGCGCGATCATCCAGTAGCCGGCGGCGGGTTTTTCGAAATAGCGCACGCCCATGAAGTGCGGCGATACCCAGTTGCCGCTCATGATCATTTCCTGGCTGATCTGGGCGTAGCGGGTTTCGTCGGGAATCCACAGGCCGTGCAGGCCCAGCGGCAACAGATAGAACATCACGAATGCCAGCAGCAGTACGGGCAAAGGTTTAAGGCGAGTCATGATTATTGCACTCTCAAGCGGTGTTGACGGCAGATCGGCGCGAGCGCCGTATCAGCCATGCGCGAGGGGTGGAACGGGAGGGTGGTTGGATAGGCGTGCGGCACAGAGCGTTATTCCTTAAACAGTCTGTTAGTCGGCAAAAAAACTGAAGGTCCATGAGCGCCAGTCCAGCGCGGCAAACGCGCAGCGTCTAATAAGTCAATACTCACTGTCATATTGTTAGCGTGTGCAAAGTCAGCGAGCTAAGTGCTTATAAAAAATGCACGTTAAATATATTTAATGTGCCATGGGCTGGCTGTCTTTTTGCTGAACAAACTTGAACAAATAAATGTGAAAAAGTGTTCTAGAGTTGTTTGAGTGCCGCGGCCCAGTCCTGGCTGTTCATAATGCCCAGGGCCTTGAACTTGCCATTGGGCAGCAGCTTTACAAACAACGCGCTGCCGTACTCGGCGTGAGCGGCGTGTTCATAACCCAGCGTCTGCTCAAAGTCGCTGATGCAGGCACTGTGGGTGACCACCAGCAAATTGCGATCAGGCTGTTTATGGGGAAGGATTTCCTCGGCGATCGCATGGCCGCAGATAGCCAGTGGGCCGGGTGACAATTGGGCCTTGCCGAACATGAACAATGACGTCTGTGCGGTACGGGTGGTGGGGCTGCTCATGACGTCGGTATTTTCCATGCCCAGGGTCTGGAAGGCTTTGCCGGTGGCAGTCGCCGTTTGCGAACCGATAACCGTCAGGCCATCTGCCGGGCCCAGGCATGGGTTGGTGGAGCGATCGCAACGTTCCTCGTGACGCACCAGCACCACCAGGTCACCGTTGCGCCAGGCTTCCACGGCGCCGGAGGTGAGCAGGCGATGGCCTACGCCCAGGTCCAAGGGCGAGCGAGGCCACCAGATAAACGCGCTCACTGCCAGGCTGACCAGCACCATGCAGGCCAGGCCAAGCCATAGCTTGTTCAACTGCTTTACATAAGCCCAGCGCGAACGGGACTTGCTCAGAGTCAGGTCAACCACACTATTCACCATTGATAACTTCCAGGCGTAATCCGGTAACTGGCAGCGGCAAGTTAGACAGGGCGCAAAGAGACAAGCGCGTATGCAGGAATATGCAAAAGCGTGTCACAGGCGCGCTGTCTTTTTGCTGAACATACCGATGTTAAAAATTGTTCACTTGCACTATTCGGCGTTTGAAATAACCACGCTGTTAGCGCCTTATGCACGGCAATTTAAAGTGCTGCAGGTGGCGGCCGAGTGAAATCAATGTGAAAAATTTGCGGGTGGTCATTGGGGCGCTCCTTTTGCCCATGGTTGTGACATAAAAATGTGACAACCGTTATTCTCAGCCTCAGTCCAGAAGCCGGTGGGGAATGGTGATGCTGCAGGTACACGGTGTATTTAAAAGCTACGGCACGCCGCTGGGGCCGTTACCCGTGCTGGCGGGTGTCGACCTGTACCTGGGCAAGCGCAGCAGCCTGGCGCTGATGGGCGAGTCCGGTAGCGGAAAAAGTACCTTGCTGCATCTGGTGGCGGGCCTCGACCGGGTCGACCGTGGCAGCATCCAGGTCGGCGAACAGCGGCTGGACCAGATGGGCGAAGCTCAGTTGGCCCACTGGCGCCGCACCGAGATCGGCCTGGTGTTCCAGCAATTCAACCTGATCGGCAGCCTGCGGGTTGAAGACAACCTGGCGTTCCAGGCGCGCCTGGCCGGGCGCCTCGATCCGGCTTGGCAAGCGCAGCTAGTGGAGCGCCTGGGCCTGGGTGACTTACTCAAGCGTTACCCCGAACAACTGTCCGGCGGCCAGCAGCAACGCGTGGCCGTAGGGCGAGCCCTGGCATCCCGGCCCGGTTTGCTGCTGGCGGACGAACCCACCGGCAACCTCGACGAAGCCACCAGCGACGAAGTGCTGCAACTGCTGCTGGACCTGCTGCGCGACAGCCCCACCAGTTTGTTGATGGTCACCCACAGCCCGCGTATCGCCGCGCGCCTGGACCAGCAGGTAGTGTTGCACCGCGGCCAGGTACTTGCCGCGCATGGGCGCTGAAATGCGTATTTTCTATTGGACACTGCGCGCCCTGTTCAGCCATTGGCGCCGCCACCCTGTGCAGTTTTTCAGCGTGCTTACCGGCTTGTGGCTGGCCACCGCGCTGTTGACCGGCGTGCAAGCCCTCAACAGCCAGGCGCGCGACAGCTATGCCCGGGCCAGCCAACTGATCGGCGGTGAACCCCAGGCCAGCCTCAGTGCACCGGACGGTGCCAGTTTCCCTCAGGCGCTGTTTGCCGAGTTGCGGCGTGCGGGTTGGCCGGTGTCGCCAGTGGTGCAAGGCCGCGTGATACTCAAGGGGCATGAAGACCAGCGCCTGCAAGTGATGGGCATCGACCCGGTGTCATTGCCTGGCGGTGGCGCAGTAGCCGGGCAGACCCTCGACCGGGCACAGATGGTCGCGTTCTTCAACCCGCCGGGGCGCACCTGGATCGCGCCGCAGACCTTGCAGGCGCTGGGCCTGAAGGAGGGCGACCAGCCGCTGACGGCCAGTGGCCTGGCCCTGCCGCCCCTGCATGCTCAAGCAGACATGGCCCCCGGTGTGTTGCTGACGGATATCGGCTTTGCCCAGCCGCTGCTGGACATGCCTCAACGCCTGTCGCGGTTGTTGCTGGACAAGGCTTTCGCCGCCGCGCATCGCGCCTTGCCGCCGGAACTGGGCGCGCAATTGCAGCTCAAGCAGGCCGAGGAAAACAACCTCGCACGCCTCACCGAAAGCTTTCACCTGAACCTCGATGCATTAGGCTTTTTGTCCTTTGTGGTGGGACTGTTTATCGTGCACGCCGCCATCGGCCTGGCCCTGGAGCAACGGCGTGGCCTGCTGCGAACCTTGCGTGCGTGCGGGGTCAGCGCGCGGATGCTGATCCTCAGCCTGGCGGTCGAGCTGGGTGGCCTGGCCGTGCTCGGTGGCCTGGCCGGTGTCGCCAGTGGGTACGTGCTGGCCAGCCTGCTGCTACCGGATGTGGCGGCGAGTTTACGCGGCCTGTATGGCGCCGAAGTGCCCGGCCAATTGAGCCTCAGCCCGCTGTGGTGGCTCAGTGGTTTGGGCCTGGGTTTGCTCGGTGCCGTGCTTGCCGGGGCCAGCAGCTTGTGGCGAGCGGCGCGTTTGCCGTTGTTGGCGCTGGCCAATGCCCAGGCTTGGCACCACGCCCATGGGCGCTGGCTGCGACGCCAGGGCTGGGTGGCCGGCGCGGCCTTATTGATCGCGCTGCTGGCGCTGGTGTTCGGCGATAGCCTGGCCAGCGGTTTTGTATTGATGGCCGCCTTGTTGCTGGGCGCTGCATTGAGCTTGCCGGTGGTGCTCAATGGTGTGCTCAAGGCGGTATTGGGGCGCAGCCGTTCGGTGCTGGGGCAATGGTTTCTCGCCGATTGCCGCCAGCAATTGCCGGCCCTGAGCCTGGCGCTGATGGCGTTGCTGCTGGCGTTGGCCGCCAACATCGGCGCGGGTTCGATGACCTCGGGCTTTCGCCACACCTTCAATAACTGGCTGGAACAACGCCTGACGGCCGAGCTGTACCTCAACCCGCAAAACCCGGCCCAGGCCGAGGCCTTGCAAACCTGGCTGGCGCAGCAACCGCTGGTGCAGACGGTGCTGCCTACCTGGCAGGTCGCGGTGCAGTTGCAAGGTTGGCCGGCTGACCTGTTCGGCGTGGTTGACGACCCGACCTATCGCCAGCATTGGCCGTTGCTGGAAGCGGCGGCGGATCCATGGGGCCAGTTGCTGCAAGACGACACCCTGATGCTCAGTGAGCAAATGGCGCGCAGGCTCAAGGTGCGGTTGGGCGATGTCATCAACATCCCCACGCCCCAGGGCCCGTGGTCGCCCAAGGTCGTGGGGGTTTACGCCGACTACGGCAACCCCAAGGGCCATCTGCTGGTGAATTCGCGACACCTGTTGCAGCACTGGCCGGGGTTGTCGCCGGCACGTTTCAACCTGCGAGTGTTGCCGGGTGATGTGCCGCCACTGGTGCGTGAAGTGCAGGGCCGGTTTGCCCTGGAAGACAGCCGCATCGTCGACCAGCAGCAACTCAAGGGTTGGTCGAGCCAGGTCTTCGAACGGACGTTTGCCGCCACCGCCGCCCTCAACAGCCTGACCCTGGGCGTTGCCGGTGTGGCGTTGTTCATCAGCCTGCTGACCCAGAGTCAAAGCCGCCTCGGCCAGTTGGCACCGCTGTGGGCGCTGGGCGTCACACGCCGCCAACTGATGCTGCTGAACCTCGGCCAAACCTGGCTGCTGGCGGTGCTGACCCTGGTGCTGGCGCTACCGTTGGGCTTGCTGCTGGCTTGGTGCCTGGATGTGGTGATCAACGTCCAGGCCTTTGGCTGGCGCCTGCCGTTGCAGGTGTTCCCATGGCAACTGGTGCAACTGTTGGGCCTGGCAATGTTCGCCACGTTGCTGGCGTCGGCCTGGCCCTTGTGGCAGCTGTACCGCAGCCGCCCGACGGATTTGCTGAGGACCTTCGCCAATGAAGATTAAGTACCTGCTGTGGGCGACGTTCCTGCTGCTGGGCGCGTGCGACAAACCCTCGGCACCTGAAGAGAGTTTCGCCGGGCTGGGCAGCCAGTCGGCGGACTTTGCCCAAGTGCTGCCCGGCAAGGTCTTCAGCTTCCCCGAGGACCACGGGCCCCATGACGGCTATCGCATTGAATGGTGGTACCTCACCGCCAACCTCAAGGACGCCGAGGGCAATGCCTACGGCGTGCAATGGACGCTGTTTCGCAACGCGCTCAAGGCTGGGCCCACACAACCTGGCTGGCACGATTCGACCATCTGGCTGGGCCACGCCGCCGTCACCACGGCCACCCACCATTACGCCACCGAACGCTATGCCCGCGGCGGCGTGGGGCAGGCAGGCGCCCAGGCGGTGCCGTTCACTGCCTGGATCGATGACTGGAATTTCGCCAGCCGCCCCGGTGCCGCCAACCCTCTGGCCGACATGCAACTTGCCGCTGGCGGGAAGCATTTCAACTACGACCTGCACCTGACCTCCAGCCGCCCGCTGGTGCTCCAGGGTGATAACGGCTACAGCCGCAAATCCGACCAGGGCCAGGCGTCGTACTACTACAGCCAACCGTTCTTCCAGGCGGATGGCCGCGTGACTATCGACGGCACAACCTACCAGGTCAGCGGTACCGCCTGGCTCGACCGCGAATGGAGCAGCCAGCCGCTGACCGCCAGCCAGACCGGCTGGGACTGGTTCTCCCTGCACCTGGACGGCGGCGAGCAGTTAATGCTGTTTCGGGTACGACAAAAGGATGGGCCGTCGTACCTCACCGGGACCTGGATCGACAAGGAGGGCCACACGCAGACCTTGCACAACCAGGATATTCAACTGACGCCACTGGGCACCACCGCCATCGATGGGCGCAATATTCCTACCCAGTGGTCGCTGAAAATTCCGGGCAAGCATCTGGATATCACCACACAAGCGCTCAACCCAAAAGCCTGGATGAACCTGAGCATTCCTTACTGGGAAGGGCCGGTAAAATTTCAGGGCGGGGTTGGGTACCTGGAGATGACTGGGTATTGAGCGCACCACACACCACCTCAGTTTGAAATCCCGGTTGCCGGGCATGTTGACGGAAGGCCTCGCATTCATCCGGGCGGTTTGGCCTAAACTTTTGCTGGCGGGATTTGTTGTATTTTCCTACGTGCGAGAAAGAGTTATCTCACAATTTAGTTAAAAAATACTGTACATGCATACAGTATTGGCCTACATTCCATCCCAGGTGACCGGATGTCGCCGATCACCTGAGCTTCAATTTTTTAACTATGGATGGATAAAAAATGAAATCGAAAAAAGCGTTCATGCTTGGAGCTGCCCTCGCGGCCTCCTGCTTCGTATCGGCTTATGCCCTGGCCGAGCAATACCCCGCACACTTGACGCCGCAACCGTTGCAGCAACCGTTGCAGCAAGCGCTGCAAAAAGCCCTCAAGAGTGGCGGGCACATCACCACGCAGAAAGCGTCGGCTACCTTCCTTGGGAAAATCCAAACCTCGCAGCAGCCGAAGAAGCCGGTGCAGGCAGCCAAGGCCTCAAGCGGGGTTGTGGTCACACAGTCTGTGGAGGCCGATAGCGCCAAGGTCGATGCCAAGGCCGCGGCGGCCGAGGCTTTCACGCCGCTGTGCCAGACGCTCGGCATCAACCAGATGTATAACCTGGACGGTGTGCAAACCAATAATGATGTGTGCTACCACTTCAACGTACCCCAAAAGGCACGGGCGACTGTGATGCTGGTAGGCCAGAGTGCTGCCACCAACATGTCGCTGACCCTGTTCCAGGACGACGGCCAGAACAATATTACCTCCCTCGGGACGTCGGATAACCCAGGCAATGCCAATGAAGTGTTGGCCGGAGTGCTGCCCCCAGGCGACTACTACTGGTTCATGCACGCAAACGCGGCTGACGGTTCGCCGTTCAGTTTCGGCGTTGATATCAACATGGCGATTGACGATTTCGAGCCCAATGACAGTTTCGAAACGGCTTATCAACTGCCCGACACCTTGAACTACGTCACGGGTAACTCCGACACGGCTACCGATGAGGACTACTTTTCCTTCAAGGCCCTGCGCGGGCAGAAAGTCAGTGCCTATTTCGACGGCGTGAAAGAAAGCGATCGGGGCCAGTGGGTTTCCGAGTATTTCGACGGCGTTAAATGGATCGAGATCAACCCCAAGGAGAAAATTACATGGGCATCGCCATCGGTTAATGGCGTGGTGAACGTGCGGGTTCGACCTAACCCGAAGGCGGCCTGGAATGCCACCGCGCGCTACAAGCTGTCTCTGGGCTCCACACCCGAGGTGTTGAGCCACAGTGTGCAAGGTGACAACGTGGTCCGGATCCCGGCCTCGGCCAATGATTACGACCCGTTCATGACCACCCAGGCGACGCGTAACCTGAGCTGGGCAGTGACGTGGGCCGACAGCACCGGTAAACGCCTAATGGGGTTGACGCCTTATCTGCAACTCGACAAGCACGTCAATCGTAATACCTACCTGCCGGTGTATATCCCTTATTACGGTTCAGCGACCGGCGTTTCAGGCGCAGCATCCGGTTCGGTCAACCTGGGCAACTGCTCGGGTGAGGCGACGGTGAGGTACGTGTCATACGAATCAGGTTATAAAAACACTTGGGAGACCAACTACAACTACGCGGTCTGGCGCCTGCGCATCGAGGAGTATCCGGATGTCGGCGTGGGCGGTGCCGGTACCCCGGTCAGCATGGCTCATATCTGCAGCCAGCGCCTGATCTCAAGTGAACGGTAAAGGTGCTGATCAACCCGCCACTTAATCCGTAACACCGGCGCCAGCTCTTTGAGTTGGCGCCTTTTACTGCCTATAACCGCGCCCGCAGCAACCCCTCAAATTCCGCCTGAAGCCTGGCCTCATCGCAATGCGCCACATTAAACCGCATAAAATCCCGCAACCCCGGCTCATACCCAAACAACGCCCCCGGCGCCAACACCATCGCGCGTTTTAAACCGGCCTCAGCCAACTGCTCACCGTTAACTCCCGCCGGCAATCGTGCCCAGATAAACATCCCCCCCTCATACCCCATCGGCAACTCACACCCACACCGTCGCAGCCATTGCTCAACCCGCCCCCCTGCCTCCAGCAGCCGCTGAACCATGCGCTTGCGATGCCTGGCATACCCGCCCTCACTCAGCAGCCGATACACAATCTGCTCAAACAATTCCGATGTAATCCCGCCGCTCATCAGTTTCATATTGGTCAAGTTTGCCGCCAACTGCGGCGCCGCCACCACATAACTGACCCGCGCATTCGCCGTCAGCACCTTCGAAAATCCCGACAGATATGTCACCTGCTCCAACCCCGCCAAAGTCGCCAAACGCGGCGGCGGGTTAGGGTGCAAATCCCCGTAAAGATCATCCTCAACGATATGGCAGTGATACTCCCGGGCCAGTTGCAACAACCGAAACGCCTGGCTCGGACTGAACGAATGCCCGGTCGGGTTATGCAGCACACTGGTGGTCAGATACAGGCTGGGACGATGGTGCGCGAACAACTGTTCAAGCGCGACAAAATCAAAACCATCAGGCCGCCGGGCGATCGTCACCACCTTGACCCCATGCAACGCCAGGTTGGCGTGGAAGTTGAAATAACACGGCGCATCCAGCAACACCGTGTCCCCAGGCCGCGCCAGCAGGCGCATCAGCATGTCCAGCCCCTGCACCGTGTTAGGCGTGGTGATGATCTGCTCCACCGGCACCGACAAGCCTTCACCGTGCAGTTTCTGTTGCAGAGCCTGGCGCAATGGCAGCAGGCCCGCCGGGGTGCCCAGCCCGGCGATACGCAGCGTGGGAGCGCGCACCGCGCTGCGCATCGCCTGGCGCAACACGTCGCAGTCCAGCCAGTCTTCTGGCAGGTGGCCGCCGCCGGGGCGCAGGTCGCCCTGGGCCGTGGACAATGGGCGGCGCAGCACACTGAGCAAGTCCTGGGGCAGTAAGTCGACCCAGGTGCTGGAGGACACCTGCGCCTGGCTGTTGGCAACAAAATGCCCACGGCCTTGGCTGGAGGTCAGCAGGTGGCGCCCACGCAGGCGGTCCAGCGCCTCGTTAACGGTAAATTTTCCGACGCCAAGCAAGGCTCCCAACTCACGTACCGACGGCAGTTTGCTACCAGCGGCCAACTCGCCTTGCTCAATCGCGTGAGCCAGGGCGTCGACGATCTGCTGCACCTTCGGCGCTTGGTCATGAAAGTGAATCGCGGGGATTGGCATCGCACTGTCCTTAGGTTTGCCGCCAACTTTACCGGTAAAGTCTGCGCATATATCCACAGAGTTTACCTGCCTCTGGCGCGAGGTGCGCCCTAGACTGCACGCCTTACTTCCTGCTGTGAATCCAACACCATGGCCACCGCGCTGACGCTGTCTTCGTTTTTGTACTTCCTGCTGTTGTGCACCACCCTGGCATTCAGCCCCGGCCCCATGACCTTGTTGCTGTTAAGCCTCGGCCTCAAAGACGGCCTGCGCCGCTCCTTGCCGGCGCAGTTCGGAGCGAGTGTTTCGTACCTGGTCTCTATCCTGATCTTTGCCGTGGGCTTTTCCGAACTGATCAAGGACTACCCGCTGATCACCCGGATCATCCAGGTGGTGGGCGTCGCGTACATCCTTTACCTGGCCTACAAGCAATGGACCAGCAGCGGGGTGACGATTACTACCCATGATGCAACCCCGGAAAATGCCCGCAGCCTGTTCGGCAAGGGCCTGCTCACCGGGTTGTCGAATCCCAAGGCGATCATCCTGTTCAGCGCGGTATTCCCGCAGTTTGCCGCCATCGGCCAGGGCAGCGCCGCCGCCGACATTGCGATCCTCGGCCTGACCTTCCTGCTGCTGCAATTTGCCAGCGGTTGCCTGTATTGCTATTTCGGCCAGCGTATCAAGCACGTGCTGGAAAACCCCCGGCGCCGGGTGCTGCTGCAACGGGCCACGGCGGTGCTGCTGCTGGGCGTGGCGTTGATGCTGGCGCGGGGCTTTTCCAACTGAAGGCCAGCTTATGAGCGGTAGTGGCGATTTGCCGTTGCCCTGATAGACTTCGTGCATTCATCCAGGATCAAGCCAGATCATGCCAGCCGCAGGAGGAAAGGGACTTTCGCTCGCTACACGCTTGTATAAGTCGCGCACCTTGGGATTGACCCTCGGGTTTCTCTGCGTGGCCGTCGCCATCTATCCGCTGGATAAGCCCATTTGGGTCTGGGTGCTGATGGTTGCCAATGCCTTTATCTGGCCGCATGTGGCTTATCAATGGTCGCGGCACTCAAAAAACTCCCTGCGTTCGGAACACCGCAACTTGCTGTTCGACTCGTTCTGCGGCGGGTTCTGGGTGGGCGCCATGCAGTTCAATCCGCTGCCCAGCGTGACCACCTTGTCGATGATGACCATGAACAACGTCGCCATTGGCGGCCCACGCTTTATGCTCGCCGGCTGGGTGGCCCAGGCACTGGGGGTCGGCGTGTCGCTGCTGGTGTTCACCCCGGCGGTGACAACCCTCACCAGCGAAGTGCAGCTGTACGCCTGCCTGCCGATCCTGATGCTATACCCGCTGGCCCTGGGCTGGATCTGCTACCGGCAAGCCATCACCCTGGCTCGGCACAAACGCGAGTTGCTGGCGTTGAGCCGCACCGACAGCCTGTCGGGCCTGCTCAACCACGGCGCCTGGAAAGACCACCTGGAAATCGAGTTCCAACGCTGCCGCCGCGAACAGCAGGGCGCTGCCATCGCGCTGATCGACATCGACCACTTCAAGACCATCAACGACACCTATGGCCATGTCACCGGCGATATCGTGCTGCGCCAATTGAGCAAGGTGTTGCGCCAGAACCTGCGGGCCACCGACCTGGCCGGGCGTTATGGCGGCGATGAATTCTGCGTGATCCTGCCGGACATGCCCCTGAAC
This sequence comes from Pseudomonas sp. Bout1, assembly GCF_034314165.1. GTDB lineage: Bacteria > Pseudomonadota > Gammaproteobacteria > Pseudomonadales > Pseudomonadaceae > Aquipseudomonas. The sequence goes on along the minus strand of NZ_JAVIWK010000001.1, from coordinate 4,625,287 downwards.
CGCGCCACCGAAGTGATGGACGCCCTGCGCGACCGCTTCAACTCATTGGCCTACGCACAAGACCCGACCTTGCGCGCCAGCCTGAGTATCGGCCTGGCGCCGTACCGACTGGCACACGGCGACGCCACCAGTTGGCTGAACGATGCCGACCAGGCCTTGTACGAGGCCAAGAGCAGCGGGCGCAACCGGGTGAGTTCGGTGCAGGGAAGTTGGCTGAGGTCGATCTGAGGATCAACAAATTGTATATTGTCAGGTAGGGTGGAGCGCTACCTTCCAACAAAAACAAGGATCGGTTCATGCTCTTCAACTTCCCGCGTACCTTGCTGGCAGCCACCCTGGCGCTGTCTTTCGCCATGCCGGCCTTCAGCGCCGAACCCCACAAGCAAATCCAGGCCGATTCCGAGCAGTACAAGGCCGACGCCCTGAAACTGCTGGAGCGCCTGGTGAACATCGACTCGGGCTCCGGCTACGAGCCGGGCCTGACTCAAGTGCGTGACATTGCCGTCGACGAGCTCAAGCAACTGGGTTTCAGCATCCAGTTGGTGCCCGATGCCGCCGCGCATAACAGCCATGTGATCGCCACCCTCAAAGGCACCGGCAAAGCCAAGATCCTGTTGATGGCCCACATGGACACCGTGTTCAAGGAAGGCTCGGCGGCGGCCCGGCCGTTCCACATCAAGGACGGCCGCGCCTATGGGCCGGGCGTGATGGATGACAAGGGCGGCATCGTCGCCGGCATCTATGCGTTGAAAGTCCTGAAAAACCAGGGCTTCAAGGATTACGCGCAAATCACCTTCCTGCTGGATGCCAGCGAGGAGACCGGCACCGACGGCGCGTCCGAACTGATCCGCAACACCGCCAAGGGCCACGACGTGACCCTCAACCTGGAACCGGGACGCCCGGCGGACGGCCTGGTGGTGTGGCGCAAAGGCAGTGCCACCGCCGTGGTCGAGGTCAAGGGCAAGGCCGCCCATGCCGGCGTCGCTCCGGAGTTGGGGCGCAATGCGGCGATGGAAGCGGCGCACCAGATTCTGCAACTGGGCAAACTTGGGGATGCCGAGAAGAAAACCACCATCAACTTTACCGTGATCAACGCAGGTGACCGGGTCAACGTTATCCCCGACCAGGCCACTGCCAAGGCTGATGTGCGGGCAGCGTTGCCGGAAGAGTTTGATCGCATCGAGAAAGACCTGGCGCGGGTCTCGGCCAACAAGCTGATCCCCGAGACAGAAGTGACCACCAGCCTGCACCGCGGCCTGCCACCGATGCCGCAGACGCCGGAGTCGGACAAGCTGGTCGCGATTGCCCAGGGGATTTATGGCGAACTGGGGCGCACGTTGACGGTTGAAGGCAGCGGCGGGGCGGCGGATGCCAGTTTGTCAGCCGGCGTGGGCACGCCGACCCTGGACGGGTTCGGGATTGTCGGGGGCAATATTCATACGCCGGAAGAATATGCCGAAGTGGAGAGCGTGGCGCCGCGGATTTACCTGTTGAGCCGGATGATCATGGAACTGTCCAAGCGCTGATCTGAAACCACCACTGATCCTCTGTGGAAGCAGATCAAAATGTGGGAGCTGGCTTGCCTGCGATAGCGGATTGTCAGTCATGAATTCTTTGACTGATACACCGCCATCGCAGGCAAGCCAGCTCCCACACTGTTCTGTGGTGTTAGTTGGATCAGGTTGCCGTCACCACTTCCCGCGTCTTCTCCCGCCCCAGCACCAAACTGCACAACGCCGGCAAGAACAGCAACGTCAACACCGTCCCCACTAGCACTCCGCCAATCAGCACATACGCCAGCGACGACCAGAACACCGACAGCGTCAGCGGAATAAACGCCAATGCCGCCGCCAGTGCGGTCAAAATCACCGGCCGTGCCCGGCGCACCGTGGCCTCGATGATCGCTTCACGAATCACCATGCCCTGGTCCTGGTTCTGCCGAATCTGGTCGGTAAAGATCAGCGTGTTACGCATCAGGATCCCGCCAATCCCGATCAACCCCAATATGGCGTTGAACCCGAACGGCTGGTTGAACAGCAGCAACGTCGGCACCGCGCCGATCAGCCCTAACGGCGCGGTGGCGAACACCATGAACATCACCCCGAACGAGCGCACCTGGAACATGATCACGGTCAAGGTCAGCAGGATCATGATCGGGAACAGCGCTGCCAACGCGACGTTGGCCTTGGCGCTTTCTTCCACCGGGCCGCCAATGACGATCTGATACCCGGCAGGCAGCTTGGCGATCAAGGGTTGCAGGTCCTTGTACACTGCCATTTCCACATCCGGCGGCTGGGTGCCATCGACGATGTCGGCGCGCACTTCCACGGTCAGCGCACGGTTGCGGCGCTTGAGAATCGGTTCTTCCATCACCGCCTGGAAATGCCCGACCTGGGCCAGTGGCACCGAAACGCCAGCGCTGTTGGTCAGGGTCATGTTGTCCAGGTTGCCGAGGTCTTCGCGCTGGCTGCCCTGGGAGCGGGCGACCACTGAAACAGTGCGGTTGCCCTCGCGCACTTCGGTAATCGGGTTGCCGGTGAGCAAGGCGTTAAGCTGGGATTTGACCCCGTCGGGGGTAAAACCCAGCAGGCGCAGGCGGTCCTGGTCCAGTACCAGCCGGTAACTGCTGGCGCGCTCGCCCCAGTCGAGGAAGGCGTCGCGGGTCAGCGAGTTGGCGGCGACCACCTGGCGTACGTCTTCAGACAGGCTGCGCAGCACATTCAGGTCCGGGCCGGACACGCGAAATACCACCGGGAACGGCACGGGCGGGCCGAACACCAACTGGGTGACGCGTACCCGCGCCGCCGGAAACTCGCCCGCGGCGATGCGTTCACCCATGCGGGCTTTCAGCGCATCGCGGGCGAGGGCGTCGGCGGTCTGCACGATCAGCTTGGCGAAAGCCGGGTCTGGCAACTCCGGGTTCAACGACAGGAAAAACCGTGGCGCACCGCCGCCCACGTAGGTGTCGACCATCACGGTTTGCGGCTCTTGCATCAGCGCCTTTTCTACCTGCGCCGCCACCGCCTCGGTGCTTTTGAAGGCGCTGCCCGGCGGCATGTACACCTCAAGAATCAGCTCGGAACGGTCGGAGTTGGGGAAGAACTGCTTCTTCACCACCCCCATGCCCACACCACACAGCACAAACGCCGCCACGACCAGCCCGGTCACCCACCAGCGATTGCGCACGCAGGCATCCACCAGGCGGCGCAGTTTCTGGTAATAACGGCCGGCATAAATCGCATCGTGGCCGCCGGCAACCGGCTTGATGTGCGGCAGCAGCTTGACCCCCAGGTACGGGGTGAATACCACCGCCACCAGCCACGATGCGATCAACGCAAAGCCGACGATCCAAAAGATATTCCCGGCGTATTCCCCGGCGCCCGAGCGGGCAAAACCCACCGGCAAAAAGCCGATAATCGTCACCAGCGTGCCGGTGAGCATCGGCGCGGCGGTGGAGCTC